>NZ_VIVQ01000003.1 GCF_007829035.1 Rudaeicoccus suwonensis
GTCTCACTCCGGATGGGGTTCCTCATGGCTGGGCATCGCCGAGGCGACCCTCGCCTGCGGCGCGATCGGCGGCAGCATCCTCGGCATCAGATGGCAGGGTCAATTCCTGGCGCGGCGGGCGTTCTGGACCCTGGTCACCCAAGGTGTGGGTCTGGGCCTGGTGGGTGTGGATCTTCGCGCGACGCTGGTAATCGGAATGCTCCTGATCGGCGTCACCTCCGGTCTCGCCTCGGTGTGGCTGAGCGGGTGCTTCCTGCGCGTCGTCGCCCCGAGTCACCTGGGCAGGGTGTCCTCCGTCAGTCAGCTCGGCGACCTGCTGTTGATCCCGGTGATGACACCCGTCTTCGGCGCGCTCGCCGGACATGCGTCCGTGACGACGGCGACACTGGTCTTCGGGGCCTGTATGTCGGTGCTGTGTCTGACGTTCGTGCTCCGGCCGGAGATCAGCGGTCTGCGCTGACGCAGGTACGGCCTATGAGCGTGTCGCCCGAAACAACCACGGGGTCACCAGTTGCAGAGCCGCGGCCACGTCGGACTGGAGGCGTTTTGCGTCTGGAATCTGTTGTGGAACAGGTGAGTTCGGCAGGAATACGGGATTGCCCAATGCCACGTAGAAGCTGCGCAGTGAGCGCATCGTGTTCGAGGCTGCTGGTGGCACTGGTCCCGGAGAGCCGCCGACGATCATGGCGGCGTCTGCGCCGTCGGCGACGGATCGCGCACAGCCCGCGACCGCCCCACAGGCCACTCACAACCCAATGACACTCGTCTCGGAAGATCTTCTGCAGAAAACCACCACGGCTCTCCACATTGTTGGCAGGATGCCCGTAGCCGGGCATGGAGCCAGGCCATTCAGAAGGGGAGTCCTTTCACAATGCGCCATACAACTCGTCTGATCGCGCTGACCGCCACCGGCGGCCTCGCGATCGCCTTCGCCGGTGTCGGCGCGGGCACCGCGCACGCGGCCAGCAGCGGCCGCGACGTCGTCAACGCGACACCGACCTGGACGTCGCACGCTCTCAAGCGTGGCGCCGTCGCGGCCGGTCAGCAGCACACTTTCAGCATCGTTCTCAACATGCGCAACGAGGCCGGTGCCGAGGCGCTTGCCAATGCTGTGTCCGACCCGTCAAGCCCGTCCTACGGTAAGTACGTCACGGCGGCCAAGTGGCGTTCGGAGTTCGCTCCGACCAATCAGCAGGTCAGCCAGGTCAGCGGATGGCTGCGGAGTCAGGGCATCAAAGTCCTGTCCACCCCGGCCAACCATCGCTACCTGCAGGTGATGGCGACGACGTCTGAGATCAACAGCGCGTTCCACACGACGATGTCGACGTATTCTCTCGATGGCGCCGCACAGACTGCACCGAACTCGACTCTGACTGTGCCGCAGTCGATTTCGTCACTTGTCGCCGGTGTGGTCGGGCTGGACTCGACGCAGAAGGCGACGCCGACGTCCACGACCGGGGTCACCAGCACTGCTCAGTTGCGGACCGGTTCGAGCACCGTCGCCCCGGCCAAAGCGACATCAGACACCACGCTGCCCGGCCCTCCGGCAGCCTTCGTGAACGCCGGTCCGTGCTCGGCGTACTACGGTCAGAAGAAGGCTTCCACGCTGCCGAAGCTGGTGCAGAACCCGATGAGCTACGCGGTCTGCGGTTACAAGCCCGCACAGATCCGCGGCGCCTACGGCGTCGACAGTGAACTGCAGCAGGGATACGACGGGCGTGGTGTCACGGTCGCCATCGTGGATGCCTTTGCATCACCGACGATCTACGACGACGCATCCGAGTACGCCCGCCGTAACGACCCCAACCACCCGCTGCGCAGCTACCAGTTCTCGCAGTCACTCCCGGGCTCCTACAACTCGGTCTCGGAGTGCGGCGGCAACGGGTGGTACGGCGAGGAGACCCTCGACGTCGAGGCCGTCCACGCGACTGCTCCGGGCGCGAACATCCTGTATGTCGGTGGCGCCAGCTGTAACGACGACGACCTCAACGCGGCGGTCAACACCGTTGTCGACAACCAACTCGCGTCCGTCATCACCAACTCCTACAGCGACACCGGTGAGCCCACCAGCGTCGCCCAGGTCGCCGAGGACCACCAGACGGCGATCCAGGCTGCTGCCCAGGGCATCAGCCTGATGTTCTCCGCCGGCGACGACGGCGACGAGATCGCAGCCACCGGCACCCGCCAGGTCAACTACGAAGCATCCGACCCCTACGTCACGGCAGTCGGAGGCACCTCGCTGAACATCACGGCGGACGACAGCTACGGCTGGGAGCAGGGCTGGGGCACCGGCAAGTCGACTCTGACCAAGGGCAAGTGGACGCCGATCCCGCCGGCGTACGACTACGGCGGCGGTGGCGGCACCAGTCGTCTGTTCACCCAGCCCGGCTACCAGAAGGGTGTCGTCCCGGCGTCGATCTCCAACTACTTCGGCAACGGAGCACATCGAGCCGTTCCGGATGTCGCAATGGTGGGCGATCCCTCGACCGGTTATCTGGTCGGCGAGACTCAGTTGTTCCCGAACGGCAAGTCGGTCTACGGCGAATACCGCATCGGTGGAACGTCGCTGTCGTCCCCGTTGTTCGCCGGTGTGATCGCTGTCGCCGACCAGGTGGCTGGTCACTCGTTGGGCTTCCTGAACCCCAAGCTGTACTCGCTTGCGGGGACCGGTGCCTTCCATGACGTGAACCACGGCAGGGCAGTCACCGACGCCGTCGTCCGCGTCGACTATGTCAACGGGGTCAACGCCAGCAACGGCACCGTGATCACGGCACGCACGCTGAACCAGACCGGCACGATCTACACCCGCAAGGGGTATGACGATGTGACCGGTGTCGGTTCGCCGAACGGTCCGGAGTTCTTCGCAGCGATGGCCAAGTGACCGACCTCCGTCGGTGACGGTTCACTGAACCACCGGCCCGGGCCCGCTCTGCACCAGCAGTGGCGGGCCCGGGCTTCGTCATACGCGGCAGTGGTCGTGCCCGTCATTCGGTATGCCGAGCGGTGCGCGGAGCAGAGTTTGCGAGAATCGAGGCGCTCACCAGCCCTCTCGCACCAGGAGCCGAAATCCCGTGTCTGCGCAGTCCCGCCTGACCGATCTGTCCGCCGACGAACTCGCCGCCTTCCGCGCCGAGCAGCAGACGGCATACGACACTCTCGCCGGCAGCGGCCTGAAGCTGGATCTCACCCGCGGCAAGCCCTCCGCCGCGCAGCTGGACCTGTCCAACGGCCTGCTGGACCTGCCCAAGGGAGTGCATGACGCGTCCGGCACGGACACGCGCAATTACGGTGGCCTGCAAGGGATTTCGGAGCTGCGGCAGATTTTCGCCGAGCTGCTGTGGGTCGAACCGGCCCAGCTCGTGGCCGGTGGCAACTCCAGCCTGACGATGATGAAAGACACCCTCGTCGACCTCATGTTGTTCGGTGGCGTCGACTCGCCCGGCCCATGGTCGGCGCAGGAGAAGGTGCGCTTCATCTGCCCGGTGCCCGGTTATGACCGGCACCACACGCTGCTGGACTCCCTCGGCATCGAGATGCTCGCCGTGCCGATGAACGACGACGGCCCCGACGTCGATGCCGTGGCCGCGCTGGTCAAGGACGACCCGACCGTCAATGGAATGTGGATCGTGCCGACCTACGCCAACCCCGCGGGCGCGGTCTGCAGCCAGGAGGTCGCTGCGGCGCTGGTGGCCATGCCGACCGCCGCGCCCGACTTCAAGATCCTGTGGGACAACGCCTACGCCCTGCACCACCTCACCGCCGACGAGGTCAAGAGCGCCGACATCCTCTCGCTGGCCAGCGCGGCCGGTCACCCGCATCGTCCGATCCTGTTCGCGTCGACGTCCAAGATCACCTTCGCCGGCGCCGGCGTCGCTTTCCTGGCTGCATCCACCGAGCAGGTCGCGTGGTACCTCAAGCACCTCGGTGAAGGCGCGATCGGCCCCGACAAGGTCAACCAGTTGCGGCACGCGCAGTTCTTCGGCGACGCCGACGGTGTGCGCGCCCACATGGCGCGGCACCGCGAGATCATCGCCCCGAAGTTCGCCGAGGTGCAGCGAATCCTGACCGACCGCCTCGGCGGCACGGGTGTCGCGACCTGGACCGACCCCAAGGGCGGCTACTTCGTCAGCCTGGATGTCGTCCCCGGTACCGCCGCGCGGGTGGTGCAGCTGGCCAAAGACGCGGGCATCGCACTCACCCCTGCCGGCGCATCCTTCCCGTATGGCGTGGACCCGCAGGACACGAACATCCGGCTCGCGCCGACCTTCCCGGCTCTGCCCGAGGTGACCGCTGCAATGGAGGCTGTGGCCACCTGCGTGCTGCTCGCGGCAGCGGAGAAGCTGAGTTCCTGATGACGCTCATCGGTCGGTCACGTGCCTCAGCCCCCGATGCGGCACGTGACCGGGACGTCTGATTGATGGTCGGGCGGCGCGTCATCCGCACGCGGCGTCGGGCGTCTGCTGCGTAACGGCTCCGGGGCCGGCGGCGTGTGGGAGAGTTCGGGTGTGAGTGAGCCCGGTTCGGTGGCGCCGACGCCCGTCTTCTTCGTCGCGGGCGGCACCGGCATCTCCGCGGAGACGCTCGGCAACATGATGCTGCAGCAGTTCCCCAGCGTTCGTTTCGTGCGGCAGAAGATCCCGTTCATCAAAACTGAGGAGCAGGCCCGCGCCACGGTGGCGATGATGGACGCCGCGCGCACCGAGGAGATCATGCCGCTGGTGTTCTCGACGGTCGCGGTCGAAGGTGTGCGCGCGATCATCTCGGGCACCGAGTGCGCCTTCATCGACCTGTTCGGCGCCCACCTGGACATGGTCGAGCGGGTGTTGCACGTCAACGCCGCCCGCAACGGCAGCAGTCCGCACGGGGTGCGGGATGCGGGGGAGTACGACGCCAGGATGAAGGCCGTCGAATTCGCCATCGAGCACGACGACGGCCAGAGCCTGCGCCAACTGGACCGCGCCGACCTGATCCTGACTGCACCGTCCAGATGCGGCAAGACGCCCACGACGATGTACCTCGCCCTGCAGTTCGGCCTGCGCGTCGCCAACTACCCGCTGGTCGAGGAGGACTTCGACACCTCGGCACTGCCGCGCCCGATCCGGCCGTATGCCGACAAGTGCTTCGGCCTGTTGTCGACACCGGCGCGCCTGAGCCAGGTGCGTGGTGAGCGACGCCCCGGATCGACATACGCGACATTGGCCCAGTGCACCTATGAGCTACGCCGTGCAGAGGCGATGTTCCGGGCCCATAAGATCCCTTTCATCAACTCCTCCTCGATGTCCGTGGAGGAGATGGCTGCGCTGATCATGGAAGCCCTCAAGCTCAACAGGGCGCACTGACAGAGTGAGCCGAACGACATACGTCATGCTGCACATCAGATCCACGCACGTCTGCACGCGCGCGAGAAGGCTCGCGCGGCACCCGAGAGGACTCCAACATGGCCAGTAACATCGAGTGGTTCGCCGATCTGGGAATCGGCGACGTGGAGACCGTCGGGGGTAAGAACGCCTCTCTGGGTGAGATGGTGCAGCACCTGTCGAAGGCGGGTGTGCGCGTCCCGACCGGTTTTGCGACAACGGCCGATGCGTACCGCCGGTTCCTGACCGAGACCGGGCTGAAGGACGACATCGACGCCGCACTCGACGGCCTCGACGTCGACGACGTCCGCGAACTCGCTCGCGTCGGGAACAAGATCCGCACCGACATCGAGCAGCAGCAGTTTCCGGCTGACCTCGAGCGCGACATCCGCGCTGCCTACGAGAAGCTCGTGTCCGAGGCCGGCGTCGACGTCAGCTGGGCGGTGCGTTCCAGCGCCACCGCCGAGGACCTGCCGGATGCCTCGTTCGCCGGTCAGCAGGAGACCTTCCTCAACATCGAGGGCATCGACAACATCCTGCACGCCATCAAGCTCGTCTTCGCCTCGCTCTACAACGACCGGGCGATCGCCTACCGCGTGCACGCCGGATACGACCACAGCCTGGTCGCGCTGTCGGCCGGCATCCAGCGGATGGTGCGCTCGGACATCGGCTCCTCCGGCGTGATGTTCACCATGGACACCGAGTCCGGCTTCCGCGACGCCGTCTTCATCACCTCCTCCTACGGTCTCGGCGAGGCCGTGGTGCAGGGCGCGGTCAACCCGGACGAGTTCTACGTCTACAAGCCCGCACTGCGCGAGGGTCGCCCGGCGATCCTCAAGCGAGGCGTCGGGTCGAAGGCCACCAAGATGGTCTACACCGATGACGCGACCGTTGGTGAGACGATCCACTTCGTGCCGGTGGACGAGGCCGACCAGGGCAAGCTGTCGCTCACCGACGACGAGGTCACCGAGTTGGCCCAGCACGCGGTCGCGATCGAGGAGCACTACGGCCGCCCGATGGACATCGAATGGGGCAAGGACGGCTCCGACGGCAAGCTCTACGTGCTGCAGGCCCGCCCCGAGACGGTCCAGTCCCGCGCGAACGGCTCCACCCTGCAGCGCTTCGTCATGAAGCAGCGCGGTGACGTCGTGGTCGACGGTCGTGCGATCGGCCAGAAGATCGGTGCCGGAGCGGTCCGCAAGCTGACGTCCATCGACGCCATGCACGAGTTCCAGCCCGGCGAGGTGCTGGTCGCCGACATGACCGACCCCGACTGGGAACCGATCATGAAGCGCGCCTCCGCCATCGTCACCAACCGCGGCGGTCGCACCTGCCACGCCGCGATCATCGCCCGCGAGCTCGGCATCCCCGCCGTCGTCGGAACCGGCTCTGCCACAACGGATCTCGCCGACGGCCGCGAGGTGACGGTCTCGTGCGCCGAGGGCGACACGGGCTTCGTCTACGACGGAGTCATCGACTTCGAGGTCTCCGAGACCGCGCTCGACCAGATGCCTGAACTGCCCGTCAAGATCATGATGAATGTCGGCACCCCCGACCAGGCGTTCGAGTTCAGCCGCCTGCCCAACAAGGGCATCGGGCTGGCCCGGCTGGAGTTCATCATCAACCGCCAGATCGGGATCCACCCGAAGGCCCTGTTGCACCTGGAGGACCAGGAGCCCGAGGTCCGCGCCCAGATCGAGGCGCTGATCGCGGCATACGACAGTCCGCGCGACTTCTTCGTCAAGCGCGTCGCGGAGGGCGTCGCCATGCTCGCGGCGGCCTTCGCGCCCGAGCCGGTCATCGTGCGGATGTCGGACTTCAAGTCCAACGAGTATGCCGGGATGCTCGGTGGCGAGCGCTACGAGCCGGACGAGGAGAACCCGATGATCGGCTACCGCGGGGCATCGCGGTATCTCTCGGCCGACTTCGAGGACTGCTTCGCGATGGAGTGCGAGGCGTTGCGCTTCGTGCGCGAGGACATGGGCCTGACCAACGTCAAGGTGATGATTCCGTTCGTGCGCACGCTGGACGAGGCGCGCGGCGTCATCGACCTGCTCGGCAAGCACGGTCTCAAGCGCGGCGAGAACGGCCTGCAGGTCGTCATGATGTGCGAGGTGCCGAGCAACGCCGTCATCGCCGACCAGTTCCTCGAGCACTTCGACGGATTCTCGATCGGCTCCAACGACATGACGCAGCTGACCCTCGGTCTCGACCGCGACTCCGGTCTGGTCGCCGCGGGCTTCGACGAGCGCGACCCGGCCGTCAAGCGGATGTTGAGTATGGCGATCACGGCCTGCCGCGAGCAAGGCAAGTATGTCGGAATCTGCGGCCAGGGCCCGTCCGACCACCCCGACCTCGCGGACTGGCTGCTCGACCAGGGGATCGAGTCGATGTCGTTGAACCCCGACACCGTCGTCGAGACCTGGCTGCGCCTGGCCAAGCGCGCTGCCGGATAGGCACCACGCAGGAAGCGGCCCGACCGGATGATTCCGGCCGGGCCGCTTCCTGCGTTCACGGGTGTGGTGGTCTCCGCCGCCAGCGGCTCACACCTCTGACAGCGTCATGGCGGCCAGCCGGCGACCGGCCAGCACGATGCCGATGACCAGGGCGATGAGAGTCGCAGCCACGGCATACAGCACGGGAACGCCGGGATGGCGACCGGGGACGGAGGCGACACCGTCGAGCACTGCTGTGCCCCAACTGCGCGCGGACAGCCACTTGACCGGCGAGATGAGCGAGGAGATCGTCGACTCCCACAGCAGCCAGTAGAGCAGGCATCCCAGGATGCTGCGCTTCATGAACGTCGCGAGCGCGGTGAAGATGCCGACGTATGCCGCACCGGAGACCACCGCTCCGAGTAATCCGGCAACCGCGACACCGTCGGAGGTTCCGGCGACGACTAGGCCTGCGATGCCGATCGGGATCGCGGCGACAACCAGCACGGAGGCGAGCACGACGACGGCCTTGCTGGCGATGATGGTCAGCCGAGGGATCGGCTTGGTCAGCAGATAGATGATCGAGCCGTCGTCGAACTCGGAGTTGATCAGCGTCGTGGTTGCGATCAGGGTGACGATCGGCACCACCAGACCGATACCGAACACCGAGATGAGGTCAGCTGCGGCGTCGGCGTGTGACCCCTGGGTGGCGAAGCGCACCACTGCGCTGAGCAGCAGCAGGACGATCGGCAGGGCGATCAGCAGGACCACCCGCGCTCGCAGGAACAGCGACCGCAAGCCGAGGCGCAGGATCGGCATACTCACGAGTTCACCAGGTAACTGAAGACGCTTTCGAGGGATTCGTCGGTCGGGGTGAGTTCGAGGATCCGCAGGCCGTGCTGCCGGGCGAGGTTCGGTATGACGTGCGCGAACCTGCCGAAGTCGTCAGCCTCGACCTCGATCGCCTGGTCTGCGGACCGCAGCCGCGCACCGCGCACGGATGGTTCGGTGAGCAGCAACGCAGCGAGGCGACGGTTGTCGCTGCACCGGATGAGGTACTGGTTGGGGCGGTCGGTCATCATGCGCCGGATCTGCGCGAAATCGCCGGACGCGGCATGCCGGCCCGCAACGACGACCTCCACCTGGCGTGCGATCTGCTCGACTTCTTCGAGGATGTGCGAACTGAAGACGATGGTGCGGCCGCGTTGGGCGAAACCATGCAGCAGACCCATCATGTGCCGCCGCTGGATCGGGTCCATCCCGTTGAACGGCTCGTCCAGCAACAGCACCGCCGGATCGTGCACGAGCACCGAGGCCACCTTGATGCGTTGCTTCATGCCCTTGCTGTAGGTGCCGATCCGGCGGTTCGCCGCCGGCGCCATCTCGACCTGTGCGATGGCGTGGGCGGTCGCTGTGGCCGGATCGGGGACGCCCTGCAGGTCGGCGTTCAGCCGCACGAACTGCTCGCCGGTGAGGAAGTCGTACAACGACTCCTGCACCGGCACCAGCCCGATCTGCCGGTACATCCGAACGTGGCCGCGCACGGGTGTGCCGTCGATCGTCACGGTGCCCGTGGACGGGGGCAGCAGCCCGGCCATCATCGACAGGAGCGTCGACTTGCCGGCGCCGTTCGGGCCGAGCAGGCCGGTGATGCCGGGGCGGATGTGCATGTTGATGTCGTTGACGGCGACGACGTTGCCGTACCACCGCGACACCTCTGCCAGCACGAGATCGCTCACAGCGACGCCGCCTTCCGGATCCGCAGCAGCAGGGCAGTGGCACAGGCGCACACCCACACCAGCGCGGCCACGACGAAGCCGATGGTCCACCCGGCGGAGGGATGCTGCAGCGACGAGGTCGGCGTCGGCTGGTGGAACAGACCGCTGATGAGCTCGGCCACCACGGTGAACGGGGTGAACATCGCCGCCAGATAGCCCAGGGTGCTCTGATGGTTGGTGCAGGCCAGCCCCAGCAGCGACGTCACGATGCCCGACGTCAGCAACAGCCCGACGATGATCGCGGCGACGGCAAGCCCGGCCCGCGTCGTCAGCGCGGCGACAAGCCCGCTGAACGACGCGAGGACCAGTGCGAGCACCAGCACACCGGCGAGCGCCGCGAAGTAGTGCCCGGTGTGTTCGGACTTCGACACATGCGTGGTGAGCGCTGCGGCATACCAGATGGTGAGGGGCACGGCGACGATCGCGAAGATCGCCGTCGACAGCGCCGCGAGACGGACCAGCACGTAGGTCGTGCGCGACAGCGGCCGGGCGAAATAGAGCACAATCGTGCGATAGCGCAGATCGCGGGCGAACAGCACCGGTGCCTGAGCTGCGGTGAAGATCGTGATGAGCAGCTGGGTCCAGTACGGATACCCGAAGTAGTTCGCCAGCGGGGCGATCAGATCGCCCTGGTCGGACAGCGACATCTTGTTCAGTTGCACGAGCAGTCCGGCCAGCACCAACGCCGGGATCAGCATCAGGCCGGCGATCAGGAAGGGCACCACCTTCGACTTCGCCGAACGACCGATGCCGAAGGCATGTCGCAGCGAGGTGACGTAGAGCGAGGCCGCCACGGCCGCCGTGCTCTGCCGTCGCCCGGTGAACGGCCGGTATCCGAGGTCGTGGATCACGCCCTGCGGTGTCGGTGAGCTCATCGCGTGCCCCCTGCCGCGCTGAAGACTTCTTCCAGGGTGTGATGGACCTCCTGGACCCGGATCAGCCCCAGACCGAGGTCGACCACCACGTCACGTATGACGTCGAGTGTGCCGGGGGACTGCACCTGCACCTCGATACGGTTTCCGACCGGCCAGGCCCGGATCCCGCGATCGAGCAGCGCCTGGCCGACGACCTGATCGCAGCCGGCGGGACCGAGCACCTCGACGAGGACGTTGCCGGTGGTGTGTGTCAGGTCGGCAGTGCTGGACGCGCGCAGCAGGCGGCCCCCGTCGATGACGACGATGTTGTCGGCGGTCCGTTCCAGCTCGCCGAGCAGGTGACTGGTCACGGTGACCGAGATGCCGAAGTCGTGACCGATCCGGCCGATGAGATCGAGCATGTCGTCGCGGGACCGCGGGTCCAGGCCGTTGGTGGGTTCGTCCAGGAACACCAGCTCCGGGCTGTGCACGATCGCCTGGGCCAGCTTGGCGCGTTGCTTCATGCCGGTGGAGTAGCCGCCCATCGGCCGGTGACGTTCCTCCGCGAGGCCGACATGGCGCAGGACGTCGGAGGTGCGTTCGCGGGCCACCGTGCGCGGCAGGCCGGACATGATGCCCATGTGCATGACGAATTCCGCTGCTGACACATCCGCTGGCAGGCAGTCGTGTTCGGGCATGTAACCCACCCGCTCTCGCACCCGGGCGCCGTCGGTTGTCGGGTCGAGCCCGAGCACACGCGCCTGGCCCGCGGTGGGGCGCAACAGACCCAGCAAGACCTTCAGCAGAGTGGATTTGCCGGCACCGTTGACGCCGACGATGCCGGTCACCCCGATAGGGATGCTCAGCGCGAGGTCGTCCAGCGCCCGCACCCGCGGGTACTGCACGGTCAGCGCTTGTGTGTCCACGACCCCCATGCGTGAACCCTACGGTGTCGCGGAGGGATGTGGTCGGTGTCGCGTGCGACACACCCGACATCGGGGGTCGGCGCGGTGCCAACGATGACGCGGGTTCGCGGCATACGTACTCGATTTGGACCCTGTCGCAAGCTCTGGCACACTGTTCAGGTTGCTTGACGCGCAGTGAGTACGCCTGTGTCGACGACTCGGAGTGATCCGAGGCCGACGCGAAGCTGCCACCGCCGCCCCGGCAGCACCCGGTCCGTCGGAAACGGCGTGACCCGTCGGTGCGGTCGGGAAGCGCAAGCAGAGGCCCGACCGACTGGGACTCATGGCAATCCACGCCGACGGTGCACGTGCATCTGCTGCGAAGCAGGAGCGACACACCCGAGCGCGGGGGTCGGAGACTTACCAGTGTTGGCGCCGAAAATAGACCTGCAAGTTAGAAGTACGGCGAGAGAGAGACGCAGCGAATGGCGGGACAGAAGATCCGCATCCGACTGAAGTCGTATGACCACGAGGTCATCGACAGCTCGGCGCGCAAAATTGTCGACACGGTGACTCGTGCCGGTGCAACGGTTGTCGGCCCGGTGCCGCTGCCGACGGAGAAGAACGTTTTCTGCGTCATCCGTTCACCGCACAAGTACAAGGACAGCCGCGAGCACTTCGAGATGCGCACCCACAAGCGGTTGATCGACATCGTTGACCCGACCCCGAAGGCCGTTGACTCGCTGATGCGTCTCGACCTGCCGGCCGACGTCAACATCGAAATCAAGCTCTGAAAGGCGGACTGACTCATGACTCACACCACTGAGCGCTCCGTCAAGGGCGTCCTGGGCGAGAAGCTCGGCATGACCCAGGTCTGGGACGAGGAGAACCGCCTCGTGCCGGTGACCGTCGTGCAGGCCGGCCCGTGCGTCGTCACCGCTGTGCGCGGCGAGGGCGAGGGCTACCACGCGGTTCAGATCGCGTATGGCGCGATCGACCCGCGCAAGGTCAACAAGCCGATGACCGGCCACTTCGAGAAGGCCGGCGTCACGCCGCGCCGTCACCTCGTCGAGATCCGCACCGCGGATGCCGCCGAGTACTCCCTTGGCCAGGAGATCACCGTCGAGACCTTCGAGGCCGGTCAGAAGATCGACGCCGTCGGCACCACCAAGGGCAAGGGCTTCGCCGGTGTCATGAAGCGTCACGGCTTTGCCGGTGTCAGCTCCTCCCACGGTGCGCACAAGAACCACCGCAAGCCGGGCTCGATCGGTGGCTGCTCCACCCCGGGCCGCGTGTTCAAGGGCATGCGTATGGCCGGCCGCATGGGCGGCGAGCGCCAGACCACCCAGAACCTCACGATCCACGCCGTCGACGCCGACCGCGGACTGCTGCTGATCAAGGGTGCCGTCCCCGGCCCCCGTGGCGCCGTCGTGCTGGTCAAGTCGGCTGCCAAGTCATCCGCGAAGGAGGCCTGAGCCCGATGACCACCGTTGACATCGTTGCGCCCTCGGGCGCCAAGGCCGGCTCCGTCGAGCTGCCGGCAGAGATCTTCGACGTGCAGACCAACGTTCCGCTGATCCACCAGGTCGTGGTGGCACAGCTGGCGGCAGCACGTCAGGGCACCCACTCCACCAAGACCCGCGGCGAGGTCCGCGGTGGTGGCCGCAAGCCCTACCGCCAGAAGGGCACCGGTCGCGCCCGTCAGGGTTCGACCCGCGCCCCGCAGTTCGCCGGTGGTGGCGTCGTCCACGGCCCCAAGCCGCGCGACTACGCCCAGCGGACCCCCAAGAAGATGAAGGCCGCCGCCCTGCGCGGTGCCTTGTCCGACCGGGCCCGTCATGGCCGTATCCACGTGCTCACCACGGTGGTCGAGGGCGACAAGCCGTCGACGCGCACCGCGAGCGCGCTGCTGGCCGGTCTGACCGACCGCAAGAACCTGCTGGTCGTGCTGGCCCGCGGCGAGGACACCTCGCTGCTGTCCGTGCGCAACCTGGCCGACGTGCACCTGCTGTTCGCCGACCAGCTGAACACCTACGACGTGCTGTGCGCCGACGACCTGGTCTTCACCCAGGCAGCTCTCGAGGGTTTCCTCGCGGGTCCGACGCAGGCCGCGAAGCTGGACTCGGCTCCGGCAGCTGACGCCGCAGACACCGAGAAGGACAAGTGAGCGCCATCATGACGATGCACCAGGGCAAGAACCCGCGCGACATCCTGCTCGCGCCGGTCGTCTCCGAGAAGTCGTACAGCCTGCTCGACGAGGGCAAGTACACCTTCCTGGTCGACCCGCGGGCCAACAAGACCGAGATCAAGATCGCTGTCGAGAAGATCTTCGACGTCAAGGTCGACTCGGTCCACACCATGAATCGTCAGGGCAAGACGCGCCGGACCCGCTTCGGCACCGGTAAGCGCAAGGACACCAAGCGCGCCATCGTCTCCCTCAAAGAAGGCGCGATCGACATCTTCGGCTCTCAGGGCTGACGGTCGAGGACAAGGACTTAAAGGACAGACATGGCTATCCGCAAGTACAAGCCGACGACTCCCGGTCGTCGCGGCTCGAGCGTGGCCGACTTCGCCGAAGTCACCCGCTCGACGCCCGAGAAGTCGCTGGTGCGACCGCTCTCCAAGACCGGTGGTCGTAACGCGTCGGGTCGCATCACGACCCGTCACATCGGTGGCGGTCACAAGCGCGCGTACCGCGTGATCGACTTCCGCCGCCTGGACAAGGACGGCATCCCGGCCAAGGTCGCTCACATCGAGTACGACCCCAACCGCACCGCCCGCATCGCGTTGCTGCACTACGCCGACGGCGAGAAGCGCTACATCATCGCGCCGAACCGCCTCAAGCAGGGCGACGCGATCGAGAACGGCGCCGGCGCCGACATCAAGCCCGGCAACAACCTGCCGCTGCGCAACATCCCGACCGGTACCGTCATCCACTGCATCGAGCTGCGGCCCGGTGGTGGTGCGAAGATCGCCCGTTCGGCCGGCGCCCGCGTGCAGCTGGTCGCCAAGGACGGCCCGTACGCCCAGCTGCGTATGCCGTCCGGTGAGATCCGCAACGTCGACGTGCGCTGCCGCGCCACCGTCGGCGAGGTCGGCAACGCCGAGCAGAGCAACATCAACTGGGGCAAGGCCGGCCGCATGCGCTGGAAGGGCAAGCGCCCGACCGTCCGTGGTGTCGCGATGAACCCGGTGGACCACCCGCACGGTGGTGGTGAGGGCAAGACCTCCGGTGGTCGCCACCCGGTCAGCCCCTGGGGTCAGGCCGAGGGCCGTACCCGTCGCCCGAAGAAGGAGAGCGACAAGCTCATCGTGCGTCGCCGTCGTACTGGAAAGAAGCGGTAAGAGATGCCCCGTTCATTGAAGAAGGGTCCCTTCGTCGACGACCACCTCGCCAAAAAGGTGGATGCCCAGAACGAAGCCGGCACCAAGACCGTCATCAAGACCTGGTCACGTCGGTCGATGATCATCCCGGACATGCTCGGTCACACGCTGGCCGTGCACGACGGCCGCAAGCACGTTCCGGTCTTCGTGACCGAAGCGATGGTCGGCCACAAGCTCGGCGAATTCGCCCCGACTCGTACCTTCAAGGGCCACGAGAAGGACGACCGGAAGGGTCGCCGCCGCTGACGCGGCGGGGTGGATTCCCATGGCAACGAAGACTGAGACAAACAAAGGACTCACTGTGGAAGCCAAGGCGCAGGCGCGCTACGTCCGCGTGACGCCGCAGAAGGCCCGCCGCGTTGTGGACCTCATCCGCGGAAAGAACGCTGGCGAGGCGGTCAACGTGCTCTCCTTCGCGCCCCAGAGCGCGAGCGAGCCGGTGCTGAAGGTGCTCAACAGCGCCATCGCGAACGCCCGCTTCACCGCAGACAAGAACGGCCAGGCCTTCGACGAGCGTCTGCTCGTCGTGACCGAGGCGTATGTCGACGAAGGCCCGACGATGAAGCGATTCCGCCCGCGTGCCCAGGGGCGTGCGAGCCAAATCCTCAAGCGTACGAGCCACATCACCGTGCATGTTGCACAGCCGGAGCGAAAGGACGGTGGCCGCTGATGGGTCAGAAGGTCAACCCGAACGGTTTCCGTCTCGGCATCACGACGGACCACAAGAGCCGCTGGTTCGCCGACTCGGCCAAGCCGGGTCAGCGCTACCGCGACTATGTCAAGGAAGACGTCGCGATCCGCAAGCTGATGGCGACGGGCATGGAGCGCGCCGGCATCAGCAAGGTCGAGATCGAGCGCACCCGTGACCGCGTGCGCGTGGACATCCACACCGCCCGCCCGGGCATCGTCATCGGTCGCCGCGGCGCCGAGGCCGACCGCCTGCGTGGTGCGCTGGAGAAGCTCACCGCCAAGCAGGTCCAGCTGAACATCCTCGAGGTCAAGAACCCCGAGGCCGACGCTCAGCTGGTCGCGCAGGGCATCGCCGAGCAGCTGTCCGCACGCGTGTCCTACCGTCGCGCGATGCGCAAGGGCATGCAGTCGGCCACCCGCGCCGGTGCCAAGGGCATCCGCGTCATGGTGTCCGGTCGTCTGGGCGGCGCCGAGATGAGCCGCACCGACTTCTACCGCGAAGGCCGCGTGCCGTTGCACACCCTGCGCGCCAACATCGACTACGGCTTCTACGAGGCCCGTACGACGTTCGGCCGCATCGGCGTGAAGGTCTGGATCTACAAGGGCGACCTGACCGCCAAGGAGCTCGCTCGCGAGCAGGCCGCCGCACCGTCCCGTCCGCAGCGTCGTCGCGACGACCGCCCCGTGCGGTCCGACCGCAGTGGTGCGCGAGGCCGTCGTGACGGTGGCGCGCCGACCGACGAGGCTCCGGCAGCTGAGGCCCCCGTGGCCGAGGCAGCCGCCGCTACAACCCCCGAGGGAGCTGAAGCCTGATGTTGATCCCCCGTCGTGTGAAGCACCGTAAGCAGCACCACCCGAAGCGCAGTGGCGCATCCAAGGGCGGCACTGCGGTGTCCTTCGGTGACTTCGGCATCCAGGCCCTGGAGCCGGCATACGTCACCAACCGGCAGATCGAGTCCGCTCGTATCGCCATGACCCGCTACATGAAGCGTGGCGGAAAGGTCTGGATCAACATCTACCCGGACCGCCCGCTGACCAAGAAGCCGGCCGAAACCCGCATGGGTTCCGGTAAGGGCTCGCCGGAATGGTGGGTCGCCAACGTCAAGCCGGGTCGGGTCATGTTCGAGCTGTCCGGTGTGTCCGAGGAAGTTGCACGCGAGGCCCTGCGCCTGGCGATGCACAAGCTGCCGATGAAGTGCCGCTTCGTCGCGCGTGAAGGTGGTGACATCTGATGGCCGTTGGATCCAAGGACCTGCAGCCCACCAAGCTGCGTGAGCTGGACGACGCCGCCCTGGCCGACGAGCTGGGCAAGGCCAAGCAGGAGCTGTTCAACCTGCGGTTCCAGTCGGCCACCGGCCAGCTGGAGAACAACTCCCGGCTGCGTGCGGTCCGCAAGGACATCGCCCGCATCTACACCGAACTGCGGGAGCGCGAGCTCGGCATCGGCCGTGTTGCGCAGGAGAAGTCGAACGAGAAGGTCGGCTGATCATGACCGACGACAAGCAGGAGCAGACAGTGACCGAGCAGGCCCCCAAGGGCACCGAGCGCAACTACCGCAAGACGCGGCAGGGTTACGTCGTCAGCGACAAGATGCAGAAGACCGTCGTGGTCGAGGTCGAGGACCGCGTCAAGCACGCGCTCTACGGCAAGGTGCAGCGCAAGACCGCCCGTGTGAAGGCCCACGACGAGCAGGACGCCTGTGGCGTCGGCGACCGTGTGCTGATCATGGAGACCCGTCCGCTGTCGGCGCAGAAGCGCTGGCGCGTGGTCGAGATCCTCGAGAAGGCCAAGTAGTCCGCTTCGTTGCCGGCCTTCGGGCCGCAACGTTCGATGTCAGCGTTCGTATGACGGGAGCCGTTCCCACAAGGAGCGGCCCCGACATACAACACAACGTTCGGCCCCTGGTGACCGGACGATCAACGTATCCGTTCCACAAGGCTCACTCCGGGTGAGAACCAGTGAGACGACAGGAGAAGAATTGTGATCCAGCAGGAGTCGCGACTGCGCGTCGCCGACAACACCGGTGCCAAGGAGATCTTGTGCATCCGTGTGCTCGGTGGCTCGGGACGTCGCTACGCCGGCATCGGTGACACCATCGTGGCGACCGTCAAGGACGCCATCCCCGGTGGCAACGTCAAGAAGGGCGATGTCGTCAAGGCCGTCATCGTGCGCACGCGCAAAGAGCGTCGCCGCGCCGACGGCAGCTACATCCGCTTCGACGAGAACGCAGCGGTGATCCTCAAGGGCGACGGTGACCCCCGCGGCACCCGCATCTTCGGCCCCGTGGGCCGCGAGCTGCGTGAAAAGCGCTTCATGAAGATCATCTCGCTCGCGCCGGAGGTGCTCTGAACCATGGCAACCAACAAGCCGAAGATGAAGATCAAGAAGAACGACCTCGTCCAGGTCATCTCTGGCAAGGACAAGGGCCTGCAGGGCAAGGTCATCTCGGTCGACCCCGAGCGTCAGCGTGTGCTGGTCGAGGGTGTCAACCGGATCACCAAGCACGTGAAGGCCGGTCAGCCGGGCAGCAGCTCCGGCGGCATCGAGGTCACCGAAGCGCCGATCCACGTGAGCAACGTGCAGATCGTCGACCCCGAGACCAACAAGCCGACGCGCATCCGCATCCGCGAGGAGCAGGTGGAGCGCGACGGTCGCACCAAGACCGTTCGCATCCGCGTGTCGGTGCGTTCCGGAAAGGACCTGTGATGACTGCGACTGCGCCTGAGAAGGTCGCCCCGCGTCTGAAGACCCGCTACCAGTCCGAGATCAAGGACAAGCTGCAGACGGAGTTCGACTTCGGCAACGTCATGCAGGTGCCCGGTGTCGTCAAGGTCGTCGTGAACATGGGTGTCGGCGATGCCGCCAAGGACTCCAAGATCATCGACGGTGCGATCAAGGACCTCACCGCGATCACCGGCCAGAAGCCGGCCGTGACCAAGGCCCGCAAGTCCATCGCGCAGTTCAAGCTGCGTGAGGGTATGCCGATCGGCTGCCACACGACGCTGCGCGGCGACCGCATGTGGGAATTCCTGGACCGTCTGGTCTCGATCGCGCTGCCGCGCATCCGCGACTTCCGCGGTCTGTCGCCCAAGCAGTTCGACGGCAACGGCAACTACACCTTCGGTCTCACCGAGCAGTCCGTGTTCTACGAGATCGACCAGGACCGCATCGACCGCGTCCGTGGCATGGACATCACGGTCGTCACGACCGCGAGCAACGACGACGAGGGCCGCGCCCTGCTGCGCCACCTCGGCTTCCCCTTTAAGGAGAACTGACCGTGGCCAAGACAGCCCTTGTCAACAAGGCGAACAAGAAGCCGAAGTTCGCGGTGCGTGGCTACACCCGCTGCCAGCGGTGTGGCCGTCCGCACTCGGTGTACCGCAAGTTCGGCCTGTGCCGGATCTGCCTGCGCGAGATGGCTCACCGCGGCGAACTGCCCGGCGTCACCAAGTCCAGCTGGTAATCACCCGCTCCATTCTCCGGCCCGGTTCTCCCCGTCAGGTATGACGCGGCGGCCTGCCGAAGGCGGCGCGGACCAGCGCACCTAGCACTATCCACGTAACAACTACACCGAAGGTCTACCCGGCGCCGCCGGGCAAGAAACCACGGTGAGAAGGGCAAGAGCCCACTATGACCATGACCGACCCGATCGCGGACATGCTGACCCGCGTGCGGAACGCCAACTCGGCGCACCACGACGCGACCTCGATGCCGCACTCGAAGCTGAAGTCGCACATCGCAGAGATCCTCCAGGCGGAGGGCTACATCGCTGGGTTCCGCGTCGAAGGCGAGGGTGTCGACAAGACGCTCACCATCGACCTGAAGTACGGCCCCAACCGGGAGCGCTCCATCGCCGGCGTCCGCCGCGTGAGCAAGCCCGGTCTGCGGGTCTACGCCAAGTCCACCAACCTGCCCAAGGTTCTCGGCGGTCTCGGCGTTGCCATCTTGTCCACGTCGTCCGGTCTGCTGACTGACAAGCAGGCGGCGACCAAGGGTGTAGGCGGGGAAGTCCTCGCCTACGTCTGGTGACCCGGAACAGATAAGGAGATTCAACGATGTCGCGTATTGGACGTCTTCCGGTTCCGGTGCCCCAGGGTGTCGAGGTGACCATCGACGGTTCTGCCGTCGCGGTCAAGGGTCCGAAGGGTCAGCTGTCGCTGACCGTTCCGGAGCCCATCACCGTCGCCCAGGGCGAGGACGGCGTGATCAACGTGTCGCGCCCCAACGACGAGCGTGAGGCACGGTCCCGTCACGGGCTCACCCGCAGCCTCATCAACAACATGGTCGTCGGTGTCACCGACGGCTACACCAAGAAGCTGGAGATCCACGGCACGGGTTACCGCGTGACCGCGAAGGGCTCGGACCTCGAGTTCGCCCTCGGTTACAGCCACCCGATCCTGGTCAAGGCCCCGGAGGGCATCTCCTTCGCGGTCGAGAACCCCACCCGCTTCTCGGTTTCCGGTGTGGACAAGCAGCAGGTCGGTGAGGTCGCGGCCAACATCCGCAAGCTGCGCAAGCCCGACCCGTACAAGGCGAAGGGTGTTCGTTACGAAGGCGAGCACATCCGCCGCAAGGTCGGAAAGGCTGGTAAGTAAGCCATGGCAAAGATCGTGAAGCGTTCGACGAGCAAGGCGGCAGCGCGCGCCCGCCGTCACTTCCGCCTCCGCAAGCGGGTCGCGGGCACCACCGAGCGTCCCCGTCTGGTCGTGAGCCGCTCTTCGCGTCACGTCTTCGTGCAGGTCGTCGACGACACCGTCGGCAAGACCCTCGCGTCGGCGTCGACCATGGAGTCGGACCTGCGCAGCTTCGACGGTGACAAGACCGCCAAGGCCAAGCGCGTCGGCGAGCTCGTCGCGGCCCGTGCCAAGGAGGCCGGTGTCGAGGCTGTCGTCTTCGACCGCGGTGGCAACCAGTACGCCGGCCGCGTCGCCGCCATCGCAGATGGCGCCCGCGAAGGTGGGCTGACACTGTGACCACCAAGACCAACGTGGAAATGAGGAAGCACTGATGGCTGGACCCCAGCGTCGAGGCGCTGCTGGCTCCACCGGCAGCAGCACCAACTCCAACTCGAGCGACAACTCCGGCGACCGTCGCGGTCGCGGCGACCGTCGCGACAACGGCCGCGACAACCGTCGCGGTGGTGACGACCGCAACCAGTACCTCGAGCGCGTGGTGACGATCAACCGCGTCTCCAAGGTGGTCAAGGGTGGTCGTCGCTTCAGCTTCACCGCGCTCGTGGTCGTCGGTGACGGCCAGGGCACCGTCGGTGTCGGCTACGGCAAGGCCAAGGAAGTCCCCACCGCCATCGCCAAGGGTGTCGAGGAGGCGAAGAAGAACTTCTTCCGCGTCCCGACCATCGGCGGAACCATCCCGCACCCCGTGCAGGGTGAGGCCGCTGCCGGCGTCGTGCTGCTGCGCCCCGCCAGCCCCGGTACCGGTGTCATCGCCGGTGGCCCGGTGCGTGCGGTGCTCGAATGCGCCGGCATCCACGACGTGCTGTCCAAGTCGCTCGGCTCGGACAACGCGATCAACATCGTCCACGCGACCGTCGCGGCCCTGCAGGGCCTTGAGCGTCCCGAGGCCGTCGCCGCTCGTCGTGGCCTGCCGCTGGATGCCGTCGCCCCGCACGCCATGCAGCGTGCGATGGCCGCAGCCGCCGCGGAGAAGCAGACCGAGAAGGCGGGTGTCTGATGACCACGCTGAAGGTGACTCAGATTCGTTCCGAGATCGGCGGAAAGCCGCAGCACCGCGAGACCCTGCGGTCGCTGGGCCTGAAGCGGATCGGCGACACCGTCGAGAAGCCGGACCGCCCGGAGTTCCGTGGCATGGTCCGTGCGGTCGCCCACCTGGTGACCGTTGAGGAGAATGACTGAACATGGCTGAAGAGAAGACGCACGCACTGAAGGTGCACCACCTGCGTCCTGCCCCCGGAGCCAAGACCGCCAAGACCCGCGTGGGTCGCGGTGAGGGCTCGAAGGGTAAGACCGCGGGCCGCGGAACCAAGGGCACGGGTGCCCGTTACCAGGTTCCGCTCGGCTTCGAAGGTGGCCAGACGCCGCTGCAGATGCGACTGCCGAAGATGCGCGGTTTCAAGAACCCGTTCAAGGTCGAGTACCAGGTCGTGAACCTGGACAAGATCTCGGCGCTGTTCCCCGACGGCGGTGACGTGGCGGTGGCCGATCTGGTCGCCAAGGGCGCGGTTCGCAAGGGCCAGCCGGTCAAGGTGCTCGGCACCGGCGAGATCACCGTCAAGGTGAACCTCTCCGTGCAGAAGTTCTCGGCCAGCGCCAAGGACAAGGTCGAAGCTGCAGGTGGCTCGATCACCGCAGTGTGATCGTGACCCTCATCGTCTGAACGCCCCGAGGGAACTGCGGGACCACCCGGTCCCGTTGCTTCCCGAGGGGCGTTCGTCGCACTCCCTGACGCCACCTCGCGGCGGCGGCAGGTAACCTTTGCAAGCAAGTTTGTCCACGGTGGCTCGGCATGCCGATCGGTATGCCGTCAGGCCCCGCCGGCGCAGCGGTCTGCTCACAGCGGGCCGGTCGCCTATGTCACGGCCGCTCCCGGAAGCGGAACGGCCCAGGAGGATCCACGTTGCTTACCGCATTCGGCCGCGCCTTCCGGACGCCGGACCTGCGAAACAAGATCCTGTTCACGTTGGCGATCGTCGCGATCTTCCGGATCGGCTCGCACATACCGGCGCCGGGTATCGACTACAAGGCTGTGCAGGCCTGTCAGAACCAATCAGGTGGGCAGCAGTCGCTGTTGGGTCTGGCCAACCTGTTCTCCGGTGGCGCGCTGCTGCAGCTGTCGATCTTCGCGCTCGGCATCATGCCGTACATCACCTCCACGATCATCGTGCAGCTGCTGACGGTTGTGATCCCGAAGTTCGAGGCCCTGAAGAAGGAGGGCCAGGCCGGGCAGACCAAGATGACGCAGTACACGCGATATCTCACCATCGGTCTGGCGATCCTGCAGTCCTCGACGCTGGTGACAGCGGTGCACAACAACCCCGAGTCGCTGCTGGGCAACGGCTCCGCCTGCTCCGACATCATGACCAGCGGCGCCCTGCCGACGCTGGTCATCATGGTGATCACCTTCACCGCCGGCACCGGCCTGATCATGTGGCTGGGCGAGCAGGTCACCGAAAAGGGCGTCGGTCAGGGTATGTCGATCCTGATCCTCACCTCGGTCGCCGCGCGTGTCCCCTCGGAGATCTGGTCGATCCGCAACCAGGGCTGGGGCAAGTTCATCATGGTGATCGTCATGGGCGTCGTGATCCTGACGGTCGTGGTGTTCGTGGAGAACTCCATCCGCCGTGTGCCGGTGCAATACGCCAAGCGGATGATCGGCCGGCGCATGTATGGCGGCACCTCCACCTACATCCCGCTCAAGGTCAACATGGCGAACGTGATCCCGATCATCTTCGCCAGTTCGCTCTTGTCGTTGCCGGTGATGGTCGCGCAGTTCACGAACCCGCAGGGGACTGCGCATCCGGCGGGTTGGGCCACCTGGATCTTCAACAACCTCGCGCAGAGCGACCATGCGTCATACATGGCGGTCTATACAGCGATGGTGCTGTTCTTCACGTTCTTCTACGTGTCGATCACCTATCAGCCCGACGAGGTGGCTGACGGCCTGAAACAGTCCGGGTCGTTCATCCCCGGCGTCCGCGCCGGCAAGGCGACAGCAAAATACATCAACTATGTTTTGACGAGAATCACAGTCGTCGGCGCGATCTACTTGGCTATCATCGCGCTCATCCCGCTGATCGCCCTGGCGATGGTCGGCGCCAACCAGAACTTCCCCTTCGGCGGCGCTTCTATCCTGATCCTGGTCGGTGTCGGGCTCGACACGGTCAAGCAGGTCGACTCCAAGTTGCAGCAGCACCACTACGAAGGGTTCCTCAGGTGACATTCCTCCGCCGCAGTTGCGTTTCTCCGGCCTCGCGCAGGTCCTTCGCCGGGGTCGTGACGCGATGAGGCTGATCATCCTCGGCCCTCCCGGTGCAGGCAAAGGCACCCAGGCGGAGACGATCGCCCGCGAGTGGCAGATCCCGCACGTGTCGACCGGTGACATCTTCCGCGACAACATCAAGCGGGAGACCGACCTGGGTCGCCAGGTCAAGAGCATCCTGGACTCCGGCGGCTACGTGACCGACGAGATCACCAACGAGATCGTCGCCGACCGGCTGCACCAGGACGACGCGAGGCGCGGCTTCCTGCTCGACGGCTACCCGCGCACGATTGCGCAGGTGAGCGCGCTCGACGAGATGCTCGCAGCTGACGACCTGGCGATCGATGCCGTGCTGGAACTCAAGGTCGACGACCACGAGATCGTGGCCCGGTTGCTGAAGCGAGCCGAGACGTCGGGCCGCGCCGACGACACCGAGGACGTCATCCGCGACCGGCAGGAGATCTACCGGCGCGAGACCGCCCCGTTGTCAGCGACGTATGGCGAACGTGGCCTGCTCATCGAGATCGACGGCGTCGGCAGCCTCGACGATGTTGCGGCACGCATCCGGACCGAACTGGAGAAGATCGCGGCAGGTTCGTGATCTTCGGCCGGGAGCGACTGGAGACCAAGACACCCGAGCAGGTCCGGGCGATGCGCCGTGCGGGGCTGGTTGTGGGCGAGTGTTTGGCGTTGATGAGCGACACGATCCGCGCAGGTATGACGACCGGCGAGCTGGACGCGGTCGCCGAGGATTTCATCCGCGGGCGTGGTGCGACGCCGTCGTTCCTCGGGTATCAAGGGTTTCCTGGCTCGCTGTGCGTGAGTGTCAACGAGGAGGTCGTGCACGGCATACCTGGCTCTCGGATGTTGGTCGAGGGTGATCTCGTGTCGATCGACTGTGGCGCGATCGTGGACGGCTGGCACGGCGACGCCGCGATGACGTGCGTGGTGGGCGGTGACGCTGCCGCGCGGGCAGAAGACCTGGCCCTGTCGGCGGCGACCAAGGCTGCCTTGTGGGCGGGGATCGCCGCGCTGCTCCCCGGGATCGGGATCTATGACCTCGGCGGTGTGATCGAGGATTCGGTGGTCGACAGCGGGCGGGCGGACGGTCGCAGCTACGGGATCCTCGACGGCTACACGGGTCATGGGATCGGCCGCGAGATGCACATGGAGCCGGCGGTCTACAACGAGCGGGTGCGTGGGCGCGGGCCGGCGGTGCGCGTCGGTTCGACGGTCGCGATCGAACCGATGCTGACGCTGGGCACGCACGAGTCGCACGAACTCGCCGACGACTGGACCGTGGTGACCGACGACGGTTCGCGCGCAGCGCACTGGGAGCACACGGTGGCGGTGACTGAGGGCGGCGTGTGGGTCCTCACGGCCGTGGACGGTGGCGAGGCCGAGCTGGCCGCAGTAGGCGCGTCATATGGCCCGCTCGCGGACTGACTTTCCCGGCTTCCTGCGCTGACCACTCGTCGGATATTCGGCGGTGGGGTCGGTATGGGAGCCCGCGCGTCGAATATCGCCGGGGTTGTGTAGGACACGGCAAGATTGCAGCCCGCGCGACGTGTTGCGCTGTTGGCTAGGCAGCCAGGCGTCGTGCGCCGACGAGCGTCCAGGGGTGTCGCGCGGCACTTATTGCGGGAAGAACAGCCTTTCTCAACAAAGGCCGTTTTAGTTGAATGTTGTACTTGGAGTCCATAGCTTGCGGAGCATGCAGCAGGTGGGAGACGACGTTCGGCGCGGAGCATGGGCTCTGGCCGTGGACGTCGGCACCCGCCGGATTTATGCCGTCGCCTCTGCGGTCGTCGCAGCTGCGGTGGTCGTGGTGATTTTCAAGCTGCATGTCTCTGCTGTCTCCACAGCGGTCATGATCTGCCAGCTGGGACTGCTGGCCGCCGCGGCAGGGCTGGTGCTGTCCAAGCGCGACAACACCCTTACCTCGGTGATGCTGTGCGCGGGTACGGCGGCCTTGCTGGTGCTCGCCAGCGCGCAACAGCCGCTGCCGCGGGCAGAGGTCGGAGCGCCGTTGGAGCCTGTGTTGGCCATGACGGTGTTCACCGTGTTCGCGATGCTGACGATCCGCAATACATGGTTCGCGAGTGTGTGCAGCGCGACTCTCGCCTGCAGTTGTCTCGCCGCATTACAGCTGCGGGGCGTTGCATGGCAGACCGGTGTCTTGTCGGTGTCGGCGCCGCTGTGTGCTTCGATGGCGGTTCGTATCGGCATTACTCAGCTACGTCGTGCCGCGACTCTCTGTGACCTCGAACGAGCCAACCGTGCGATCGTGACGCGACGAGAAGCGGAGCTGGCGGTGCTTGCCCGGCAGACCACATGGGTGAGCAGGTTCGTGCACGACGAGGTGCTGCACTCCTTGCGCGGCCTGGCGTTGGGAGCGCGCATTCCTCGTGCGGAAGCAGTGGAGCTCGCTGGATCGGCCCTGCGTAATCTCGACGCTTCGATCGACCGGCCCCGCGACGATGCAAGCCGGCTGCTCGCGGAGGTGCTCATGTCGTCGATCGCCGACTGTGGGATCGACGTGACGTGCACCCTGGACACCATCGCGATTCCCGCACCCGTTGCCGAGGCATTGGGCGCAGCAACCCGCGAGGCTCTTCGAAATGTCCGCCTGCACAGTGGAGTCGGGCATGCGGAGCTGACGGCTCGGCGCAGGGCCGGCGAGGTGACGGTCGTCATCTGCGATCGCGGGCGCGGATTCGACCCGACATCGACGCCCGCGGGTCACCGGGGGATCAGCGACTCACTGCGAGGTCGGATGGTCGACGTCGGCGGCGACATGACCGTGGCGTCACAGCCGGGCAAAACCACCGTGACCCTGGTGTGGCGCGAACCGAATCCGCCACATGCCAGGCAGGGTTCGCGCCTGGAAGAGATCCTCTCCCACGTCCGACAGGCGACCGTCGCGGGCGGCGCGCCATACGTGGTCCTCAACGTCGTGCAAGCGGTGATCATGTCGTCGCGGATGCAGTCCCCGCAGCCGGCGCTCATCGCGACCGCCATCACGACGGCTGGCTTCGTTGTGGCGGCGCCATTGCTGTGGCGCGGTCGTCACGTTCGGCAGACAGCGTGGGTGCTGGGTGTAGTTGCGATCGCTGGCGCCTGTCTGGCGGCGCTGTCGGTGACGTCGGACATCACCGATCCGATGGCGTACTGGCTGGCCGGCGGTGTGGTGCCCTTGGTGGTGATCGGTGTGGTGCTGCGCCCGGCGTGGGAGTCGGTGCCCTTCGCCGTGGCGGTCTGCGCCGTACCACTCGTGCGGGTCGTGACACAGGGTGGCGGTGCGGATCGCATCTTGGCGCTGAGCCCGGCGCTGTTCGGACCGGAATACGTGCTCGGTGCGGCGTATGGACTTCGATGGCTGGTCGGGCGCTCGATACATCAGGCACGCGTCGAGTCGGATCGGGCGGCCGAGGCGGATTTGCATGCATACGAATTGCGTGCGCGCGAACGGCTGCTGGTCGAACGAGTCGCCAACCTGAGGGATGACGTCGCACCCTTCTTGCGCGATGTCGTTATCGGGAGGTTGGCGCTCGGGTCTTCGGAGGTCGAGACACGCGCGGCGCTTCTTGAGGGTATCGTTCGCGACTCGATCAACCCGGCACGAGTCGCTGTGAACCCACATATCGACGCTGTTCTGGCATCGCTGCGCAGGGTGGGCGTGATAGTCAAGGTGCACGCGAACGGAACACCGAGCGAGGCGGTGACCGAAGTGACCGCTCAGGTGCTGCAGACGCTGAATCGTGTCGGCATCGGGGGCCGGGTCACCGTGCAACTGCATGCGGACGGCGGGGCGAGGGTGACGCTTCCGTCATACGAACCCACGGTCTGGTCGTCGTGGCAGCAGATCTGCCCCCATGCCTTTCGATACACCGATCGGGCGAGCTTTCAGACCGTGCTGATCCCGTCCGGCGCCGCGCACCTGTCCCCGACATTCGGGACGCGGGGCCAGCCCCCTCGCGGGCAGAGTCAAGATCATGGTGATGCAGACCTTCTCAGCATCGGCTGACACGACCCTCCGGGTTTGGGCCGTCGACGACCACCGGGTTGTGCTTCGCGGAATCGTAGGCACTATCCATGACGCCGGAGCCAACGTGGTCATCGAACGGCAGGCGTCGAGCCTGCGCGAATTCGATTTCGTTGCAGGCGCACCCGACGTTCTACTGCTCGACATCGACCTGTCCGACGGCTCGCGTGCGGAGGACAACGTCACGATGGCCGTGAGCCACGACGTGCCGGTGCTGTTGTTCACAGCCGAGACACGGCCGGTTCAGATGCGTGCACTCATCGCAGCAGGAGCGGGCGGGCTGGTGCTAAAAGCCGATCCGCCGGAGTTGCTGATCGATGCGTTGCAGTGTGTGGCCGCCGGGCAGTTAGCACCAACCAGCCACCTGGCCGACGCTCTGTTGAACGATCCGCATCTCATGGCGACTCTGACGACACGGGAGGTCGACGTGCTGCAGGCTTTGGCGGCGGGTGTCCCCAAGAAGGCGATCGGGCACGCGGTACCGGGCAAGTTGTCGGTGCACACCGTCGACACCTATTTCCAGCGCATTGCAGCGAGGTATGCAGCGCTAGGACGGCCGGTGAATAACATCTACGGATCGCTGCGCGAAGCGATCCGCGATGGTTACCTGGACCTTTGAACAAGTTTCTTTCAATCGAAGCAGTTGCCGGCGATCATCGGTGTGGATGCGATGGTCGTACCTGGTAACACTGGGACGTTGCGTGCAGTGGTCAGTTGCAGTTCTGCGTGACGAAGTCGTTGACTTGCATCATCGGGCCCAGCACGGTGAGCCCGATGGCGAGATTCTGGAGCAGCGCCATCTGCGGGTGGAGCACGTTGTCGGCAGCATTGCCCATCTGCTCGTCCCACGCTGCGGTCACAGCGTCGGTGGCGCCTTTGATCGACGGTGGTGCCACTGCTGCCATGTCGTGCCACATTGGGGAGAGGTTGCCGATCGCCATCACGGCGTAGAGCAGGCCGGTCAGCTGCATGACTCCGCTGCCGCTCTGCGCGACGTCGGAGTTGGCGGTTGCGAATTGGCTCTCGTATCTCGCCTTGTATCTGTCCATCACCGCGCAGTATTCCGCAGCCGACGGCGCGACAGCCGGTGGCGTGGTGGCGGCATCGGTTTGCCGCGTTGCGATCGGAGCCGCGGTGGAAGTGATCGTCGTATGGTTTTGATCGGCAACAGTCTTCGCGGCATCCGAAGAGGAGTTGCAACCGCACAGAGCCACCGTGACGAGGGTTGCTGCGGCCAAGGTCATGCGTTGGCGTGGGTGCGTCATAGGCACAGCATCGTGTCCGAGTGTGCCGGAAGCGTCCCTTGAACTCGGGACGCGCAGAAAGCCTGCAGTGTCGTCAGGTCGGTGCGAACCATTCCTCCATTGACACGTGCTGGGCGGCCGAAACACCCTGAGCTCGTTCGCAGCGATCTCACGGACCGCCCTCGAGATGGTTGTCGGATCGATCGTCGAAAGCGCGCCGCGGTACTCGACCGGAGGGCGCCTATTGCCGCCAGATCGTCGAACATCCGGGACGGGAAGGAAGCATCGCCGCCGTGAAGTTTGACCGGAGGGCGGTGATAGCGACCGCGGCCTCGAATTTTCAGGCGGTCATGTCCCGAGTTCTCGTGACGCGACGGCTTGTGCTCCTGCCGACATCCTCGACCCCAGCGGAATGTTGATGTTCAGGGAGGGTCCGTGCGCAGCAGGCAGTCAGACGTGCAACAGATGCAGACGGTGGTGTGATGCCCTCATCGGACGACATGTGGAATCGCGGGGGAGGCGGGGGCTTTCAGCAGGTGCCCCCGCCGCCGTCTACAGGGTCCCAGCCTCCGGGCCGGCAGCAGGCGGCGCAGCCGCAGCCCGGCGCCACCCCGGCAGCGGCGGCTGATCCGTGGGCGACGGCGTCGCCCGTGGTCAACCGGGGCACGGCCACGCCCTCGACGGCCGGCACTTCCCCGATCACCCCTTCGCAGACGCTCGCCGGGGGCGATGCCGAGACCGGCACACCTGCATTGCCGCAGACGGCGACTGCGCCGATGCCGCTCATCGGCGGCGCTCTCCTGCTTGCGGTGATCGGCCTGGTGGTCGGACTGATCTGGCACGGTGCCAACGCGGGCGTGGTCGGCTGGTTACTTGCCGGTCCGGTCGCGATCATCGTGGTGGGCGTCTTCCTGGTCGTCGACGGCAAGCGACGCGGATCCGGTTGGTATCGCCCACAAGAACTCGCGCCCTGGCTGTTGCGGGTGTCTGTCGTCGTCTCGCTCGTCGCCGTGGTGCTGAACGCTTTTTCGATCGCCAACGACGTGGCTCGGGGGCGCTGGACATGAAGCGGCTGATCGGCTGTGTCGTCGCTCTGGTCTGCGTCTTCGCCTGGATGTTGCCGGCCCGCGCCGAGGCGGCAACTCCATCGACGAACTCTGCCCTCGAGCGGGTCGGTGCATGTATTGCCGGAGGTGGAGAAGGCGACTTGCAACTGCTGATCGACACCTCCGGATCGCTGGCGCAGACCGACCCGACGGACGCGCGAGTCGCTGCGGCGAAATACCTCATGGGCCAGCTGTCGACATTCGTCAGCACCAACAACGCCCGGATCGACGTGGCCATCGCCGGATTCGCTGCGCAGTTCGAGCAGCAGATGAACTGGACCCAGCTCACCAGCGGTTCGTTGCCAGGCATCGACGCCAAGCTTGACACCTTCAGTCATCAGAACAGTGGTCAGGACACCGACTACTGGAATGCGTTGACCGGTGCTCGCAAGTCGTTGGAAGCGCAGGGCGCGACCTCCGGAGCCCATTGCCCGATGGTGGTGCTGATCACTGACGGTGAGTACAGCATCCAGCCGCGCGACACCCTGTCGGCGGCACAGGTCAAGCAGCAGGGCGACCCCAAACCGTATGCGCCGAATCAGAAATTGAACACAGTCGCTCAGGCGAATGCTGCCGTGGCTGACGGCATCAAGGACCTGTGTCGTCCCACCGGCCTGGCCGACCAACTGAGAAGCGACAACATCACGACGGTCGCTATCGGCCTGTCCAGCTTTCAGAAGCCGGATTTCTCACTGCTGCAGGGGATTTCGACCGGGACAACTGGGACGCCGTGTGGTTCGCTGACCAAGCCGGCGCCGGGGGCGTTCTTCAAAGCGGACAACATCGACGATCTCTTTTTCGCGTTCGACCAGTTCGCAGCACCTGGCGAGGCGCCGATCGCCCAAACCGCCGGGGTGTGCACCAAGACCGCGTGCCCTCAGGGCGCTCACACCTTCGTGGTCGACTCGTCGATCGGACGGGTGCACGCCCTGGCCGACAGCACTGTGTCCGGAGCTCAAGTCCAGTTGCGGGCACCCTCGGGCAAAGTGCTTGATCTCCAAATGGGTTCGAGTGCGCAGCACGGCACTCTCGCTAGTGCGAACATCACCTGGAGGTGGGTGTCGCCACGCACGATCTCGGTCGACCTGCAGCCCACCAACAACGCGCAATGGACCGGGCAGTGGGCACTGACCTTCATCGCCCAGACCTCGGGGTCTCGCGGTCGAGCATGCATCTGTTCGGTGATCTCGTGCCCGTGTGGACCAACGAGACGGGTATGACGTTGCGCACCGGCGGCCAGAGCCCCGCATTGACCTTCGGCTTGGGTCGGGCGTCCGGTGGGACCGTCGATCCGAAGACGCTGGTCAGCAAGACCACTCTGGAAGCGACGTTGGTGACACCGAACGGCAAGAGCGTTGTCATCGCTCGCAGCCTGTCCGGGGCGGCCATCACAACACCGCAGCATGCGAATCTCGCTGGTATTGCTCCTGGTCCGGCTGTGCTGAGGCTGGCACTGGCAGTCACCACGAAGTCGTGGAAGAACGGTTCGACGACCGTTCCGGGCACCGTGCTCGAGCCCCAGGTGCGGGATTATCCGGTGACGATCCAGGTCCCCGCGTCATACCCGTCGGCTCCGGATGTGGTGAATCTGGGCTCAACAGACAGCAGTTCGTCGGTCAAAGGATCGATTCCGTTGAAGGGCAACGGTTGCGGCTGGATCTCCGGAGCAGCGACGATCAAGGGCGCGCCGAGCGGCGTGCGGCCCACTGTCGCCTCGACGGCGTCCGACACGGCTCATTGTGCGGCCGGATCGATCCCGATCACGGTCGATCTTCACGGGTCCGGCAACGGTCTTCTGGCGGGCACGACCACGGTGATGCTGCGCTCGGCTGACAGCGGTTCGGCTCCGGTCGCCCAGCAGGTGCAATTCCGTCTGGACATGTCGCGCCCCGCCAACAGCAGTGTGCTGTGGGGTGTGCTGATCGGGCTGGTGCTGCTGGGTCTGCTGATTCCCCTTGCTCTGCTCTATGCGCTGAAGTTCGCCACCGCGAAGCTGCGCGGCTCGGCGGTGACAGTCGGCGCGCTGCGCGGCCGCGTCGACGAAGGGTCCACCTTCCTCACCGACCGGTCGACGCTGGTGCCCGCCGAGACGGTCACCATGGCCGTCGACGGCCGTCGCCAGGTGTCCGCGCTCGGCAAGACGTTCCGTGCGCGGATGAGCCTTTTGCCGACCGAGGCGGGGTACGTCGTGGTCGACCAACCGCGTCGGCCCGGCGCACGTGGGCCCTCCGGTGCCACCGCCAAGGAGTTCGCCCGACTGCCTCTGGGACTGGTCAACACCTGGCTGGTCTCGCTCGACCCCGCGTCACCGCACGACGGGGATGTCGAGGTGGTCTTCCTGGTAGATCCCGGCATGAACGGATGGCCGGAGCTGCTGCGAGACGCGATCTCGCACATGCCGGATGTGGTTCGCACGCTGCGCGCGGATCTTCCGTCGTCCACCGGCACGGGTTCGACCGAATCGAGCGGGGGTGGCTGGGGCGCGACGCCCACTGTCGCCGACACCTGGGGCGGGTCATCGTCGGAGACCAGCGACCCCTGGGGTGGCGGTTCGCAGACCGTCGGCACCGCCACAGCGGGTCAGGCAGCCGGCTCGACGCCGCCCACCACGCAGCAGGACGACCCATGGGCATGACCCGGCAACGCGTAGTTGCGGGTGCACACAACGGACAAGCAAGAAGGCGGCTTTTGAATGCGTAAGTTCCTCATCGTCGGGTGTGGCGGTTCCGGCGGATCGACGGTGCGGCTGCTGATGGATCAACTACAGGCCGACCTGCGTCAGCAGTTCGGTATGACGACGCTGCCCGCCGCGTGGCAGTTCGTCCACATCGACGTTCCGGTGGACCCCGACAAGGGGCCGGGCCAACTCGGCGACATCCGCTCGATGGGCGGGCACTATCAGTCGTTCAGTTCGCCGAGCAACACCTACACCAACACGGCTCTGACGGTGGAGAGCCAACTGGGGGGTCAGGGTGGTCACGCTCCGCTACTGGGCTGGGCACCAAGAAATCACGTACGGGCCAGCAGCATTCCCGTGACCGATGGGGCCGGTCAGTATCGCGCGGTCGGTCGCATGCTCACCCTGTCGAGGGTCGGACAATTGCAGACGCTGCTCGAAGCGGCGCACAGTCGGGCGATGGCACCCGATGCCTGGGGCTCCGTGCCGCCGGATCAACGATCGTCCGACGTGCTTGTGCCGATCGTTGTCGCATCAATGGCAGGAGGCTCCGGTTCGTCGATGTTCCTTGACGTGTGCCGCATGCTAGGCGCGATTCCTGGTATTGATCCTGCCAATATCGGTTGCTTCCTCTACACCGCTGACGTGTTCGGTGGGCTGGAGGAGTCCGCGCGCAGCAATGTCGAAGGCAACGCCATGGCGGCTTTTCCCGAGCTGTTCGCCGCGATCTCACGGCTGGCCGCGGACGAGGACCGTCGGACGTTCGGGGCCTTCGGCATACACGTGGACAAGAATCCTCATCCGCCTTTCGCGCGTGTGCTGCCGATCGGGCGGCGGGTCGGAGCCACCGGGGCGCTCTTCGGCGACGGCAGCCAGAACTCGGTCTATCGCGGCATCGCCCGCGCGATCTCCGGCGTCATGCTTTCGGAACAGGCGGCATCGCAATATGTCGCCTTCTTCCTCGGAAATCCGGCGCCGGTGCCGAGTTCCGAGGAACTCGCGCGATCTTTCGGGTGGGAGATCGACGCGTTGGCGTTGCCGTTCGGCTCGATGGGCTTCGCCAGTCTGAGCCTGGGGCGCGATCGCTATCGCCACTATGCCGCGCAACGTCTCGCGCGGGCTGCGGTCGACCATCTGCAGCGAGGCCACGAGGATCCGACGAGTTCGCTGCCGTCACTGGAACAGCTGCGTCTGCTCCTCGACAATCAGTCGCGCGTCAGTCTGCAGCGCATCGGTCTGCCTGCACCGGGTGAGGACATCCCGGGGTGGTTCCGTTCGGTCGCGTTCCCACAGGGACAGCGGCAGGCGGCCGCCCGGCAGGCATTGACCGCCATCGAGGCAGGGGTGGCCGGCACCCAGTCGGCAAAGGCCAGGGAATGGCTCGATGTCGTGCGACAGGGGATCGGCGGTCGTCGCAACGACGTCGCTGCGGCACTGGCCTCATCGGCATACCAGTGGGCAGAAGGTTGGGCATCAGAGATCGAGCAGGCGACCTGCGATGAATTCGTTTCTGCCACAGCACAATTCGGTCTGCCCTACGCGCGTGCTCTGATGGCGCATATCACCGACGTGTGCGACGCGGTCATCACTCAACTGGCCGATGCCGGTGTCAACGCTGATGCCACCGACCCGGTCGCGGTCGCTTCCGACGTCGAGGCACAGGTCAGCGGTCTCGGCAAGGCTTTGGTCAGTGGCAGCCATGCGATCGGTCAACTGCTGTTGACGACCCTGCAACGCAGTTCGGAGGTCAGGATCACCCTTGAGGCCGCCCGGCTTGCGGCGCGGGTGCTGCGATCCTTCGCCCAGGACGTTCTCAAAGCTCTGGCGGAGTCGGCCAACGACGGACTGCGCATGCTCACCGACCGCACGTCGACCAGCATGCACCAAGCGGGACTGGCCCAACTGGAATCCGATATCTACATCGACTGGCCGGACGAGTCAGCCGTGGTTCCGATGCGCTTCGACCACGCCCAGAACGAAGTCCTGCTCACCACATCCGCCGATTTCGCCACGCACTACACCGAGCACGTCGGTGCGCTCGCGGAGCCACGCGACTTCTCCCGCGGTCTGCAGGCCGTGCGGTCCCAGGTGCTGCGGGGAGAATGGGAAACCACCGGCACCGTCGAGACGCACGAGGTGCTCCAGCGCATTGCGCACTGGCGCCCAGAAGTGCTCGACCGATCTGCCGGCGACGGGGTGCCGACGCCGGCGTCGAAGCCGCGTTATCTGCTGCTGGTCGACACCCCGGAGATCATGACGCGGGCAGATGCCCGAGTCGCTGCCAAAGGCAGTCCCTTCGCCAGTTTCGCCAACCAGTCCATCGTGGAGCACCTGAGTGCCGACGGTCTCTCGGCGATCGAACGGGAGTTGCGACAGGCGACCTTCGTCGAGAAGTTCAACGAGGCTCTCCTGCTCGCGCGTCCGGTGATCGGCGTCGACGAGCAGATGGTGCAGCGGCTGCACGGCGACAGCGTGCGCTACGGATATTCCTTCAGCGAGTTGCCGTTCCGGATGGAGAATCCGGTGGCGAAGCAGGTCCTCGCCCGGCTCGAAGGTGACCCGAACATCGTCGGTAACTCCGCGGAGTACTTCAAGTCCTCGGCGGTGGGTGACGAGACCGTACGCAAGATCGCGATCTTCGGCACGTACGGGAAGTACAGCCCGCTGTGTTATCGATCGCTGCTCGAGCCGATACGTGACCGCTGGTCGCGAAGTGGCGCGGACACGCAGCGCGCCCTCTGGCTCTGGAAGCGCACCAGGCCACTGTCGGCCGCCATCGCGATGTCGCCCGAGGATGCCGTGCGCACCGTCGCAGGGTGGTATCTGGGACGAGCCCTCGGTCTCGTCAAGGGGACCGACGGCACGTTCGCGGTCCGGACGCCCCAGGCGTGGCTCTCTTTCCACGACCAACTCGCATCCGCCGAGAGCCGTTACCAGGGTGGCATGGACGCGCCCGCGAGTCTGTTGATGTCTCATGCCTGGGCCATCGTCGACTGCACCGGAGATCCCAGCCTGTCCGCGCTCGCGCCATACGTCGCGCTGCGCAACCTGGCCGACGCGTCCTCTGCCAGCAGTCTGGCGACCGTGGAGCGGATGACCGGCACCAGACTGCTGCACGCCGCCTTCGACGGCGAGCCGCTCACCCTGTTGGGCGAACCGCTGATCGGAGGCGCGCCGTCCAAGGTCATGGATGCGCCGACGCCCGAAGCTCGCCGCGACGCATTCCTCGCCACCCTCAGTGATCTGCGGACGCGCATCCTCGGTTCCGGGTTCGTGGAAGAGGTCGACGGCGACTATCAGTTCCGCGTCACGTCGGTCGAGAGGCTGCGCGGTGGATCCGCCGAATACCTCGGACCACCGCTGTGGGTGGAGGCAGCTCCGATCATGCTGCGCTCGCTGGATCTGCTGGAGCGGATGGCGCAGGCGCCCCGCGAGTCGACAGAGGACGGCCCGTTCGCTGCGGCGTTGGCGGGTGATGACGATGGCTTCTGAGTCGATCACCGTTCTCGCAGCTCGTCGGGAGCTTGCGATGCCGCTGCGCGGGATCTTGCACGACTGGGCAACGCTGGGATTGATCGGCAACGCCGTGGTCGTCGACGTCGATCAGTTGCGCACCGACACCGCCGAGATCCCCGCGCTGCTGGTAGGTGCCGCCAGCAGAATGGTGTGCCTGCAGGAACGCCTCGCCGACAGCGAGATCGCTGTCGCGCGCCTCTGCGTCATCTCGGCAGCCGACAGCCAGTCCGGCATCGTCGATGCCGCTGTCGCGCGGAGGTTGTCGGAGGCGGTGCAGACCTCGCTGCCCTACGCGCGTCTGGTCAAAACGTCACTGGCAGTGGGTCATTCGGGAGCGGAGTTCGCAGCCGCCATACCTGACCTGATTGGTTGGGACGCTCTGGTGCTCTCGCCCGAGGACGGTCTGTCACCGATGCACGGCACCAGTGAACTCACCAACGACCCGCGTCACCCTCAGTGGCACCTGCACGTCGCGGGCAACTGCTGCTCGATCCTCGGTCTGTGGCGTGGCCAGGAGGACAGCGTCCTCGACAGCCGCAGCGCCGTTTCGGATGGCGGAGCCAGCCCCGTGCGCGCCTTCACCCGGTCGGTGGCGGCGGACACCGTCGAGGACGACCTGCGGCGCCGGCTGCTGATGGTGGGCGAGCGGTATCCCGTCCCGAGGGTGGACACGTCCAGCGGCGCCGCCGTCGAGGACGAAAATGCGTCGGTCACGGTGATGGCCGATGCGTTGCTTCGCGAGCACAGTGATGTGCTCCCGCGAGCGCGCACGACTCCTCCGGCGCCCGCGCCACGACCGATCACCTTCGGTGACGCACTGCGGCAGTTCTTCACCTTCATGTGGGCGGCCTTGAAGAACGCGCCTCACGCGTTCGCCGAGGGTCTGCTGCGAACTGCCTCTGCAGCGACGGCAGCTGCTGTCAATTCCGTTGTGTATGGCGCAAACAGCAGCCTGGTCGTGGTGGTCCGCGGCGTGCGGCCGGACGGTTCGCCGGCCAGCTGGGACGAGACGGAGCAGGGCGTCGAGAAGGCGCTACAGGACAACGACGGCCATGCGGAGTTGGGCGCTGCGCTGCAGAAGCCACAGCTGTGGCGCGACTACACAGCAGGCGCACTCACCCTGCTCGACGCCGGAAAGCGGTCGTCGCATCTGCCGCCGGTGACGATGGGTTCTACCGAGGCGGTCGTCACCACGACGGCTCGGGTGGCGCCGGATCCGGCCGACGCGTTCACACTCCCGGCGCACATTGCCGCCTACCTGCCCAACTGGAAGGTCGAGGTTGCCGACGACATCGGGGCGAAGCGGTTGCACGAGAGTCTGGAGAAGTTGTCCGCCTCGAATCCGCAACTGGCACAAGAGATCGGCGCCGAGAAGCACCGCCTGCGTGAGTGGGTGACGGTCAACTCCGCCTCGTATGTCGGCCAGGTGGGTCGCACGCTCGGAAACGCATTCCGTGCGACGGTCACCGAACTGGAGGAACTCACCCAGCGCCTCGAGCAGTTGCGCAGGGCGCCGGCGATGACCAATGAGATCGAAGCCGATCAGCGGCGCCTGGCGGCGCGCTTCCGCATCCTGGGCGGGGTCTCCCTGCTGGTCGTCGTCGCCCTGATCGGGTTGGCTCTGGGCGGACTGCTGGCGATCGTCTTCGCGGTGGTGCTCGTGGTGGTGTCGTTGTTCGCGACGGTGCTCTCCGGGGCGCTGATGTACATGAAGGGTCAGCGGTCGCTGTATCAGTTCATCCACGCGCAGGAGCAGACGGCCTCGGCGCTCGAGACTGCCGAACGACACCGCAAGGAAGCACTGCAGGACCTCCGCCGGCTGATCCGTGCCTACCGGCAGTACCTCGACTGGTCCCGCGCACTGTGCGCCTTCGTGCATGCGCCACTGGGCCGGCTGCAGGAGGCGCAGGAGCAGGAGCTCTCCATCGGGCAGGGACTGCCTCGGTGCGTCCGGATCGGTGTCGCGACCGCGTCCCCCGATGTCGTCGACGAAGCAGCTGGGCGGATTCGCGGTGAGTTGTTCCGCGCCGGTTGGTTGAGCGACCACTGGGCGGCATACATCTCGCAGGCGCCGGCCTCGCTGGGATCGCTGCGATACGCATTGCAGAGCGATCCGGGAATGCTGGACCAGGACGCCAATCCCGATGGTGCCGGCCCGGTGCTCACCCGGTGGAGCTGGGCGGTTGCGCAGGCCGCTGCCGAGCGTCCGGCGAGCGCGACCTTCCTCGCACGTGCCGAGGAGCTTGTCGCCGGCACACCCGGCGTGCGTGACAAGTTGCTGTCACTGATCTCGTTTCGGGACTCCGACACTGGCGAAATGAAGGTCGTTCCGCGTGCGGAATTCGAAGGCCGACTCGACGGCGCCGAAGCACAGGGCGGCACCTTCCGCGAACTGATCTTCTCGCCGCATGCTCGCAATATCGACGCCCGAAATGTCGACCTTACGCGCTCGCAGGACCAGTTCAACGGGCTGGCGCATGCAAGGGTGCTGGTGCAATTCGGACCGTCGCTGCCTCGGACCGACTACCGCACGAGTGCGGACGTCGCACCGAATCACACTCGGCCACCTCAGCAAGCCGGGACATTTGGCGAGAGTCCGAGGGGTTGGGGCTTTGCCGACACGGACACCCCGTCGGCAACTCCCGCCGTGATGCCCTCGGCCGATGTCGACGGATTCTGAGGACGACTGACCATGGTCGACTCCCTGGTGCTCGTCGTTCTGATCGACGGTTTGATCCACGCTCTTGCTTCGGGGCTGGCCGGTTACGCGGTGGCCGTCAGATCCGGTCGCCGGGTCTGGCCGGCGGTGGTGCTCTGCATCCTGTTGCCCTGGCTCGGTGTCGCGATCCTCGCTGCGTCATCCGGTGCGCGGTTACGCGCCGCGAGATCGCCTCGCAACCGCGCTCGCAACATCGCGTCGATCAGCCTGCTGGTCGGAGGGCTGCTGATCTTCGCCTCCCTCCTTGATGCCTGGGCAACCGTCTCGGGCCACGAACGCACGTATGCCGAGTCCTTCAGCGCCGGTCCCGGTGACACCGGGTTTGGCATCATGGTGGTGGGCATCGTCGGCCTCGTGCTGATCGCGATGGCGGCTGCCAGTTGGTTCCACGGCGGTCTGCGATTCGGCATCCCGGCGGCCTGGGTCACTGCCGCTCTGGCCACTGTGATGATCGACCTGGCTGTCATCTCGGCACTGTTGGACGGCTTCGTCGGCCGGCTGCGGAATCTCAGTGCGGACCAAGCGTCGGCGCAACTGTCTGTCGGTGGCGGCACGTGGCTGGCGCTGTTGGGCGCCGTGCTCGGACTCGCCGGTGCACTTGCGATGGTGCTGTCGACGATGAGCAGCGTCAGCGCCCCACTCGGTGCTGCGGTCCAGGCCGCTTCAGGCTCGGGCTTCGGTCAGCCGAGCCGATCAGACAACAACTCGGCCGTTGCGGATGCATGGTCGGCAACGAGTACCGACCAGTGGGGTGGCACTCGGGCGCAGACCACGGGTGGGGCGGACCCGTGGGCCGGCGGGAGTTCGGGCAGTGGTGAGACGCCCGGGTCGACAGCGGATCGGTGGGGGTGACCGTGGCGGGATCAGAGTCACAGAATCGACGGCATCGAGCGCAGGCGCTGGACAGCGCTTTCGCGGGGCGCGCCGATGGTCCACCTGCTGTCGACCGGCACCTGATGGCATTGGTCGGGTCGATCAGTCCCGCCGGTGCGCAGCAGTTGATCTGGCACAGCGACGTCGTTCGTCACTGGCCGCAGGTCCTCGGGATCATGAACGGCGACGCTCACAATGGCGCGGTTGCCGCAGCAGCATCGACAGTGGCTGCACCTACTCCCACGCCTGTCACACCGCCACCGGCATCACCGGCATCACCGGCATCAAGCGTACCGGCACCTGCAGCGCCGCCGCCGGCGGAAAACGGAACCGCGCAGACACCAGCACCATCGGCACCGATCGACAAACAGCCGTCACCTTCATCAGTCGTGCCGTCTGCGGCCGACTTCCCAGTCACTGCCGCGACGTCTGCCCCGACCGATGCCGCGGAACGTGAGCAGAGGCTGCGGGATTGGCGGGATGACCGCCTCCAGCGCGACCCGAAGGTGAGCGCGCTGAGCGACTGGGACATTCGCCGGTTGGCGGAGTCCGGCGCCTTCACCGCGGACGAGATTCGCGCCGAATCCGCACGGCTGAATGCTGCGGCCCTCGTCCGTGACCATGCGGACGACATCGCTGCGGCCCTGGCAGCGCGCGATGCGGCACATTCTTCCGATGTCGTGTCCTCCCAGGTGATTTCGCCCGAAACCGCCGCGACGGCATCCGACCGCGACACCGGCCCCTGGCTGCCCACCGGCAGCTTCGTGCCGCACCAGTTCAATTCACCGCTCGACCCGAGAGCGGTGCTTCCCGGCATACAGATCGATGACGAAGACGGCGCCCTTCGACTGCAGTGGCGTCCGGCGGAGCACCTGCCGGGCACAGTGATCTACCGAGTGATCGAGGACACGCGTGAGTGGCCGCGCGGAACGCCGGATGACGCTCACACCTTGGGCGTCACCAGCGCGACGGACATCACCACCACACGCATCCGGCCTCAGGGGGCCGTGACCTACCTCGCGGTCTGGGCGTATACCGGCGCCGACGAGGCAGCTGCCAGGGCCGCCGAGGGCGAAGTGATCGCGCAGGGCGAGATCATCTGGCCGGCGACGGGGGTCAGCCTCGTCGTGACCGATCGTGACACGGTTGTCGGCCGCGTGGAGGCTCCGCCCGGAGTTCGGTTGGTGGTGCAGCGTTTTCAGGCCGATGAACCAGTCCACAACGACCCGTCTCGTGCGCTGACCAGCGCGGTCGTCGAGTCATCCGGTTTCCATGACCGTTCGCCGAAACTCGCGGTCGACCTCACGTATGCCGTATTCGTGGAGGCGGTGCTGCCGGACGGGCAGACACGCGTGTCCGACCGCTATGTCAGCGCCGATACCAGGGTGGATCCGGCGCCGGTCTGGATCGAACTCGACGTGAGAGAAAGCGCGACAGCTCCTGGCGCCTGGGACGTCCACTGGGCCGATCCGGGCTTCGGCAGCGTCGAGGTCTATCTGTCGGATGAGCCGTTGCCGCCGGGTCTGTCTGACGGGCCGCGGAGCCGGAGCACTCTTGAGCGCAGCCGCCTGCTGCCGGAACACCGGTTGCCGAACTACATCGCGCGCACACAGGACGGTTGCCTGCTGCAGGAGTGCTACCTCAAACCCGACTGGACCCGTAGCTACTTCACCGTGGTTCACGTCGTGTCCGACGAACAGGTCCAGGTGGGCGCAACGGTCGGCAAGGTGATGCCGGCTGCGCCTCGCGACGTTCGACTTGTCGAGCGAGTCGACAGCAAGATCCTCACATTCGACTGGCCGAGGGGTGTCTCGCTCGTAGAGGTGCACCAGGGTCTGATCGGCCATCCGCCCGTCAGTTTCGATGACGCCCGCGACCTGATCGGCACGATGGACTCCGTCCAGAACTACCTGCGGCGGGGTGGTCTGCAGATCACCAGACCTCTGCCGGCCATCGGCTGCGCTCTGCACGTCGTCGGTGTGATCTACGAGCAGGGGCAGGCCGTCCGTTCAGCGCCGACGACGATCGAATACCCCGGACTGTGTCGCGTGCAGTACCGGATCGTCGCAGGTAGAGCAGACGGGGTTGTCCCGTCCGAACAGTTCCCCGCGGACCAGGCGCGCTTCGAGATTTTTGCTGACAACGACCTGCAGGAACTGGCACTGTGCGCGGTGGCCAACCCCAACCGTCTGCCGCTCCATCCCGGTGACGGGACGCATCTTGCCGACGCCGTCATCGCCGTCGCGGCCAAGACAGAGGTCGTGCCCTTCGTCCTGTCGTTGAAGCAATCGTCGGCGCACGTGCGGGTCTTTGTGAGCGACCGCGCTCTGGCCGGCAAGGTCGCTCTGCTCGACCCGCCGCTCCCGTCGATGTGGGTGCCGGTCGTATGACGATGCACCAGTTGACGTACGCCATCGTCGACCGCCCCGGCCGGGCCGGCGCCGGTGGCTGGGGTGTCGTCGCTACGACACCCGGTGTGCCGCACGACGTGGAGCAGTCGTTGATCGACGGCCGCTGCGTCGCGCTCCCGTCATACGTGAGTCAGTTCATGAGTGACGCCGAGTTGGCAGCACGGCCAGTGCGATTTCGCGTCGTGCCGTGGTTCGAGGGGTTGATGATGTGGCACGCCGTCGAGGCGGGAACCGACGCGACGAACCGGCCCGGGAATGTGTTCACGCACGCGGCTGCGGTTCTGCCTGCGGGTTCGGCGAGGCCGTTGGACTGGGCATTCTCGACCGACTGGTTGCGCCCCTTCGGAGCACGCGATGTGGCCCTCGCCGAATTGCCTGCGGCCATCTCGTTGCCGCCGCTGCAACTGCCGTTCCTGGCATGGCTGCACTCGGCCGGCGGGCCGGACGCGGCTCAGGTCGGCCAGGTGGTGGGTCAGTCGATGGCCGCGATCACCAACGGCATGCGGGTCGCGCTCGTCGTGCCCGACAGCCAGACCGCGACCGGTTGGCTCGATCTGCTGGCCTGGCTGCTTCCGGCGGAAGCCGCGCGACACCTGCGATGGTCGACGGCAGAGGACCCGGCGAGTCTGCCGACCGTTGCCGAATCGGGCTACGACGTGGTGTCCGTGACCAGGGCCGATCATGTCCGGGTCCTGGCACCCGACTGGTTCGTGACCGTCGAAACCCAACCTGCCTCGGAGTCTGGACATCCGTCGTGGCAGCAGGGGTTGGCGGAGGAGATCAGCGAGTGGTCGGCAACCGCCGACGAGCTGTTGGCCATGGATCCGGCACCGCTTCGCGAGTTGTTCGACCGCCGCGACGGGGCGGCGATGCGTTTCTGGCCCGACGACGTCCGTGGCCAGTCGCGCAACGCCCTGCACCTGCTGCGCGGCGACGTGACAGCGCACGACGCGGATCCGCAGCCGACCGCCAGTGGCGATCACGGTGTCATCGCTTTCACGCCGAAGCAGCCGCGAAGCATCAGGATGCCGGAGCCGGATGCGGTGTCGGCGCCGATCGTGACCGAGCCACCTGCGGCCGGATGGAATCTCACCTCGCAGCCGGTCCAGATGGAGGCCGATCGCGACAGCGCCCCGGCAATCCCGGCCATACCGACTGCGGCATACGACATGTCCATCTCCGAAGCATCGGTGCGCGCGGCGGTGCCCAGCCCGGCGCCGTCGCAGGCCGAACCTGACCTGCTCGACACGTGTCAGTTCCCCACACCGACGTCCGCGATCCGGGCTGCGCAGATGTTGAGCGACAACTCCCTCCGGTATGCCGAGCTGGCCGGCTCGGTCCTCGACGGTCACGACCTGTCGGAGCACTCACCCTGGGCACAACTCGCGTTGTTGCACCTGCTCGCGCAGGACCACAGGGTGCAATGTTCACCCGACTGGGTTGCGCCGCTGGTCGCTCAGTCGACCATGAGCCCGATCTTCGAACGCCTGCAGGCGCCCTTGCTGGTGCTGGCGGCACGAGCCGAGACAGAGGGGTCACCGCTGACGGTAGACGCGGACTGTCATGCGCCGTTGCGGCAGTTCGTCGCCGAATTGTTCGTGGCCGACCTGGTGCCGTTCGCCTTTATCTTCAGCCGTCTCGCCGGGCACCTGGACGAGACCTGCGACCGGACGAAGTCGTGTGATGAGACCGAGCGGCTGCTCCGGGCCAGATGTCTGCGGCCGGTCGAAGAATCCGTCTGGTCGATGCAATGCGTCGGCGGACCCTCACTGGCCGAAGCCACACTCGGGCTCCTGCAGGAGCTGCACCCACCGACCATCGTTGCGCAACCACCCAGGAGGCTGCCGTGCCCGTGACCCAACTGACCGACGAGGGCGAGATCGTTCTGCCCGGCGGGCGGGTGAAGCTCGACTTGGTGTCGTCCTTCGATGCCGAGTTGTTGCTCACTCGTCTCGACGACGGCTCAGTGGTGCAGCCGTTCGCCCGGATATCCGGCGCTTCGATGGTGCTCGACATGACCGCTCTGCCGGCTGACGCCCTGGTTGCCGGCCTCGGTCTGGTGGCTCGCCCACGCGGCGGCCGCGCCCTGGTCGACGGAGACACGGCAGATCTGACGATCCGGGCGGTGGCCAGCACCGACGACGCGCTTCGTCGGCAGGCGCGGGCATTCGCGGCCCAGCAGACGATCATGCTCGCGGTCATCGCGCAGGATGACACCCGAGTGGTCCTGCGTGGAGGCAGCGGAGCGCAGCGGCGGGCCGACCCAATGGAGGCTCGCGGTTGGCACGATGCCGGGCGTCGTGCCTTCTACGGCGTGATCCAGCCGGGAGCTGTCACGCCGTTCCGGTGGTCGATGGTGATCGACGGATCCGCCTCCATGCTGACGTCCCGGCGGTCGTCGGTGCGACCGCTGTTGGAGACCCTCGTCGCACTGTTCGCAGCCGGTTCAGGGGGACGTCCTGAGCGAATCCTGGTGACAGGTGCCTCGACCCGGGACGTGTGGCCGTTTCTGGATCAGGACGACGTGTCCTGGGATGAGGTGCTGGGCGATGTTCCGGCGCCGTGGGCTCGGCTCAGCGACGCGGTCGGTGCTGTGTCCCAGGATCTGACACCGGCCGATCGGGTCCTGCTCGTCTGCGACGGCGTCCCGGCCGACGCACTGGACCTCGTGTCGTGGTCGGCGACGGCCGAAGTTCCCCAGCTGAACGTCGTTGCGCTGGGCCGCTCTCACCATGAGATCGACGACACCGCGCGACCGACGAGCTGGTGGGACGAAGAACTCGCTGCGCTCGAGCCCATCGGATCCTCACCACTGCACCGTCTCGTCTCTGTCGCGGATCCGGCAGCGATCGACACGTCGGGAACCCGTCTGGCGGCCAGCCTGTTCGCGGCCCGGGTGGCGGTGTGAACACCCCCTGCCCCTGCCCGTCGTGCTTTCGGCCGGTGACCGGACCCGGTCGTTGCGACAACTGCGGCCAGGTCGTGCCGGTCGAGTGGCTGACCAGTCTTCGGGTCAGCATCGCGATGACCGGTGCCCGGTCGAGCGGCAAGTCGGTCACGATTGCCGTGATGATCACGCAGCTGGCTGACTTCCTGGTCGACCAGCACAAGAGTTTTCTGACACCCGTCGGTGACGTCGGACAGTTGAGCCCCGAGCTGGCGGGTGAGGCGCCGGCCTGGTTCGCCTCCCTGGGGGGTCGCTTCGCCGAAACCTACCTGGCGCCGCTCTATCACCAGCGCGGTCTCATGCAAGGCACCGCTCGGCTCGAGAGCGGCCAGTTGCAACCCATGATGTGGTCCTTCCGAGTCCAGGATCGACCGTGTTGTCTGGCGCTCATCGACGCCGCGGGCGAGGACTTCCAGGATCTGCAGCCCTCGGACCCACGGTTCTCCTACCTCGCATATGTCGATCTGGTGGTCTCGCTCATTGATCCGTTGAAAGTGCCGCAGATCGCGGCTGTGCTGGCTGGGATGATGAATCTTCCGTCCGGATCCGGGGACGATCTCGCCGTGCTGCACCGGGTGCTGCAGTCCAGGCAGGCCCATCGGGTCAACGGTGGACCGCCTCAGGCCCTTGCCCTGGTGCTGAGCAAATTCGACGTGCTCCAGCAGTTGAAGGATGTGCAGGCGAGCCCGTTCGACTCGATCATGATGCGCCCGGGCGCAGCAATGCGTCGCGATCCGTCGTTGAAGACACCGACATACGACGAGATCGATGGCGCTCTGCTGGACGCCGAGATCCGCGGACTGCTGGAGCTCATGCATGGCAAGGCTCTGCTCAACGCTGCTGAGGCGAGTCAGATGCCGTTCCAGCTGTATGCGTCCGCGGCCCTCGGTGTCGCTCCGGGCACGGACGCTCTCGGTAAGGGCGGAATGAGCCCGTTCCGGGTGCTCGACTTCCTGAAGGCGACGCTGACTCGGCGAGGTGTGTTCCAGTGACGGTGTCGACGAAGGGCGCGAACGCGCCGCTCATCGGGGTCGACGGAGCGCCGTCGCGGGTGGTGCTCGTGGGAGTGAACTGGGCCAATGCCCAACTCGACGTCGACCTCTGCGGGCTGATGTGCGACGAGAACCAGCAGGTGCTCAGCGACGCCCACTTCCTCTTCTGGTCCAATCCGCTGAGTCCGGAGGGTGTGGCCATGTTGCGGACCCTTCCGCCCGGCTCGCCCAGTCCGGTCGCGGACCGCGCCCAATTGGTGGTGAACGTCGGTGAGTGCGAGCCACGCGTCGCCAAGATCCTCATCACGATGTCGACCCAGGTGCCCGGCAAGACGATCGCCGATGCCGGCCGCACCCAGTTCCGGGTGGTCGATCTCGATTCGCCCCAGCCGTCCGATGTGATGACGTACGTCAACACCGAGGGCTACTCCAGCGAACGATGTGTCATCGCGGTCGAGTTGTACCGACGCGGAGGTGGCTGGAAAGCGCGCATCGTCGACCAGGGGTATGCCGACGGACTCGCGGCCCTGGCCCGCCATCACAACGTGAGCGTGGAGGACTGACGCATCCCGTCGCGATGACGGTGCGACGGGACGACGACTATTACTGGACCTGCAGGCCGTAGGACACCGCGATCTGCGCGAGCCCGCCGCTGGTGCCCTGGCCGACGGCGCTGAAGTTCCACCCGCCGCTGTTCCTCGTGAGTTCGCCGAACGTGAGAGCGGTCTCCATCGAGTAGTCCTCGCTGAGGTCGAATCGTGCGATCTCGCGATTGGTGGTGCGGTCGACCAGGCGGATGTAGGCATTGGCGACCTGGCCGAAGTTCTGACCACGCACGTCCGCGTCGTAGATCGACGCCACGAAGACAACTTTCTCGACGTTCTGGGGCAGTGCCGACAGTTCGACATTGATCACTTCGTCGTCCCCGTCTGCGCCGCCGTCGCGAACGTCACCGGTGTGCTGAACTGCTGCTCCGGGGGACTGCAGGTTGCCGTAGAAAACGAACCACTGGTCGGAGACCACAGTGCCGTTCGCGTCCACCCCCAGTGCGGATGCATCCAGGTCGAATTCGTATCCCGTCGTGGCCCGTGGGTCCCAGCCCAGGCCGGCGGCCACCGAGGTCAATCCGGGCGCCTCCTTGGTGAGGCTGATGTTGGACCCCTTGCTGAGCGAGATCGACATACTCGGTCACATTCCTTTGCAGATCGGGATGGCGTTGAGGCGCGGTCGCAGGGTGCGCGCGCCCGGTATCTGCAGGATGAATCCGCGCGCCTAGTGTGACGAGTCGGGAGTACTCGGGACATGTGTTGCAGGCTGCCGATGCAGCACGCTAAGTCGACGAACCGGAACGAGCACAGGACCAACGAGGCGAACTGCGATGGCGGAATGTCCCTGGTGCCACCAGGACGTCAACGGCGAAGACCACCGGTGTGCTGGTCAGGGGACCGGGGCCATCTCGCTGCGCAAACCCACCGCCACGAGTGGGCAGACAGAGGCGTCGAATTCCCGGCCGATCCGCCTGGTGAAGGAGTCGGCCCCGAATCGCGCACCCGGTGCTTCGTCTCCGGCGCAGCCTCCACGTCCCGCCCGATCGACCTTTTCTGCGGAGCCGTACGCTCCGACCGGCGCTGCACCGCGTCCCAACGGCTCGAGAAAGTCGCCAACCGCGCTGATGGTGACCGCCGGGGCCGCCGCGGTCGTCATCGTCGCGGCTGTCGTCGTGGCGGGGATGCATGGATCCTCACGACCGACGGTCGTGGCCGCCCCGGAAACTTCCACCCAGCAGACCGTGACCGTCACCTCGACAGTGCCACCGCCGACGGATCCGTCATCCGGCCCGTCGCCGAGTGACTCTGACTCGTCGGATCTGTCGACGGCATCCTCGGCGGCCGGTTCCTCTGATTCGGACTCCGACTCCGCCTCTGACGCGTTGTCGGATGCCGAGGCCCTCGCGCAGCTCCAAAGCGATCGCAGCACCGATCTGGCCGAGATCTCCTTGGACGGCGACTGGGACGCGCAGGTCGCGAGTCAGTATGTCGGCGTGGTGGACTCCTCGATCCAGCCAGGACCGATGAGCGCGACCGACATCCTCAACTACAGCAACTCATTCGCGGACAACCCCTCCTACGGTTCGCTCGTGCGCGTCGTGGCTCAGAACGACTTCGGCCAGATCTCGTCCGACCCGCGACAGGTCTGGATCACTCTCGTCGACCTTCAAGCCACGACAGAGTCGGCCGTGCAGTCATGGTGCGAGGCGAATTTTCCGCAACGTGGGACCGCGCTCGAGGAGAAGTGCGTGCCGCGGCAGATGCTTCCGCCATACCAGTGACCTCGCTGTTCGCATGCCGTTGTGTGGTTTGTCCCTGAAGTTCGGGACATGCACTCACCTGATGGATCTGTGATCGTGGCGGCCATGGAGGAGGAAGCTCACAACCGTGCCCGGACCGTCCCGCGGGTGCGCGTTGGTGCGATCGACGACCATCCGGTGGTGCTGCGCGGTCTGATGGCCGCGCTGGTCGAGGTGGCGCCGGACATCAGTTGCGATTTCCGCGTCGCGAGCCTGCGTGATGTCGACTGGGATCGAGTGACACGACCGGATGTCCTGCTGCTCGATATCTCGCTCAACGACGGCAGCTCACCCGAGGACAACGTGCGCGAACTCGTGGCACGCGGTCATTCGGTCTTGTTGTTCACGTCCGAGGAACGGCCGGCACTGCTGCGGCGCCTGATCACGCTCGGTGCTCGCGGGCTGGTGCTGAAGTCGGATGCCGACGAGGCGCTCGCAGACGCAATCCGCAGTGTGTCGGAGGGCAACTTCGCGACCTCCAGTCACCTTGCGGAGTCGCTGCTCTGTGACGACTCGCTGGTGGCGACACTCTCGCAGCGAGAGATGGAGGTGCTCGAGGCGCTCGCCGCCGGGGTGCCGAAGAAAGCGATCGGCAAGACGCTGCCGGATCAGTTGTCGGCATACACCGTCGACACCTACTTCCAGCGAATCGCCGGCAGGTATGCCGCGCTAGGGCGTCCGGTCACCAACATCTACGGCTCGCTGCGCGAGGCGACGCGCGATGGGCACCTGGATCTGTAGAGGCGGACGAGACCTGTAGAAGCGAACGACCGCATTCGCGAATGGCCACAACACCATCGCCCGATCCGGACCATCCCCTCCACTCGACGCCGCGATGTTTCACGCGAAGGCGCCTATTGCGGCCAGGCCGTCGAATATCGGCTTCCGCGCACGCCTGGAACACCCTCGTGCAATTCGTTGTTATGGACGCATGACCGACTTCATGGACCTGCTGAACCGCACCGACTACGGCCGCCGGTGGCAGGTGGCGCAGGAGGCGTTCGACGCACGCGACTATCTGGGTGCAGCGGCCGAGTTGGAGGGCATCCTCACGCAACAACCGGATGCCGGCCACAGCCTCGGTGCAGTGCGACTGCTGCTCGCCCGTAGCTATTACCACTCCGCGCAGCTGCACCGGGCTGAGCAGGCCGCGCGCGATCTGCTGCGCGACGAGCCGACCAACGGGTATGCCGCACTGCTGCTCGGACGCTCGCTGCAGCGGCAGTCCCGTCACGATGAGGCCAAGCCCTTCCTCGCGCTCGCGCAGATCTGGGACGTCGCCTGAAGGCACCGGACGCTACGGCGACCGTGCCGCACAGCCGCGATGGCCGCCTCGTCCGTCGATGTTCGACACCAGGGCGCCTATCACCTCCTCGGCGTCGAATATCGGCCGGGCGCAACCACCGATTTGGGCCGTATGACGCGGCCGGGTAGGCTTGTGCTTCGGTTCACGAATGTCTTCGTGGCTTGCGCGGTTCACGCCGGCCCTCTCATCCACTCGATGATCGATGGTCGACGTATGCCGTGAGCGGCCCCGCGTCATACGTGCACCAGGTAACAGGAGGACGTTCTCATCCGGAGGGCGTCCACGTGGCAGGTCGTGGAGGATATGGCTAAGAAGGACGGTGTCATCGAGATCGAGGGCACGATCGTGGAAGCACTCCCGAACGCGATGTTCCGGGTGGAGTTGACCAACGGTCACAAGGTTCTCGCTCACATCTCGGGCAAGATGCGTCAGCACTACATCCGGATCCTCCCCGAGGACCGCGTGGTGGTGGAGCTCAGCCCGTATGACCTGACCCGCGGCCGCATCGTCTTCCGCTACCGCTGACCGATCCGAATGCCGAGGAACCGCAAGGGGATTCGGCCTGACTTCAAGACAGTAGGCAGATGAAGGTCCAGCCGAGCGTCAAGAAGATCTGCGACAAGTGCAAGGTGATCCGCCGCAACGGCCGGGTCATGGTGATCTGCGAGAACGCGCGCCACAAGCAGCGTCAGGGCTGATCACCCCGCACGACTCGCGTCTTCCACCAGGACGCAAGACGCACAACTGAAAAGCACCACGCACGCGCGACCCAACCCCCTGCGACATTCCGAGAGGTATGACGCAAGGACGTCACCTCGAGCTCGGAGGCTCGAGACCCGCAACACCCACTCCTGGGTGAACACGGGACAGGTCACGCACCAGACCTCCGAACATCAACAGGAGAACCGCCACATGGCACGTTTGATCGGTGTCGACCTGCCGCGCGAAAAGCGCGTCGAGGTTGCACTCACCTACATCTTCGGCGTCGGCAAGACCCGCGCCGCCGAGGCGCTGGCATCGACCGGCGTCAACCCGGACACCCGTGTCCGTGACCTCAGCGAAGACGAGGTCGTGCAGCTGCGCGACTTCCTCGAAGGCAACTACCGCCTCGAGGGTGACCTTCGTCGTGAGGTGGCCTCCGACATCCGCCGCAAGGTGGAGATCGGCTCTTACCAGGGTCTGCGGCACCGCCGCGGCCTGCCTGTGCACGGCCAGCGCACCAAGACCAACGCGCGCACCCGCAAGGGCCCCAAGCGCACCGTCGCCGGCAAGAAGAAGGCCAAGTAATCCCGTCGCTGCACAGCGACCGGGACACCCACCTCACTCGAACGTCTTAGTTTTCAGGAGAATCAATGCCTCCCAAGAGCCGTATGGCTTCCGGCGCCAAGAAGGTGCGCCGCAAGGAGAAGAAGAACGTCGCCGCGGGCCACGCGTACATCCGCAGCACGTTCAACAACACCATCGTTTCCATCACCGACCCCTCCGGCGCGGTGATTTCATGGGCCTCTGCCGGCCAGGTCGGCTTCAAGGGCTCGCGCAAGTCCACCCCGTATGCCGCGCAGATGGCCGCTGAGGCCGCTGCTCGTCGCGCGATGGACCACGGCATGCGCAAGGTCGACGTCTTCGTCAAGGGTCCGGGTTCGGGCCGCGAGACCGCCATCCGCTCGTTGGCCGCAGCCGGCCTCGAGGTCGGTGCGATCTCCGACGTCACCCCGCAGCCGCACAACGGTGTCCGCCAGCCCAAGCGTCGCGGCTGACCCGACGAGAACTTGAAGGAGAGATAAGACATGGCCCGTTACACCGGACCCATCACCAAGAAGTCGCGTCGCCTCAAGACCGACCTCGTCGGTGGCGACAAGAACTTCGAGATGCGCCCCTTCCCGCCCGGCCAGCACGGCCGTGGCCGGGTGCAGGAGAAGGAATACCTGACCCAGCTGCAGGAGAAGCAGAAGGCCCGCTTCACCTACGGCGTCATGGAGAAGCAGTTCGTCCGCTACTACAAGGAAGCAGCTCGTCGCCCCGGCAAGACCGGTGAGAACCTGCTGACCATCCTCGAGACGCGCCTCGACAACGTGATCTACCGCGCCGGTCTGGCCCGCACCCGTCGTGCTGCCCGCCAGCTGGTCACCCACGGTCACTTCGAGGTCAACGGCGTTCGCGTCGACGTCCCGTCATACCGCGTGGAGCAGTACGACATCATCACGGTCCGCAAGCAGTCGCTGGAGAAGTTCCCGATCCAGCTGGCCCGCGAGACCTTCGGTGAGCGTCCGATCCCCGCCTGGATGCACGTCGTGCCCGGCACCCTGCAGATCCTGATCCACGCCCTGCCGGTGCGCGGACAGATCGACACCGTGCTGACCGAGCAGCTGATCGTGGAGCTCTACTCCAAGAACTGATGTGCCGTATGCCGTGCGTCCGTCCGCTTGCCGGATGAGCGCACGGCATACACCACCTCGCTCGCAGACAGAGCCGGGCGAGGGTTCACGAGGCGTCATATAGCGGTCGCCCGTGGGAAGGAAGAATCACCGTGCTCATCGCACAGCGCCCCACCCTCAGCGAGGACGTTGTCTCCGACAACCGCTCGCGTTTCGTCATCGAGCCGCTGGAGCCTGGCTTCGGCTACACGCTCGGCAACAGCCTGCGTCGCACGCTGCTCTCGAGCATCCCCGGCGCCGCCGTCACCAGCCTGCGCATCGACGGTGTGCAGCACGAGTTCTCCACGATCCCAGGGGTCAAGGAGGACGTCACCGAGATCATCCTCAACATCAAGGGTCTGGTCGTCTCCTCGGAGCACGACGAGCCCGTGGTGATGTACCTGCGCAAGCAGGGCCCCGGTCCGGTGACTGCTGCTGACATCGCGCCGCCGGCCGGTGTCGAGGTGCACAACCCCGACCTGCACATCGCGACCCTGAACGACAAGGGCAAGATCGAGATGGAGTTGACCGTCGAGCGCGGTCGCGGCTACGTCTCCGCAGCGCAGAACAAGTCCGCTGAGCAGGAGATCGGCCGGATTCCGGTCGACTCGATCTACTCGCCGGTGCTGGCCGTGACCTACAAGGTCGAGGCGACCCGTGTCGAGCAGCGCACCGACTTCGACAAGCTCATCGTCGACATCGAGACCAAGAACGCGATCGCCCCGCGCGATGCGATGGCCTCCGCCGGCAAGACGCTCGTCGAACTGTTCGGTCTGGCACGCGAACTCAACGTCGAAGCTGAGGGCATCGACATGGGCCCGAGCCCGACCGACGCCGCGCTGGCTGCTGATCTCGCCCTGCCGATCGAGGACCTCGACCTCACGGTCCGTTCCTACAACTGCCTCAAGCGTGAAGGCATCCACATCGTGAGCGAGCTCGTCAGCCGCAGCGAGGCGGACCTGCTGGACATCCGCAACTTCGGTGCGAAGTCCATCGACGAGGTCAAGGACAAGCTGGTCGAGATGGGTCTGCAGCTCAAGGACAGCCCGCCCGGGTTCGACGCGAGCGCGATCGCCGATCGTTACGAAGAAGACGACGAGACTGACGACATCAGCTTCGCCGAGACCGAGCAACTCTGAGCCAGCCGCTCAATCCGTTGCAGGGTCAACGGGATTGAATTGACCAAGGAGCAATAAAGAAATGCCTACCCCAACAAAGGGTCCCCGCCTGGGTGGCGGTCCCGCGCACGAGCGGCTGATCCTGGCCAACCTGGCCACGGCGCTGTTCGAGCACGACCGGATCACCACCACCGAGGCCAAGGCCAAGCGGCTGCGTCCGCTCGCGGAGCGGATGGTCACCTTCGCCAAGCGTGGCGACCTGCACGCACGTCGTCGGGTCATGACCGTGATCCGCGACAAGGGTGTCGTGCACCGTCTCTTCGTCGAGATCGCGCCGGACATGACCGACCGTCAGGGCGGTTACACCCGGATCACCAAGATCGCGCCGCGCAAGGGTGACAACGCTCCGATGGCCGTCATCGAGCTCGTCCGCGAGCCGGTGAACGCCAAGCCGAAGCGCGCCGTCGTGGCCGAGGCCGAAGGCGCCACCAAGCGTGCCGTCAAGGAGTCCGAGGCTGCCGCCGAGGATGCCGACGCCAACGCGAACGTCGCCGAGATGGACGACTCCGCCGAGTCGGTCACCCCGGACGCCGCCGAGGTCGCTGAAGTGGCCGAGGTCGACGAGGCCGAGGACGCCAAGCAGGAGTCGTCCGACAAGGACGCCTGAGCCTGGTCGGGCTTCCGCCCGAGCAATCGCAGTAGCGAACTGCACACGATCGCCCATCGCATCCCACCCGTGGATGCGGTGGGCGATCTGCGTTGTCGACGGGCGCTTCGGCATACGTGCTCTTCGCCCTCCGCGATATTCGACGGTGGCGCGGTTATTGCTGCCGCGGCGTCGAATATGCGGCAGGTTCGGCGGGCGGTTCTGCGGGTCGGCGGAAGGCCTTGGCGAGCGGGAACAGCGCGAGCACCAGGATCGCCGGCACCGCGAAGGCCACCCGCAACGAACCCGTGCCGATGGCTCCGGTCAACACCGCCCCGAGCAGCGCGCCGACGTAGTTGAACTGATTGAAGCGCGCGATCACCGCATCGACCCTGGGCTGTATGACGGAGGGATCGTCACCGGCGCCATCCCGCGCCAACACGCCCGCCGCGGAGAAGCTCAGCGGAGCGACCACCGCAATGCCGCTGCCGAGGACGAGGAAACCCGCGACGCCGATGGGCCAGTCGGGCGCCGCTACGATCACCGCCAGCCCGATGAGCGCGACCACCGCCCCGACGCGCAGCAGCGTTGGTGCGCCGAAGTGATCGGCCAGCCGGTCACCGGCCACCCGGGTGAACAACGATGCGCACAGATACGGCAGTGCTGCCAACGCGACCAGGCCGCTGGGTGAGTGCAGTGTGTGGTCGAAGTAGACCGAACCCCAGGTGGTCGCCGCGGTGTCGACCATGTAGAACACCACGCACGCTGCCCCGACCAACAGGATCTGTCGCCACGGGATCCCCAGGTCACCGCCGGCAGGCTGCACGACACCGCGCGCGAGCAGCAGTGGACCGAAGGCCACGACCAACGGCAGCACGGCCAGCGGCATCGACACTGCCGCGACCGACAGATGCGGTGTCGCCAGTGTCAGCAGGGTGCCCGCGATGCCACCTGCGGTCCAGGCGCCGTAGAACGACGGCAGGATCGGGCGACCGATGCGGTGTTCGAGCGAGACCGCCTGCATGTTGCTCGAGGCGTCCACCATGCCGAGGGCGACGCCATACACGGCCATCCCGGCGAGCAGCACCGGCACGTCGGGCGCCGGGCCGGTGATCAGCAGCGACGCGGTGACCAGCAACAGGCCGATACGCAGGGAGAGCGCACTGCCGCGGCGCGGCGCAATCGTCTCGGCGATGAAGGAGCCTGCTCCAGCGAGCAGCACGATCAGCAGCATGATGCCGGTGAGGCCGAGTTCCGATATGCCCCAGTGCTTTTGGAACTTTGGCAAGCGGGTTGTCAGTGACAGAAAGACGCAACCCTGCGCAAAGTAGGCGCCGGCGATCGCCCAGCGCGTTGCGGAGTAGCTGCGCTCCGGCCCGTCAGTGGCCGGCTCTGCGGTGGTGCCCATCAGCGCATGATGGCACGACTTCGGCGTCCAACTCACGCGTCGCCGGCCGCCCGTGAGGGGCGTGGCCAGGGACCTGGTCCTCGGTGAGATGGATCGCGGTACGCCATTGTCAGTTGCGGACTCGGGCCATGGCGCGCCGGCGTTAGCCTGGTCGGATGCGGCTGCGGATCGACTTCGCCTACGACGGCACCGATTTCTCCGGATGGGCCGCCCAGCCGGGCCGCCGCACCGTCGAACAGACACTGGCAACCGCCTTCGGCACCATCCTGCGCACCGACCCGCCGAAACTCACGGTCGCCGGCCGCACCGACGCCGGCGTCCACGCGCGCGGCGCGGTCTGTCACCTCGATGTCGACCCCGTTCGGTATGCCGCACTGCCCGGTCGCTCGGATCGCACTCCGGAGGAGGCCGCGCTCACCCGGCTCGCGGGCGTGCTGCCGGCCGATGTGGTCGTACGACAGGTTGCCCCCGCTGCGCCCGGATTCGACGCACGGTTCTCGGCGACATCCCGCCGCTACCTCTACCGACTGCTGGACGACCACGCATTGCTCGACCCGATGCGGCGGCGCGACACCGTCGTCGTGCGCGGACCCCTCGATGCCGACGCCATGCACGCGGCGGCCCGAAAACTGCTGGGGCTGAAGGACTTCGCGGCCTTCTGCAAGCGCCGCGAGGGTGCCACGACCGTGCGCACCTTGCTGGACTACCGCTGGATCAGGCGGGACGACGGTGTGCTCGAGGCGACCGTCGTTGCCGATGCCTTCTGCCACTCGATGGTGCGCTGCCTGGTCGGAGCGGTCGTGCCGGTCGGGCTCGGGCGCGAGTCACCGGACTGGCCGCTGCGGGTCCTCGCCGGCGGCACCCGCGATCCACGTGTCACCGTCATGCCGCCGCACGGCCTGTCGCTGGAAGAAGTCAGCTATCCACCGGATGACGAATTAGCCTCTCGCGCAACCGAATCCAGGGCGGTGCGCACGCTGCCGACCGCGCCCGCCTGAGCCTTCGGCGCAAACCGGGGGCTCAGCCGAGCGCTACCCGACCGGCGGCGGGTGCAGGACGAACTGCCCCAGTGTCCGCAGTGCCTGCTGTGCCTCCGGCAGCCACGAGGCCGCCGCCTGGAAGACATGCACCTGCCCCTTCCAGATGTCCAGCGTCACAGGCACGTCGGCCTCGGCCAGCCGGTCGGCCATCTCCTCGATCTCCGGGCGCAGGATCTCGTGCGAGCCCACCTGCAGCAACACTGGCGGCAGCCCGTGCAGATCGCAGTCGATGGGGGAGAGTCGCGCGCCATACCTCTCGTGAGCCCGGTCGACCGCCGCGACGAAGGTGTTGAGGGTGCGGCACGCGCGGACGGTGAAGACGTCGCATCGCTCGTGATACGGGCTGGCCTGCTTGCGTTCGATGCCGAGGTCGAGCAGCGGGGACATCGACGCGATCGCGGCCGGCATCGGCAGGCCCTCATCGCGTAGTGCGAGCACCAGCAGGAAGGTGAGCAGTCCACCGGCGGAGTCGCCGACGATGCTGATCTGCTCACCGCTGTAGCCGCGATCCAGCAGCCAGCGGTAGCCCGCCATACAGTCCGAAACCATGTCGTCGAGGGTGACCACGGGCAGCATCCGGAAACCCACGTTGAGTGCCGGGGCGCGGCACACCCGCGACGTGGCCGCGACCAGTCGGCGGTGCGAGGCCAGGCTGCAGCTGATCAGTGCGCCGCCGTGCAGATAGAGCACCGCGGCGTCCGGCCGGCACCGCGGTGCGCGGATCCACTCGCCGTCGCAGGGACCGAGCTGCACGCGATCGACCGCGGTTCCTTCGGGCAGGCGCAGCCGGTCCGCGCCGGTGTCCATCACCCGCGAGAGGCGCACCAGGCTGGGCGCGTAGCTCCACAGCGTCACCACCGGTTTGGCGGTGGCGCGCAGCGATCCGGCGAGGACAGCGGACCTGCGCGACGTGCGGGGATGCCGCACGCGCACCGCGGGCACCGGCATACCGCCGCTGTCCGATGGAAGTGCTGCCACGTGGTGTCCTTCCGGTCCCGAGGTGCTGCGCTGCCATGGTGTGCACGCCGACGAGGCCGCGCCGGGCCACATGTGGTTGCGGTCACATGTGCACCGGGAGTCTAGCTACTCTGGGGTAGCCATGCACCGGACAGTTGCGTGGCGCCGCAGGTCTGGGAAGGGTGTTCGCTATGCCGTCGATGGGTCCTGTTGATTCCGGTTTTCTGCTGATCGAGTCGCGCGAGCATCCGATGCATGTGGGTGGGCTGCAACTGTTCTCGCCACCGGAGGGCGCCGGACCCGGCTATGCCCGCGAGGTGCTCACCGACCGGCTGATGAACACCGAGGTCAGCACCCGCTTCCGGATGCGTCCGGCCGAGCCGGTCGGCACCCTGGGCAATTTCCGCTGGCATGTCGACCCCGTCGTCGACATGGATCACCACGTCCGCCGGTCGGCCGTCCCCAGCCCGGGCCGACTGCGCGAGCTGTTCGAGCTCACGTCTCGCTGGCAAGGGTCGCTGTTGGACCGGCACCGGCCGTTGTGGGAGGCCCACGTCGTCGAAGGCTTGGCCGACGGCCGCGTCGCGGTCTTCACCAAGGTGCACCACGCTCTGGTCGACGGGGTGTCGGCGCTGCAACTGATGCAGCGCTCCTGCAGCCCGGATCCCGATGCCCGCGACTGCGAGGCGCCGTGGGCGCTGCGATCGCCCACCGGCCACGAACGCAGCGTCAGCAACAATCCGTTCCCCGGCGTGCCCTTGCTGAGTTCGGTATGGCGCAGCGGCGTCGACGCGGTCGGCGAACTCGTGTCGATCGGCCCCAATGCGCTCAAGATCGCCACCCGCTCGCTGCGCGACACCGGCCTCGTGACGCCGTTCGACGCGCCTCGCACGATCTTGAACGAAAAGGTCGGCGGAGCAAGGCGATTCGTCGCACAGTCGTTCGGCATGGACAGATTCCGTGTGGTCTGCAAGACCCACGACGTCTCGCTCAACGACGTCGTGCTGGCCGTGTGCGGCGGCGGACTGCGAGCCTATCTGCAGGAGTTGGACGCTCTGCCTGAGCGCTCCTTGACGGCGATGTGCCCGGTCAACCTGCGGGACGAGAGCAGCGAGGTCGGCGGCAATGAGATCGGCGCAATCATCGCCGGCCTCGGCACCGACTTGGCGGATCCGGTGGATCGCCTCGAGGCGGTGCACGAGTCCACCGTCGCGGCAAAGCAGACGATGCGTGAGTTGAGCCCGCTGCAGATCCTGCTCATGTCCGGCTTCAACATCGCCGGGCTCGGCCTGTCGATGCTGCCGACCTACGACCTGGTCGGGCGGCCGCCGTTCAACGTCATCATCTCCAACGTGCCCGGCCCGCGGCAGCAGATGTACTTCAACGGCGCCCACCTCGACGGGCTCTTCCCGGCATCCATCCCGCTCGACGGGCTGGCCATGAACATCACCCTCGTCACGTATGACGACCAGGTCGACTTCGGCATCACCGCCTGCCGCAGCAGTGCGCCATCGGTGCAGCGGATGATCCACCACATGGAAGACGCCCTCGCAGCGCTCGAAGCCACCTGCTGAATCACCCGCTGCGCCAACGGTTTTCGGCGGCATTCGTCGCGCGGTCGGTAAACCCGGGTGACGGTGCGCACCGCCATACGTCATCGTTGACCCTCGTGGGTCATATCGATGTCAACGGCGTGCACTACTTCCTGCCCGACGGGCGGCCGCTGCTCGGGGGAGTGAGCCTGCGTGTCGGAGAAGGCGCGAAGGTCGCGCTCGTCGGCCCCAACGGCACGGGCAAGACGACCCTGCTGCGGATCATCGACGGCGACATCGACGCGCACGAGGGTGCGATCACGCGCAGTGGCGGCCTCGCGGTGATGCCGCAGTTCATCGGACGTGCGCGGCCCGAGGGCGAGGAGTTCTCCGTCCGCGACCTGCTGCTGACCGTCGCACCGGAGCCGATCCGCACTGCTGCCACGGCAGTTGACGAATCCGAACTGGCGATCATGCAACGCGACGACGAGCCGGCGCAGTTCGCCTATGCGCAGGCGCTCGCCGACTGGGCGGAGGTCGGTGGCTACGACTGGGAGACCCTCGCCGACGTGTGCACCGTCGCGGCGATCTCGGTGCCGTACGAGCGCGCGCAATTCCGCGACGTGTCGACGCTCAGCGGCGGCGAGCAGAAGCGCATCGTGCTCGAAGCCCTGCTGCGTGGCCCGGAGGAGGTGCTGTTGCTGGACGAGCCGGACAACTCTCTGGACGTGCCGACCAAGCGGTGGCTGGAGCAGCGATTGGTCGAGTCGCCCAAGACGGTGCTGTTCATCAGCCACGACCGCGAACTGTTGCAGCAGGTCGCCACGAGCATCGCGACCCTGGAGCCGACGGCTGCCGGAGCCTACGCATGGATCCACGTCGGCCGCTTCGACACCTATCACCAGGCGCGGGTCGACCGGAACAACAAGCTCGAGGAGTTGCGCCGTCGTTGGGACGAGGAGCACGCCAAGCTCAAGCAACTCGTGCAGTCGCTGAAGGTGAAGGCGACGTTCAACGACGGCATGTCGTCCCGCTACCGCGCCGCGCAGACCCGACTGGCCAAGTTCGAGGATGCCGGCCCGCCGCAGGTGACGGCCTTCGAGCAGAAGGTCACCATGCGTCTCGGCGGAGGTCGCACGGCCAAGCGCGCGGTCGTCTGCGAGCACCTTGAGTTGACCGGGCTGATGCAGCCGTTCGACCTGGAGATCTGGTACGGCGAACGCGTCGCGGTGCTGGGCTCGAACGGCTCGGGCAAGTCGCACTTCCTGCGGTTGCTGGCCGCGGGCGGCTCCGACCCTGACGTGGAGCACCAGCCGGTGGGTGATTACCGCCCCAAGCCGGTCGATTGCACCGGTGTGGCCCGGTTGGGGTCGCGCGTGCGACCCGGGTGGTTCGCACAGTCGGCTGCGTCGGCAGCCGGCACCTCGATGGCCGACCGCACCTTGCTGGAGATTCTGCACCGCGGTGACGACCACCGTGACGGAATGCCTCGCGAGCAGGCGGCCCGGGCACTGGATCGCTATGAGCTCGCCCGGTCCGCCGAACAGCGTTTCGGATCGTTGTCCGGTGGGCAGCAGGCGCGCTTCCAGATCCTGCTGTTGGAGCTGTCCGGCGCGACCTTGCTGTTGCTCGACGAACCCACCGACAACCTCGACCTGCACTCGGCCGAGGCTTTGGAGGACGGCCTGGCAGCCTTCGACGGCACTGTCGTGGCTGTGACCCACGACCGTTGGTTTGCAAGGGGATTCGACCGATTCCTCGTCTTCGGTGCAGACAGTCGGGTGCGAGAGAGCAACGATCCGGTGTGGGAGGAAGGCCGCGTCGAGCGTACGCGCTGACCAGCCGACGGCACGGATTCCGTACCGCTGACGTCAGCTGCCCGGTGGCGGGTCGATCGGCAGCAACGCGGTGTATGCCGCAACTCGTCGCGCACCCGGGGTCCCGGCCCCGGCGCGGCGATATCTGTCCAGCACCTCGGCCAGTTCTGCCGACAGCGCGGTGAGCTGCTCGGTGGTGACCAGCACCGCGTGGTCGTCCAGGCCGCAATGCTCCTGCCAGGTGGCCGGCCACGTCGGCGCAGCCGAGACCCACGCGCCCGCGCGCTCAGCGAAGTGTTCGATGTAATCGCGCTGCAGCCACTCGGCAGCCGCGGCTTCGTCCTCGTCGAGTGGTTCGGCCGGATCAGCGCGCCGCGGCGGATCGACGGCCCGCCATACTCGGCGGCGGCCTGTGCCGGTGCCCGTATCGGCGATGAGGCCCGCCTCCGCGAGCTTTCGCAGGTGGTAGGACGTGGCTCCCGTGTGGGTGTCGAGCGCGACCGCCAGTTGGGTGGCGGTCGCCTCCCCGTGCACCTTCAGCTGGGCGAGCAAGCGCGATCGCAGCGGGTGCGCAAGGGCCCGGAGCGGAGACTGAGTGGCCACCTGGGTGGCGCTGGCATCCTCGGAAGAGCGGGTCGGAGACTGCGGCATACGTGCACAATAGTTGTGCATAAAGATGCTGCACAAGGTGCCGAGTGCGTCGTCATACGTACGAAAAGCGTTGCTGTGCAAGAGGATCGGTTCGATTTGAGCCTACGCGGGCAGGCCCCGTAAACTTGTGGACTGTTGTGCTTCGCGCGCAACCACCTACTTCACGCAAGACGGGCGGCCTTCCGGTCGCCGGCATCATCCGAATCGAGAAGGCAGAAACGTGCGCACTTTCACGCCCAAGCCGGCGCAGCTCCAGCAGGAGCGCGTCTGGCACGTCATCGACGCGACCGACGTCGTCCTGGGTCGCCTGGCCTCCCAAGCCGCGATCCTGCTTCGCGGCAAGCACAAGGTGACCTTCGCACCGCACGTCGACGCTGGTGACTTCGTCATCATCATCAACGCCGACAAGGTCGCTCTGACCGGCGCCAAGCTGGAGCAGAAGAAGGCCTACCGTCACTCGGGCTTCCCGGGCGGCCTCAAGGCCACCAGCTACACCGAGCTGATGGCCAAGGACCCGGCCAAGGCCGTCGAGAAGGCCATTCGCGGCATGCTGCAGCACAACTCGCTGGGCCGTGCGCAGCTGAGCAAGCTCAAGGTCTACGCAGGCCCGCAGCACCCGCACGCCGCTCAGCAGCCCCAGCCGTTCGATCTCAACCAGGTCGCGCAGTAAGCGCCCCCACGACAGTCATTAGGAGATTCACGTGACCGACCAGACCACGGTCGACGTCCTGGAGGACGACGAGCCGCAGTTGACCGAATACACCAGCGAGTCCTCGGCGGCGCCGTCGGACGAGCCCACCCGTCGCCCGAGCGCCTCCGCGCCCGGCGCCGGCACCGGCCGCCGCAAGCAGGCCATTGCCCGCGTGCGCATCGTGCCCGGCACCGGTGAATGGAAGATCAACGGCAAGACCCTGTCGGAGTACTTCCCGAACAAGGTTCACCAGCAGATCGTCAACGAGCCCCTGAAGGTGCTCGAGCTCGACGGCGCCTACGACGTGCTCGTGCGCGTCCACGGTGGCGGCACCTCGGGCCAGGCCGGCGCCGTGCGCCTGGGTGTGGCCCGTTCGCTGAACGGTGTCGACCCGGAGCTCAACCGTCCGACGCTGAAGAAGGCCGGCTTCCTCACCCGCGACGCTCGCGTCCCCGAGCGCAAGAAGGCCGGTCTGAAGAAGGCCCGCAAGGCCCCGCAGTACAGCAAGCGCTGATCGCGCTCCGGGCGCTCTCGCCCGGACGCGCTCCGGCGGCGGCGTGTGCGCTGCCGACAAACGACCCCGCGTCCTTGGCTCATCCAAGGGCGCGGGGTCGCTTACGCTTCAGGAAGCCTGCGAGTCCTCGCGCAATGACGCAGCGATGACCGGTCCTTGGTGGCACGCGGGCGATGAGGAAAGGTTGAGGGTGATCCATGGGTCGCTTGTTCGGAACTGACGGCGTGCGTGGGCTCGCCAATCGAGATGTCACCGCAGAACTTGCTTTGAGCCTGTCCGCGGCAGCCGCTCGCGTGCTGGCCGAGACCGGTGAATTCGCCGGCCACCGGCCGAGGGCCGTCGTAGGCCGCGACCCGCGGGCCTCTGGCGAATTCCTTGCCGCCGCAACGGTCGCCGGGCTCGCCTCCGCAGGTGTCGACGTGTATGACGCAGGCGTCCTGCCGACTCCCGCGATCGCCTTCCTGACCGGCAGTTCCGGCGCCGACCTCGGCGTGATGCTGTCCGCCTCGCACAACGCCATGCCCGACAACGGCATCAAGTTCTTCTCCCGCGGTGGCCGCAAGTTGCCCGACGCCACCGAGGACGCCATCGAGGCCCATCTGGACCAGTCCTGGGATCGACCGACCGGCGCGTCAGTCGGCCGGGTGCACTCGTATGCCGACAGCGGCGAGCTCTACATCCAGCACCTGTTGTCCGCCGTCCCATGTCAGCTCGACGGCTTGCATGTCGTGCTCGACCCCGCTCATGGCGCGGCCGCCACGATCGCCCCGGAGGCCTTCCGTCGCGCTGGCGCGCAAGTCACGCTCATCGGCGCCGAGCCCGATGGCCTCAACATCAACGACGGCTATGGCTCGACCCACCTGGAGCGTCTGCAGGAGGCCGTCCCTGCTGCCGGCGCCGACCTCGGTCTCGCATTCGACGGCGACGCCGATCGCTGTCTGGCGGTCGATGCCGGCGGAGCGGTCATCAACGGTGACCAGATCATGGCGATCCTGGCGATCGACCTGCACGAGCGCGGCGCCCTGGCGGCCGACACACTCGTCGCGACCGTGATGAGCAACGAGGGCATGCTGCGCGCGATGCAACGCGAAGGCATCACCGTCCTGCGCACTGGCGTCGGTGACCGCTACGTGCTCGAAGAGATGGTGCGCGGCGGATATTCGCTCGGTGGCGAGCAGTCCGGCCACGTCATACTCCTCGAGCACGGCACGACCGGCGACGGTGTGTTGACCGGCCTGATGCTTGCCGCCCGAGTCGCCGCCACGGGTCGTTCGCTGGGCGATCTCGCGGGCTGTATGACGCTGCTGCCGCAGGTCCTGGTCAATGTGCCAGGTGTCGACAAGCATGCCGTCGATTCTCATCCGGTGGTGCAGGCTGCGGTGGCAGCCGCGCAGGCCGAACTCGCCGACACCGGTCGCGTGCTGTTGCGCAAGAGCGGCACCGAGCCGTTGGTGCGAGTCATGGTCGAGGCGGCCACGGCCGAGCATGCGCAGGAGGTCGCCGACGGTCTCGCGCTGATCGTGGCACGCGAGTGCGCGCTGCAGCAGCAGGGCGCGATCGTCTGACTCGATGAGCGCTGTTCACCTGATCCTGTGGCTGGATGAGGATTGATCGGCCCGGGCGGCGTCGGGCGACCGTTGGCTGAGACAGCTGGAATGTCCGGCCGCAGCCGGAGCGTTGTGCTGAAAGGTGTGGCGCTCGCTGGGAGCGTCGCCTCAGCGGAAAGGCCATTCATGCCTCTGGAAACTGTCACCAAGGAGCTCTACTCCACTTCGGCCACCTCCAAGGGCGGCCGCGAAGGAAACGTCAAGAGCGCCGATGGCGTGATCGACCTCGCGACCGGGAAACCCGGCAGCACCAGCAACCCGAAGGCGAACCCCGAGACGCTGTTCGCCGCCGGTTATGCCGCCTGCTTCTGCGGAGCGCTGAACGCGGTGGCGGGTCGCGCCGGCATCGACGCCTCCGAGTCGACGGTGACTGCGGAGGTGTCCTTCGGTGAGACCGAGTCGGGCTTCGGCATCGGCGTGAAGCTCACCGCCAAGGTGCCCGGTGTGGATCAGGCCAAGGCACAGGAACTCGTCGACCAGGCGCACCAGTTCTGCCCGTACTCCAAGGCGACGCGCGGCAACATCGAGGTCACGGTCACCGCGGTCTGACATTTCTGTATGTGTGAGAGCCCCTGCTGATGTTTCTGCAGGGGCTCTCACACATGCACGAGCGTAATTTTCTCTGCTGCTTCTCACGACGCTGAGAACTTCCCCGGTGATAGTGGCGCACCGGGATGAAGTGGGCGCGTGATCGCTATCGTCACAACGTGGCTGCCGACGACTGTGCACCGATGGCGTCGGACGGACGGCCTCTGCGGGTCATGGTCGTCGAAGACGAGCCCGGGATCGCAGAGGCGCTGGTGGCGGCATTCCGGTTCCGTGGGTGGCTTGCCGATCACGCGGGCACTGCTGCACACGCCGCAGAGGTTGTGGTCGAGTTGTACGTCAGTTACCTGCGCAAGAAGATCGACACCGATGGCGTCGAACCGTTGATCCACACCGTCCGCGGGGCGGGCTATGTGCTGCGGCCACCTGTCTGATGAGCCTTCGTCCAAAGACGCTCACCTCACGGTTGGTGCTGCTCCTCGCTGGCATGGTGTTGTTGGGCGGAGCGGTCACGGTGCATCTGCCCGGACTGGGGGACTACCGCGTCGCGATATCGCCGGCGCAGGGCCGTGATCGGCTGCTGACAGGTATTCCGCAGACACCGGTCAATCACATCATTCGCGACCTGATCCTGCTCGAAGCCGTGGTGCTGACCACTGCAGTCGCGGTCGTCGCCGGGTTCGGCGCTGCTGCGGCCCGGCGATCGATGCGGCCGCTTCAGGATCTGGCGACGGTTGCCCGGCAGGTCACCGAACTGCCGTTGGACACCGCGGAGAGTCGGATTCCGTTGCGCGCGAACGAAATGTCCGAACCCACCGAGGTCGCTCAGGTCGGACAGGCGATGAACGCGATGCTGGGACATATCGATCTGGCGTTGCAGCAACGCGACGAGAGCGAACGGCGACTGCGGGAGTTCGCGGCCGACGCCAGCCATGAGCTCCGCACACCTTTGGCGGTCGCCCGCAGCCACGCCGAGTTGCTGCGCGAGTACATGCTGCTCACCGATCTGCCCGAGCAGGTGCACCTTTCGCTGACCCGTATCGGCGAGGAGACAGGTCGTATGGCGGGCATCGTCGATGACCTCTTGCTGCTGGCGCGGCTCGACGACGCGGGTTCAGCGATGCAGGACGAGGTCGACCTGACACGAGTCGTCGTCGACGCGGTTGACGATGCTCGGATCACATCACCGGGCCATCGGTGGTCGATCGACGTCCCTGCCGAACCGGTGGTGATCCGGGCAGACACCGAACAGGTGCGCCGAATGGTCACCAACCTGGTGACGAACGTGCGCTTGCACACGCCTGTCGGCACGACAGCACGGTGTGAACTGCTCGCGTCCGCATCGGAGATCGTCATCACGGTGCATGACACCGGCCCGGGATTCCCGCCCGAACTGATCGACCACGCCCACGACCGCTTCGCTCGGGGACGACACCGGGAGAGCAGCGCCGACAGCACCGGCCTCGGGCTGGCGATCGTGCATGCCGTCGCGCACGCGCAGGGTGGGTCGATGGCGATCGTCAGTACGCCCGGCGACACGACAGTGATGGTCACGCTTCCACTGGCGCACGCAACCTGACACCGTCAATCTCTTTGCAGCAGAAGTGCTCTCGCCGGGCAGGCCCGTGCCAGCTCTTGTGCGCTGCGTCTGTCCATCACGACCTGTGATTCGATCGGATACCCGAACTCGTCCAACGCGATCGCACCTGCCGACACGACTGCGCACACGCCGTGAGCGGTGCACGCGACACGGTCGACGGTGACGGTTTTGCCGCTGTCAGCGTTGCGCATGGGCGGGCTGTCGAAGGCAGAGGCAGCCACCGTCGAGGTGTGCCGTGATGTCCGGGTCGAACACCCGCAACGCCGAGGTCACGAAGCCGGCGATGCCATCGGGGAACCTGCATGCACCGCGACCGACGAGCATGCGTACCCGCTCGTCCAGCAAGGCGATGTCGCTCGGACGCGCGCTGCCGTCGAGCAATTGATCGAGGGTCCGCGCGACCGCTGGAACCCCGAACATGCACGGTCCGCACTGGCCGGCCGATTCGCCGGCCGCAAATCGAACCAACTCGGCGACATACGTCAGCGGGCAGGTCGATCGGTCCAGCACCGCGATCGCTCCGCTGCCGGTCCGAAATCCGTATGGCGCGAGTCCGGCGTTGGACCAGGTGATGTGCTGCGACTCGGCCGCAGAGAGCCAACCGCCGCTGAGACCGGACAGTCCCACGGCGGCGGAATCGAAGGTGCCCGCGGCCACGAGCAGATCGTTCAGCGCCACCCCGGCCGCGGTCTCGTAGACACCGGGCCGTTCGACGCTGCCGCTGATGGTCACCAGCCGCGGGCCTGGTTCTGCAGGCGTGCCGTAGCTGCGGAACCACGTCGGGCCGTACCGCTCGATCTGGCCGATGCGCCATACGGTCTCGGCGTTCAGCACGAGGGTTGCGGGTAGCCGTCGACCCATCGTCGTGCGGCTGCCGACAGCCACGGGCGCCTGCCGCATCAGCGGACGGGCGAGGCCGCCGTTGAGAAGGTTGACGAGGGCGGACTCCTCCGACGCGACATACCTCGCTGGTGTCGACAGCACGTCGAGACCGGCAGCAAGAAGTGCCGCCTCGGTAGGGCTGCCACGGTGCGCTGCCCACGTCACCGAGGAGGTCAAAAGGCTTGCGCCATAACAAATTTCGTCGAGGTGATGCGCGACGACGGAGGCATCCTTGCTCGTGCCGATCTCACCGTCGCAGGCATTGACGACAAGACTGGCGCCGCGCTCGAGCGCGGTCCGCACCTTGGTGCCCGTCGGAAACGAGCCACCACCACGGCCGGTCAGACCGGCCTCGTCGAGCAGATCGATCAGGCTCATGTCCACTCCTGACGGAGGACCTCGCGTCGCCGGATGCTGTCGCTGTGCGAGCTTGCTGCCCTCCAGATGATGGCGGCGGTTCCGAGGACCGCGCATGCGATCGTCGGCATACGTAAGACCGGATCGCTGCTCATGGCGATGCCGTGCCAGATCGTGACGGGCCACATGGCGAAGCTGGCTCGATGCACGAAGCGCCATACGTGCTCACTGATGCGATGCCGGGCCAGGGAGGTGACGATCAGCGCGGCCAGGAGGTCGAAACCGATCGTGCCCAGCCCGACAGTGAGCCGGTCGTAGCCGGACGCGAATGGCACCACCGCAGCCAGCAGACCGATGTGGACGTAGGTGTCGAGAATTGCGGTCGCGATGTGGACGACCAGGAAGGTGATCATCCCCAGTGCCAGGCTGCGATGCACCGCCTGAATCGTCGCGCCGGTCTGCGTGGTGCGACGCCGGGACCCGGACAGGACGACGCCGAGTATGACGACCGCCGTCATGAGGGCGACGCCGACGAGCCCGGTGGCGCGCGAGACATTCCAGAGAACGGTCATGATGCGGCCTGATCTGCGGTGCGCGGCCACCGCGGTGTGTAGGTGACCGTACCGTCGTCTGCGACAAGTCGCGCGGGGATGCCTCGGCTGCTGAGCCATTCGACCGCTGCCTCTGACAGCACGCACGCGGCCGTCGATGCGGCATTGGCCTGCAACGCTGATGCGCCAACGCAGGTCACCTGACGCCAGGTATGTCGAATGGCCCGGCCGGTGCGGGGGTCCAGCAGGTGGTGGCGCTCTTCGCTGTCGACAAGCCATCGGCGCCGGTCGGTGCCGGAGGTGGCGACGCCTTGAGTGGTGATGCACAGGCGGTCCTCGCCATCGGCGGTCTCGGGCGTGGAGATCACCCAGCCGCCTGCGGGCGGTGGGCCGGCCACGGCGATGTCACCGCCCAGGTCGACCAGGAATCCACCTGGCCATCGAGCGGCCAACTCACCCGCGATGCGGTCGGCCATGGCTGCCTTGGCCGTCGCGCCCAGATCGAGCACCGTGCCGGCCGCGATGGTGACGGTGCCTGCCATCGGATCGATGACCAGGTCATGCAGCGAACTCGGGGATGTCGGGATCTGCGGCGCGCGATGCGCCACGGCCGTTGCGGGTGGGGTCTGCGTGTCTCTCGCCTGCACCACGGCAAGGTCGGTGTCATAGCCGGCCAGAGCCATGGCTTGCCCGAGCGTCGGGTCGACCAGGCCACCGGTTGCCTCGGCGGCCCAGAGTGCGTCGCGCAAGAGGGTGAGCAGGAGTGGGCTGACCGGTGCCGTGATCGTGGTCCTGCCAGCCGGTGCGGCCATGGCCGCCAACCGCGTGACTTCGGAGTCGTGGCGGAATCGGGACGCCGCGGCATCCAATTCCTCGAGTCGCGCGTGGGCGACCTCGCAGGCGGCGGCAAGCGAGTCGTCTTGTGATGCAGTGATCCGCCACATCACACCGATCGAGTGAAAGCCTTCGGACGTGATCATGACGAGTGCGTCTGTGCCGTCGTAGGTTGAGTCGCGGACGGAGTCGAGACCGATGGAACCTCGTTGAAGGTGCTGCCCGTCGAGCTCTTGTTCGTCGACGATGACCCCGTCGATGTCGATGAACTGGACGAGGTGGAGCGACCGGTCGTCGACGGAGTCGGTGATGCACTGGTCGCCGGTGTGTTCACCGTGAGGTAGCCGGCGACGGCCAGTGCCGTGACAGTGCCGAAACCGAGCACAGCACGGCTGATCTGCCTCGCGCGACGAAGAACCGGAACCATGTGATTGCCCTTTCAACTGGATGCCTCCGATCCTTCCCGTCGAACTTCTCAAGCACGTCAGCAACAGCTATGACCTGCTGTGCGGCGCGGGTGGCGAAGCTGTGAGTGGACGCGCGGGAGCGTCGGCCTCAGTGGTGCTGGAAGCCGCCGGCGTGCCACCGGTCGGCCCAGGGCGTGACGAGCAGTATGGCGAGCACGACGCTGCACGCCGCCGCAGCGATCAGGGCCGCGCTTCGCGACGTGCTTCCGGGTACCCGCGCCGCTGATGTGGCTCGGCCGCCGACGATCTTTGCGGCACGGACCGTGCGCCCCAACACGTGGACGGTCATCACGACCAGCCAGGCGATGAAGGTGGCCTTGTGCTGGAACAGCATCGAGACAGGCAGCCCGAAGGTGCTGCCGTGTCGGCCCGTCGGGCCCTCGATGGCGACCAGGACCCCGGTCGCCAGCACCGACAACGTCGTCACGACGACGAGAGGCCCGATCACTCGCATCAGCATCTGCGGCGGACCGGCCTGCCGATACGGGACGTCGCCGGTGTAGTAGCGCACGATGCGCCATCCGGTGCTTGCGACCTTCAACAGTGCCGGTGGGATCAGCAGCACCCCGACGACGATGTGCCAACTGAGCAACCCGCGGATGTCGAGGATGGTGTAGCCCTCGACGGCGAACAGCACCAGCAGGATCGCGCCCGTCCACGCCGTCAGGCGGGCGTTGCCCGCAGGGCCACCCGTGCGGGGCAGTGTCGGGTCGGTCCGTGGTGCGCGGTCGAGGAGTTCGTCGACGACGACCGAGACGACAGTGGCACCGAGTTCTGTAGCGGAGGGGTGTTCGAGGCCGATGGGGTTGTCGAACGTGGACTGCCAGGGCTTCCAGCGCATACCTACATCGTTGAGGGGCAATTTCTCAGCGGCTTCAGAAACCGCTATGGACTCGGGGCTCTGGCACCCTCGACGAGCTGGGCATCACGCCGTCATGGCACGACCGATCACGATGGAAATCGACTGCTCCGGCACCCCAGAATCGCATCCGGAGCGAACGCGATGAAGACCTCCCGGGCTGTGACAGCGCTGTCACAGCCGTCAGGTGGTGCCCGGGAGGTCTTGTCGATGCGCCGCCGATTGCATCAGGACCAAAACGCCCCGACATACAACCCGGCGATGTCAGGGTTACCCGAGCAGGCCCGGGGTCTTCAGGTTGGCGACGTCCTGGTCGAAGTTGGTGCCGATGTACTGCGCCTGCGAGTACTGGTAGATGTCGTAGACACCGCCGCCGCAGGAGAAGTGGTCCGCCTTGCTGAGGGACGGTGCGCCCTTGGGCCCGACGGTCGCTCCGGAGGGTTCCGGCTCGTAACTGTCGATGATCGACGAGGAGAATCCCGGGGTCTTGGTGGCGCTGCAGAAGGCCGCGGTGACATCAGAGTGGGTGGCGTTCAGATAGAAGCCCGGCAGGTAGCCGCCCTTCTTGACTGCGGTGAACCACGCGGTCAGATAGCTGGAACTCACCGTGTCCTCGATGTCTTTGACGATGAGCGTGCCGGCGGGCGCCTTGGCGTTGGCCTTGGCGTCCTTGACCGCCAATTGGCCATCGGCCGTGCCTTCCTTGGCGGTGGAGTCGTCTCCGAGGTCGGCGGCCAGGAGGAAGATCTTGATGCCGTTCTTCTTCGCTACCGTGACTTCTCCGGGCGTCATGTTCCCGCCGCAATGACTCGGCAGGCAGTCGCTGACGTAACGACCCCATACCTTCGGCACGGCACCGGCCCTGGATTTGATCGCGTTGACGTGCGCCTGGGTGATGGTTTCGGTGGTGTCGACTCCCCAGGCGCTGGGCGTCGTGGTCACGTGGCGCGCGAGCTTGATCGAGTAGATCGGGGTGAGATTCTCGTCGCAATACCAACCTGGGCTGTGCAACGCCCCGCATCCTCCGCCGTTGCTCCGGGTGCACAGTTGCACTGTCGCACCGCCGGTCTGGTTGTTGTAGACGCGATGCTTGTTGAACTGGTTCTTCAGGTTGTGGGCGCCGTACGAGTAGTACTTCAACGACGGCTTGTTGTTGTTCCAGGAAGCGCCGGGGTAGATGCACACGTCTCCTGCGGGACAGCCGTGGGAACTGCTCGCGGCCGTCGCATGCGGCGCTGCTGCGAAGGCCCCGACGGGCACGCTGAACGACAGTGTCACAACGCTCAACGCGGCGACTTTCGACAATTTCCTCATCTTCGTTCCACCTCACCGTGTGATGTACCTGGACCTACTGATCGTGTTCACGGCGGCGGAGGTCAAGAGTTGGTCTGGACAACTCTGGACGGGTGCTGGCTACGCAGGCCATGCCCAGCGAATGCCGTGGCAGCCGGCGCAGGGCCGCGCCACGAACATGTGCGCGCACAGCTCGAGGTCGAGATCGAGGTCGCGAATTCGTTCCTCGGGGCCGTCCGGGTGAGACAGGTAGATCTGCCGCACATCGCAGGGCTGGTGCTCGCCGCTGAATTGCACCCGAAACTCCAGCGGCGGCGACATTGCGTCGAACAAGCACCCCACTTCATTCGCGGGAGGTGGTGATTCTGCGGTCAACGGACGCCATGCGCCCGAGTAGTCGAGCGAGTACTCCACGTGGTGGGTCTGACCGGCGCGCAACGGCGCATCGAAGATGATCGGGAACGCCGTGGCCGACCCGTGCGTCTGCGGCACGGTGTCCGCTGCCTGACACCCGACGCCGGGCCGAAGCTTGACCGCGGATGCCTGAAGACCGTTGGAGGGCATGAGAATCCGGACATGCAATCGAGCGCCATCTGTTCTGGCGACGACAGTTTGAGTGATGTCGACTCTCGAGATGCGTCGATCAGGACCGATGTAGACATGCTCGGAGCGCATCAGCGGTTGAGTCTGTTCGTGGCTGTCCCGGATCGCATGATCCAGGCCGGACCGCAACTCGGCGATGTCGGCGGCGAGTCGTGCCGTTGCGGATGCCGGTGAGCGCGACTGCGTCGCACGCCAGATGGCCTCCACCCGTTCTCGTGCCTCGGCCCACTGCCGCAGATCGTTCTCTGGCACCCCTAAGGCGATCACGATGCGGTCGAGCTGCCACGCCGGTGGCAGGGAACGCCCGGTGAGGTAGGTGTGCAGCGTCGAGCGCGGAATTCCGGTGTGCCGTGACAGCACGGACAGGCTGAACCCGTGCGCCCGGCGCAACTCGTCCAACGTCGCGGCGAAGTCGTCGACCGAATAGATCCCGAGCGTGTCCGGATGGCGACCTGGCTGTGTCGACGCCGGGCCCGCGCGCTCCATCCCCATGCTCAGAAGTGTCGATACCTTGCTGAGTTTTCTGTGTGAGTAGGCCGCTGTGGACGGATGTCGCTTGAAGAATGAGCGCGTCGGCAACTCGTCACAGATACTGCGGGCCGAAGCCGGTGCACTGCGGCGTGAAGTTGCTCGGTCCGCCCGCCAGTGCGTTGAGCGTGAGCTGCAGCGTGGGGCTGTCCCAGTTGAGGCCCACATGTCCGACATGGTCGGTCGGGCAGAACCGCTGGATCACGATGTTCTGCGCGCCCGGCAGTGACTGGGTTGCATACGGGGTGACGACCTCGTCGTTCTCGGTCTGGATGGTGACGTACTTCGGGCCGCTGGGCAGCGGGATGGCGGTGGTCTGGTTGGTGTATGCGGATCCGACCTGCTGATCCACCAGGGATGGTGCACCGAACAACGTCGCGCCGGTGTTGAACAGCCCGAGAAGTGAGAGTTTCTGGCCCAGGGTCTGTATGCCGGACAAGGTGGTGCCGTTCGAGCTCTGGCCCCAACCGACATACGTGTTGACCTTGGTGGCACCGCCGTGCAGCTTGATGTAGTTGATGCCCATCGAGCCGCCTTGGCTGTGGCCGACGATGTCGACCTTGCTCGCGCCTGTCGAGGCGAGCACCTGGCTGATGAATGCCGACACCTGGTTGCCCGAGGACGTCTCGGAGTTCATTCCGCCGATCCGGCCCGCAGAGAACCACGACATGCCGTAGTTGGTGGCGAACACGCAGTAGCCGGCGTTCTTCAGTGCGGGAGACAACTCCGCGAAGTTGAAGCCGATGTTCTCGAAGGTGCCGGGAAGGAGAACGACCGGGTACGGGTGTTCCGAGGTCGGCTTGCATGACCAGTCGTTCGCGCCCGCGACCGAGTCCGGATGCAGCGCGAATGCCGCGACCGAATCACCCAGAGTGCCGACGGGAAGGGGTGCCGCTTGGGCCGGCCCGGCTGCGCAGACGAAGAAGGCGCCCGCTGTCGCGGCACCTGCGAGGGACGTGATGGTGGATCGGCGCAGCGGACGCATCGAATGACTCCTTCGTCATGTCGGATCAGGGAGGACGGACGTGATCCGACTGTACTGACGAGTAGGTATACGGGGGGTCATTCGGCTGCCAAGACTTCGTCAGCCGGCAAGTGTCAGCGATCGAGGCACACTCGATCAGCGCAGCGCGTAGACCGCGATCACGACAATGGCCAAGACCACGGGCACGCCGATGATGACAACCGCCATCCATGCCATCACCCGGTTCATCGGGCGACGGCGACTGGAGGTCAGGCTCGCCACGAAGGCCACTCCCGGTGCGGTGAGAGGCGTCAGGCCGAGGCGCTCGGCGTCCGGAGGCAGGTGCGGACCGCCGGGACACGGCTCAATGTCGGGTTGTTTCTCCATGATTGCCCCCCTGTGTGGCAGCACATGCCTGGCATCTGAACGTACTCCACGTCAGGTGAGACGACCAGTGGACCTTGCAGATGCTCGGCCACAAGTGGGCCGACGTGACGGCGACTGCCTTGGGCGACCACGAACCTCGGAATCCAGCGCGTCGAATTCAGTCAGCTTTCGCAGATGTGGTCGGGCGGTTCAGGTAGGTGTCTTGCAACATCCACTGTCGTGGTCCTCGGTTGGCGCTCACGATCGACGATGTTGAGCGTGGCCCGGTCCGGGGCCCGTGCTCGCCCGGACGATCAATTGGGGCTGCACCGTCGACGGAGCTGGAACCTGACTGGGGTCGTCCATGAGATTCAGCAGGTGATCCACTGCCAAGCGGCCCATCTGCGCGAAGGGCTGCGCAACCGTCGTCAGGGATGGCGAGCAATATTCCGAGAGTGCGATGTTGTCGACGCCGATGACCGAGATGTCGTCGGGGATCCGGCGGCCCATCTCGTGCAGCGCACGAATCACGCCGAATGCCATTTCGTCGGACGCGACAAAGATCGCGGTGACGTCCGGAATCCGACCCAGCATCTGTCCGGCTCGATAGCCCGACTGCGGGGACCAGTCCCCGGCAACTTCTGGCGGGGGAGTGATTCCGGCTTCTTGGAGCGTGCGGCGCCATCCTTCGAGGCGGCTGGATGCGTCCAACCACTCGGCAGGCCCGGATACGTGCCACACGGTCCGGTGTCCGAGGTCGATCAGGTGCTGTGTCGCCAGTTGCGCTGCATCGACCTGGTCGACTGCCACCACTTCGGTCATCGCGGTGCGGGATCCGTCAGTGGTGATGGTGGGTATCGACCGCGTGAGTTCCTCGATACGAGGACTCACCGAGATCAATGGCAGCGACAGGATGATGCCGTCGACACCTTGGTCGGCCAGCAATGACATCGCCTGTTCGACGTCGTGCGTCTGCAAGGAGGGCGTCGTCACCGTCGTGATCGCGAATCCGGCGTCACGTGCAGCACCTTCGATGCCCAGGGTGACTGCTGTACGTGAGTAGAAGCCAGTCTGTAAGAGCACCAGTCCGATGACGTTGCTGCGGCCGGAGGACAGCATCCGCGCCGCGTTGTTGCGTCGGTAGCCCAGTTGCTCGACGGCGGCCATGACCTTGGCCCGCGTCTCTGCTTTGACATGTTGATGCTCGCGCAGCACCCGCGACACCGTCTGCGCGGAGACTCCCGCCATCTGCGCTACGTCGGTCATCGCCGGCGGATGCGACCAGCTTCGGGTCGGTTCGGCAGACATGCCGCAGATGTTAGCGGAAACAGCAAGAGTTCTATGCAGTGGCAGTTATTTCCGAAACCTGCGAACAAGTCTTGGTTATCGATAACATTCGTGCCATGATCGCTGGGACGGGTCGGCCAGTCGAGTCGGCCAGCAGCATCAAGGAGACTCTGTGATGAAGACACGCAAGGTCCGCGTCGCCGCCGCGGTGACCGTGGTGGCAACGCTCGCGCTTGCTGGCTGTTCCAGCTCGTCCGGTGACAGTGGATCAGGTGGATCCGCGGGGTCGAGCGGCAGCTCCGGCAAGAAGACGATCTCGTTCTGGGGTTGGGCGCCCGGCTATGCGCAAGCGGTCAAGGAGTTCAACGCCACGCATCCGGACCTCCAGATCGACTATCAGCAGGTGCAGCCTGGAGCGAAGGGCGGCTACCAGAAGATGCTCAATGCTGTTAGCGCTAACAATGCGCCGTGCCTGGCGCAGGTCGGCTACGAGACACTCCCGTCATTCGCTGCCCAAGGGGCATTGCAAGACGTCTCGAAGTATGCCGACGCCGACAGGAGTCAGTTCCAGGCATCAGCGTGGAAGTCGGTCTCGATCGGTTCGGCCGTCTACGGGGCGCCGGTCGACATCGGTCCGATGGTGATGTTCTACAACAGGCAACTCTTCGACCAGCTCGGCCTGAAGCCGCCGACCACGTGGGCGGAGTACCAGCAGGACGCAGTCAAGATCCACAAGGCGAACGCGAATCACTACATCACCTCGCCGTATCTGGACTACGACTACGCCGGCTTCGACTGGCAGGCCGACGCCTCCTGGTTCGGCACCAGCGGGAACAACTGGACGGTCTCGATCAATTCGGCCGGCAATCAGAAGGTCGCCGCCTTCTGGAACAGCATGGTGGCCCAGCACCTGGTCAGTTCCGCGCCGATGTACGACCAGTCCTGGTACAACGGCCTCGGCAACGGCGATATCGCCACGGTCGTCGGTGCCGTGTGGCAGGCCGGCATCCTGAAGGGGAGCGTCGCCGCAGGCAAGGGCAAGTGGGCGGTTGCCCCCATGCCGCAGTGGACTGCCGGCGCCGACGAGGTCGGCAACTCCGGTGGGTCTTCGACCGCGGTGCTCAAGGGCTGCAAAGACTCTCAGGCGGCATGGCAGTTCGCCGACTGGATGAGCACCGACCGCACGGCATTCAACGGTCTGGTCACCACCGCCGGGCTCTATCCGGCCGCCACATCGCTGGCGAATCTGCCCGCTCTCAGCTCGGGTGATCCGTATTTCGGCGGACAGAACATTTTCACCACCGTGCAGCGGGCGGCGGCGAATGTGAACAGCAACTGGACCTGGGGTCCGGTGATGACCACGACTGCGGCCACCTTCGACGACCAGATCAGCAAGGCCTGGGCCGGAACCCAGAGTTTCAGCACGGCGCTCAACAACATTCAGTCCTCGACCGTCTCAGCGTTGAAGGCGCAGGGTCTGTCCGTTGCCAACTGACGCGACCACAGCCGGGCTCGGTGCGACGAGCAAGCGCCGGGCCGGGTTGGTCGGCAAGGGTTCCATCGCGATCTTCGTCGTGCCCTTCGTGGTGCTCTTCATCGCGATGTACCTCGCTCCCATCCTGTATGCCGCAGGCAAGAGTCTGTTCGCGCTCCATCGGTCGGGGCTCGGTCTTGCACCGCCGACGCTGAAATTCGACCCGTGGTCGAACTATTCGCGTGCCTTCCGTGACGGCGCTTTCACCGGCGGGTTGTTACGCGTACTGATCTTCGGAATCGTCCAGGTGCCAGTGATGTTGGCGCTCGCCCTCGGACTGGCGCTGCTGCTCGACTCGCGCTCGGCCAAGGCGAAGAGCTTGTTCCGGCTCGCCAGCTTCCTGCCATATGCCGTGCCGGGCGTCAGCGCGGCACTGGTGTGGTCGTTCATGTACACGCCGCAGTCCAGTCCGATCAACCACCTGCTCGGTGGCCTTGATGCTTCGATCGCGTTCTTCTCCCCGTCTGTCGTGCTCTGGTCGGTGGCGAACATCGTGACGTGGGCCTGGACCGGCTACAACATGCTGATCATCTACTCCTCGCTGCAGACCGTGCCAGAAGAAGTCATCGAGGCAGCGCGGCTCGACGGAGCCGGCGCCTGGCGGATCGCCTGGAGTGTGAAGGTCCCGATGGTGCGCAGCGCACTCGTGCTCACCACGATCTTCTCGATCATCGGATCAGCCCAGCTGTTCAATGAACCCACCGTGCTGCAACCGATTTCGCAGGGGTCGATCGCCTCGACCTACACCCCGATCATGTCGGCGCAGGTCGCGGCGACCGGCGGTGACTACCCGTACGCCGCAGCGCAGTCGGTGATCCTGGCGGTGCTGGTGGGTGCGGTCTCCCTGATCTTCTTCAAACTCACGCGTCGAGGGGATGACAGCCTGTGAGCGCCCAGGTGCGATCGGTCCCGAGGCGGTCGTCTCGGGCGCAGGAGTCGATGACGAGTCGAGTCGCGGTCACTGGGCTCCTTGCTCTCTCGGCCGTGTACTTCCTTTTCCCGCTGTGGTGGCTTTTCGTCGCTGCCACCAAACCGTTCGGACAGCAATTTTCCGGCAACGGGCTTTGGTTTCAGGGGTTTTCACTCTTCAGCAATATCCATCGGCTGAGCGTGGAGGATGGCGGAATCTTCTGGCGCTGGATGCTGAACAGCCTCATCTACTGCGGGCTCGGCGCACTCATCGGCACGACGCTGTCCTCGATGACCGGATATGCGCTCGCGAAGTATCGTTTCACCGGACGCAACGCCCTTTTCGGCTTGATCCTCGCCGCGGTGCTGCTTCCGCAGATCCTGTTCACCCTGCCGCTGTACCTCATGTTCAGCAGAGTCGGTCTGGTCGGCAACCCGCTGGCGGTGCTGCTGCCGAGCGTCGTCAGCCCGTTCGGTGTCTACCTTGCCCGAGTCTTCGCCGCACAGGCGGTGCCCGACGAGGTCGTGGAGGCCGGACGTCTCGACGGCGCAGGGGAATTGCGCATCTTCGGCACGCTCGCAACGCGGATGATGATGCCCGCGCTGGTGACGATCTTCTTGTTCCAGTTCGTCAGCATCTGGAACAACTACCTACTGCCGTCGATGGTGCTCGGCTCCGACTCCACCCAACCCGTCACGGTGGGGCTCGTCGGCTGGAACGCCAGTCACGTCGATGTCGCGCCGGCATACGTGGTGGTCGGCTCGTTCGTTTCGATCATCCCGTTGATCGTGGCTTTCGTTGCCCTGCAACGCTTCTGGCGTTCGGGTATGACTGCGGGAGCGCTGAAATGAGTGGCGGAACCGCTGCGCTGGAGGTTGTCGACGGGCAACTGCTGCGGCACGACAAGCAACACACGATGCTCTCCGGAGCCATCCACTACTTCCGCGTTCATCCGGATTACTGGCGTGATCGGCTGATGCGTCTGCGGGCGCTGGGGCTGAACACCATCGACACCTACATCGCGTGGAATTTCCATCAGGCGCAAGCGGATTCGCCGGCAGACTTCACCGGTTGGCGCGACTTTGAGGAGTTCATCCGGATCGCCGGCGACATCGGACTCGACGTCGTGGTGCGCCCCGGACCTTACATCTGCGCGGAGTGGGACAACGGCGGTTTTCCCGCCTGGGCGACGGCTCGCTGCCCAGGGACGTTGCGCACCAGTGACCCGCGGTTCCTGCAACTTGTCAGCACCTGGTTCGACGAGCTGATTCCGCGGATTGCTGCCCTGCAGACCGGCAACGGCGGCCCCGTCGTGGCGGTGCAGATCGAGAATGAGTACGGCAGCTTCGGTGACGATCAGGCGTATCTACGCTGGTTGCGGGATGCCTTGTCGCAGCGCGGCATCACCGAGCTGATGTTCACCGCCGACGGTCCTACCGAGCTGATGCTCGACGGCGGGATGCTGGCGGGCAGCTTCGCGGCGATGACCCTGGGCTCGCGCCCCGACCGCGCCCTCGAACTCCTGCGCGAGCGACGCGCAGACCAGCCGATGCTGGTCGCGGAGTTCTGGCAGGGCTGGTTCGACCACTGGGGTGAGCTCCACCACGTACGCACCGCTCGTAGTGCGCTGTGCACGCTGCGGGAGATCCTTGAGGCCGGGGGGTCGGTCTGCCTCTACATGGCTCATGGCGGCACGAACTTCGGTCTGCGGTCCGGGGCCAATCACGACGGCACTGTCCTGCAGCCCACGGTGACCAGCTACGACTCCGATGCGCCGGTGGCCGAGAGCGGTGCTCTCACTTCCAAGTTCCACGACTACCGCGCGCTTTTCGAGGAGTATGCCGCGGCACCGCTGCCCGCTCTTCCGGCAGAACCCGAGGTGTTGCCCGGGCGGGTGCTGCCCCTCCAGCCGGGTATGCCGCTGTTGGACTCGCTGCGGAGCGCCTCGTCCGTTGTCGAGAGCGTCACCCCACGCAGCTTCGAGGACCTCGCTCTCGACGCGGGAATGCTGTTGTACGAAGCGGAGCCACTGATACCGCAGCATGGTTGCGACCTCAATGTGACGGGGCTGCACGACCGGGCGACGGTCTTCGTCGACGACGAGCCTGTCGGCGTGATCGACACCGAGAACGGCAGCCTGCGGATTCCGGGTCCCGGTCGTCGCGTGCGGTTGAGCCTGCTCGTCGAGAACCTCGGACGCATCAACTACGGGCCCTTACTCGGGCAGGGCAAGGGAATTCTGGGGCCTGTCCAGCTCGACTACCGGGCGATCCAGCACTGGCAGCAGCGCGCATTGCCACTTGACCGGTGGGGTGCGCCCGAACTCGACCGCATCGCTCACGCCGCCCTCGAGTTGGACGCCGTCGGCGACACCTTCGTCGCGCTGCCCGGGTGCGAAAAGGGCTTCGTCTGGGTCAACGGGTTCTTGTTGGGGCGCTACTGGTCCAAGGGCCCTCAAGAGACGCTGTATCTCCCGGCGCCGCTGCTGCGGACGGGTATCAACACCCTCTCGGTGCTGGAGTTGGGTCGGCTCGGCACGGTTGTGGCACTGCGGGAGGCCGCGAGCCTCGGCGAAGCGCAGGAGTATGTCGAGCAGCTTCCGTCGCCGACGGTGTCGGGAGCCGGCGGCGCTGCCGGCCCACACTGAACTGAGTCGACGACACCGCCGTTTTCACCACGACCACGAAGGGGCCGCCGGGATGTCCCGACGGCCCCACCCTTGTGACTAGTCAGTAGCGCTTGAGGCTCAGCACCTGCTCGGACACCAGGGGCATGCTGTCCACGGTGTTGGTCGCGTCGTTCCAGGTGCGCGCCGGCGTGGTCGCCACGGCGTCGGTTCGCCCGGACGACATGCCCAGCACGAGACCGCTGTAGCGGTTCACCAGACGCACCCCGCCGTTCGGCAGGCCGGTTGTCGGGTTGACGGTGGGCACCACGAACCACTCCTGCCCGACGGTCGGGGCACCGGTGGCGGCCGTGACGGTCGGGGCAGTGCCCCACGCGCGATCCTTCGTGGTGCCTGAATCGACCCCCAGCCGTTCGCCGGTCTTGGCGTTCCGGATCGTGTATGAGCCGTCGCCGTTCGAGCTGAAGATCCAGCCGCTCCAGTTGGAGTTGCCCTTTCCACGAGAGCTGACGGCTGCCGACGTCGACGACATCTGCGTCAGGACGCCGCCGTTCTGACTACCAATGCGATATTTCGCGCCGACTTCGACAGGCGCTGCAGGTGCGCTGGTGTTCACTGTGATGTTGGCGTACTGCTCATAGGAGCCGTTGTTGCAGCCGTAGGCGCAGTAGGACCGGAAGCTCTTGCCGACGATGGACGAGCTGGTCGCATTGGACCCGTCGAGGAACCAGCGGTACCACGACGCGGTGAGATACGACCCGCCGGAATCGCCCAGCAAGAACCACTTCGGGTCCGACAGGCTCTTGGTGGCGTAGTACTGCTGAGGCTCGTTCCCGCTCTGGTCGGGATTCTGGGGCTCGCCGATGTAGAGACCCAGATACGCGTCATACGTGATGTCCATGACGAACAACGGCGAGGTGTTCGGCATCGTGCCTGCCACGATCTGCTGGGTACCGGTGCCCGGGGTCATCGGGTTGTACTCCTTCGACGGCGGTGTGTACCCGGTGGTGTTGGTCGAGCTGATCGGCACCAGGTTGCTCTCCTTGCCGCCGATGCCCGGCTGACTCCACGAGCCGTCGTAGTACTTGCGCCAGGTGCCGGTCGCCATCTTTCCGGAGATCGGTGCACGCGCCACGTGCTCGTAGAACGCGACCCAACCGCCCTGTTTGTCGACCACGCGGGACCCGTAATACACGTAGAAGTATCCCGACGCAGTGTCGACATACAGGCGCGGATCCCCGTCACCGTAGTAGTAGGTCTCCTGGGGGAACGCCTTCGTGTCCTCGCGGGTCGTGCTGTATGGCGAGGTGATCGCATGGCCGACGATCTTCCAGGTCTTGCCCTGGTTCATGGAGACCGCGAAGTCGATGGCGTCGTAGTGCAGGCCGTCACCGAACGGTTGCGGAGTGAACTCGTTGTGCACGAGGCCGTACCAGTTGCCGGTGTCCGGATCGACCCAGACCTGGGTCAGGTCGCAGTAGTTGCGCTCGGCGTAACCCGAGCCGGACGGGGCGTACGTCGAGGTCAGACCGGTAGGGCTGTTGTTGCACCGCTCCGTGGTGTCGGCATTGGAATCGTTCGAATTCGCCGGGTTCACAGCGTTGTCCAGAGCCGCATCCGCTGTTGCCGTGTCCATGTTGGTGCCGCTGAAGAAGTCCCACGCACGGCCGTCGGTCAGCCCGTAGTCGGCGTGGGCCGACTCGTAGTAGAAGGTGCCGTTCTTGTCGATGAAGGGACTGGCCGGAGTGTCGTCCGCCGATGTCGACGACCCCAGGCTCCCGGTGCTGACCGAATACAGCGGAGTTCCGTAGGACCCTCGCGCCTGCACCCGCAGTTCCGAGGCTGACGCCAGAGAACTGCCGTCGATGCTGCTGAGCGCCACGAACTTCACGTACCGTGCCCACACCGGGTGAGTGAAGGTGGCGAGCTGGATCTCGGTGTTTGAGGTCGGAGCAGCGAACGTGCCCGTGGCGACCGGTGCGCCCCAGCCCTTGCTCGAGGTGTTCTTCGCCACCGACGCGCTGCTGGTCGCGTAGATCCGGTACTTGGCGATCTCGCCGTTGCCGAGCTTGACCGAGTAGTCGACGCCGGTCATGTCGTACGTCTTGCCGGTGTCGATCGTGAGCCAATGCGGCATGGGGCTGTCGGTGCTGCCGTTGTAGGAAGAGGTCCACTCGGTGCCGTAGTCGCCGTCGATCGCGGCCGCGGCAGTGCCGTCGAGAGAGGGCGGCGCGGGATATGGCGCGGACTGGCTGTCGTAACCGACGACCGAGTACTGCGTCTCGGGGATAGGCATGCTGGTGGCCACTGCGTCTTGCGGTGTACGCGGTGGACTCGCTTGGGCTGGTGACATGGCGCCGAGTGCCAGCGTGAGGACTGCCGCGACAGCTGCACCGCCGCCTGCCTTCACCCGCGCGCGACGACGTGCATTTGTTGACCGAACTGACATGAATTCACCTGGCCGATCTCATGATGGAGGGCAATGAGTACTGCCGAGGCTAGCGCATATGATATCGATAACAACAGTAATTTTAGCGAGGGTCTCTACGATCTGTTATCGATAACCTCGTCAGGGCGACACCGCACCGCGTGCGTGATGCGCAGTTGCAAGGGCCGGCGTCACGATGGTGGAGTTGACGCCTGTCGATCACTGCGTGAGTGAAAGGTGGTTGCGTCGGGGCAGCAGCATCACAGACTCGACGGTGACATCACTGTCATGTGTGACGGTGTGGTCCGAGGCCGTACGATGCCTGACCGGTGAACGACGGTGTGGTTTCTTGGATTACGGGTTTGCTAACGAGCCTCGACGTGGTCGCCGATGCTCACCGTCGCCTCGTTGTCCGGCAGGAGATGACTGCAGAACCACGTCTTGCCGTCCCATGCGCGATGGCGGGCCAGGGTGCGGATCGGCTCCTTGCCGCGCTCGCGGGTGACGGGGTCTATCAGCGTCATCGAGCACCGATCGATCGCATGCGCGACCCGCAGGTGCAATGTCCCGATCTGCACCTGTTGCCAGTCGTCTTCGGCGAACGGCTCATCGCCGTCGATGATGATGTTGGGCCGAAACCGTAGTGGTGACAACGGTTCTGCGGCGGGGTTGGATTCACGCTGCCACGCGTTCAACTGCTTCAGCGACGCCAGGGACAGCAACGTCATGGGTGACCCGTCGGGGAAGCGCGCGTGATCGTCGGCCGTGGACCAGGCGGGGTTGAGCGTCCGCCGCGCCGGATCGTCACACCATACGAGCTGTATGTCGGCGCGGCCGGTCGCCTCGCGCAGCCACGCATCAGCATCCGCTCCTGCGTGCAACGCGGGCAGGGGTGGTCGGCCGAACATGCTCACCGGCAGGTGACCGCCGGTGGGATACGTGACGTGCAACTGCGGCATACCGGCGCGGGAGAGTTGCAGATCGGCAGCGATGCCGGTGCCGTGATTGTCCGCGGTGATCGCCAACAGTTCAGGGCATTCGCGCGCCGACACCAGCTCACCGGCGGCATCGACCACCATCCACTCGCGATCGCCGGTAAGGCCGGCGCGCTCGGCATACGTGCTCGAGATCGCCCGTGCACCAGTGCTTTTCACCGGATAGATGTAGAGCCCGACGACCTTCACGATTGTTTCCTGCTCCACGGGAAGATCCCGGCGTCGATGACCTGCTTGACCAGCGGCCGTGCCGATGCGAGCAGATTAGCGGCGCCCGGCACCTCCCGCCACACCTGCGCGGAGGCGACATCGGTGGCAGCTTCGATCCGGTCGTACAACGCGACGCCGTCGGGGGAGTAAGTCGAGCCGTCGGCGGTGAGCAGGCCGCGATCACGAAGCTGCGCCACCGTGGCATCCCACTGCTCGTCGGACCATCCCCGTGACGCCTGCGACATCTGCCGGCCGAGAGTGCTCTTGCGAGCACGCGGATCAGGATGCGCCGACTCGTGAAAGACCAATGCTTCCAACGGAGTCAGCCCGGACTCGACCAGCACGGCGATATGGCCGTCACCACGTGACTCACGCAGGAGCGTGGTGGCGTGCCACAACCGCAGGTGCGGGTCGTCGGGCCAGGGTTGCGCCACCCACGCCGCAGCCAACGGTCGCCCGGCGGTCGGCACTGCCTCGGCGATCGGTTGCAGGGCGTCGACCAACGCCTGCACGGCCTGGTCGTCCGAGATCGCCTCGTGCAGCGTGCGCGCGACGGTCTTCTCACGCGTCGCCATGACCGCCCCGAGCCCGCGCTCACGCGCAGCCTGCCACGCCGGTCCGACCGTCTCAGCGCTGAAGTTGAAAAACGTTGCCGTGACGACGGATTCGTGACATTCGCCGAGCGGGCCACCACGCGCACCGACATACATGGCAGACGATCGCACACCCAGTGCGCGCTGCTCGTCCCGCAGATACGGGTTGAAGTAGGCGACGAGGTGCAGGGGTTCGAGCGTTTCGTATGCCGTGCGTGCCAGTCGGCTGGCCGCGTCGGAGCTGAGGTCGGTCACGGGCTCGACGCTACTCGCCTGATCACTCCTCGTTGCGCTTGTCGAGATCCATGCGGCGCACCGCGCGGGCGCCGGGCGGCAGGTTCGACAGGTCGTCGGCGATGAGGATGTCGGGCAGACCGGAGTCGGGCAGTCTCAGTGCAACATCGCCGGCGGGGTCCATGGCGTCGGTGATGAGCACGAGTTCGTCGGACGCGCGCTTGGGCAGGGTGTGCTGACGGAAGAAGTCCGGCCGGATGCGTTCCCAGACGAACATCAGCGGGAAGCCGAGCAGCAGGCCGACGATGCCGACGACGCCGGCAGCACCGAGCCCGAAGATCGTCACGTTGTTGCCATTGGCGTCGACGGTGTAGTCCGGCTGCAGGAACTGCTGGACAGCGAAGATGAAGGCCGCTGCGAGGATCAGCCCGCCGAGCACCGGGAAGATGCCCTGCATGACCAGGTTGCGGAACGACGATCGCAGATTGTGCCGGTAGAACCACGCACACGCGAATCCGGTGAGTCCGTAATAGAACGCGATCATCAAGCCGATGGAACTGATCAGCGCGGTCAGCAGGCTTTCGCTGATGAGGGTGAAGATGAGGTAGAACACGATCGACACCCCACCCATGGCAATCGTCGACACCGTCGGAGTGAGGTACTTCTTGTGGATCCGGGCGAACGCGCTGGGCAGCGCCTTGTACGACGCCATGGACAGTGACGTGCGTGCGGTCGGCAGGATCGTCGTCTGGGTCGAGGCGGAAGCGGAGCTGAGGATCAGGAAGGCAAGCAGGATCCGCGCCGCGTGACCCAGCAGGCTGTCGCCGAACAGCACCGGTGCGATCGCGCTGAAAACGTCGCCGGAGTTGTTGTCGTTGCCGAGGCCGATGCCCTGGGTGCCGACGCCGGCAAAGGCGATCGCGGCGACCGAGACGACGGCATACGTGACGAGCAGCAGCAGGGTCGAGATGACGGCGGCGCGGCCGGGAGTGGTCTCGGGGTTCTCGGTCTCCTCGTTGACCGAAACGGCGCTGTCCCAGCCCCAGTAGATGAAGACCGCGCTGAGCAGCGCGGAGGCGATCGCGAACGCACCCATGCCGCTGGGCAGGAACCACGACCAGGCCGGGTGGATCGACAGATGCTCGACCTGGTGATGGGCGCCTGTGTAGGTCGCGCCGTGCCCGGTGTAGACGCGCACGAGCGCGACGACCGCGAACATCACCAGTGCGATGACCTCGATTGCCAGCAATGCCACCTGGATTCGCGCGCTGATCTCGATGCCGCGGTAGCAGATGTAGGTCATCACGATGATCCAGATGACGCCTGCGACCGTTGACCAGAAGGTGCTCTGGTCGAGGGTGTTGTGGATGCCGATCAGGTTGGCGAAGGTGAACGAATACGCGCCCGCGATCTGCGCAAGATTGGCCATCACGATGACGTCGGCGACGATGATTCCCCAGCCGGTCATCCACCCCGACCGCGGCCCGAACGCCCGTGCCCCCCAGGTGAACGACGTGCCGCAGTCCGGCTCGGCGCGGTTGAGCTCCTGGTAGGCGACCGAGATGAAGTACATCGGCACGAATGCCAGCAGCATGATGAACGGCGCGTGCACGCCGGCGACGAGCGAACCGCTGCTGGCCACGACCAGGCCGAGTGCCGCGGCGAGGCTGTATGCCGGTGCCGTCGAGGCCACGCCGACGACGATGCTCGAAACCAGGCCCAGGGCACCGGTTTTCAGACCCTTGCCGGCCGCTGCCTCCGGATACCCGAGCGGTGATCGGTCTTCGATCGTTGACATACCAGTCCTCCTACGCGGTGCTCAGGGGGGTCGCACCGATGGCCGCGAGCATAAGTGCTGGCAGGTGCTCGGGGAAGACAAATCGAAGAAATCCGTAGCAAAACGGAGGTTATGACCGGTATTCGGACCGCTTCACGAGACGCAACTACGAAAATCGTCGCGAATGACGGCTATCGGTTCGAATCACCACATCACGCGGTCACGTGCCCCACAGTCGTGACGACGGATGCCGTGCCGTCGCCCAAACCGTAGGTCGCACCAACGATCCCGAGGGTGCCGGCTTCGAGTGCGTCGTGGATGATCCTGGACCGGTCGGCGAGCAGCCGAGTTGTATGCCGCACGTGCTCGGCTTCGAACTCCTCCGCCGTCGTCAGGCCCTCGGTGCGGCCGGTGAGCACGCTCGGCATCACGCGCTCGACGATGTCGCGCACGAATCCCGGTGGCATCTCTCCGGATCGGGCTGCCTCGATGGTGGCCTTGATCGCTCCGCACGAGTCGTGCCCGAGCACCACGATCAGCGGCACGCCCAAGACTGCGACGCCGAATTCGATGGAGCCGAGCACGGCGTTGTCGATGACGTGACCGGCGGTGCGCACCACGAAGAGATCGCCCAGACCCTGGTCGAAGATGATTTCCGCAGCGACGCGGCTGTCGCCGCAGCCGAAGAAGATCGCGCCGGGCGTCTGGCCCTCCTCCAGCATGTGCCGGCGCTCGGCGCTCTGGTTGGGGTGGTGCAGGTCGCCGGTGACGAAACGATGGTTGCCCTCGTGCAGGTCGTCCCACGCCTGCTGCGGGGTCGCGGCGCGGCTCACAGGCCCGGCCTCGTCGAGATCGTGAAGGCGGTCGGCGTCGCGGTCGAGGCGAAGAAGTCGTCGCCCTTGTCGTCCACCACGATGAAGGCAGGGAAGTCGCGCACCTCGATCTTCCAGATGGCCTCCATACCGAGCTCGGGATATTCGAGCACGTCGACCGAGGTGATGCAGTCCTGCGCGAGGCGCGCGGCCGGGCCGCCGATCGAGCCCAGATAGAAACCGCCATGGGCTTTGCAGGCGTCGGTGACCTGCTTGCTGCGGTTGCCCTTGGCGAGCATCACCATCGAACCGCCCGCGGCCTGGAACTGCTCGACATACGAGTCCATGCGTCCCGCGGTGGTCGGTCCGAACGAGCCGGAGGCGTAACCCTGCGGCGTCTTGGCCGGGCCGGCGTAATAGACGGCGTGGTTGCGCAGATAGTCCGGCATCGGTTCCCCGGCGTCGAGGCGTTCCTTGATCTTCGCGTGCGCGATGTCGCGCGCCACGACCAGTGGACCGGTCAGCGAAAGTCGTGTCTTGACAGGGTGTTTGGACAGTTCAGTCAGGATCTGCGGCATCGGCTGGTTGAGGTCGATGCGCACCACATCGTCGTCCGAGACACCGAGGTCGGTGTCGGTCGTGTCGGGCAGGAAACGCGCCGGGTCGGTCTCGAGCTGCTCGATGAAGACGCCCTCGGTGGTGATCTTGCCCAGGCACTGGCGGTCCGCGGAGCAGCTGACAGCGATCGCGACCGGTAGTGACGCTCCGTGTCGCGGAAGTCGCACCACCCGGACGTCGTGACAGAAGTACTTACCACCGAACTGTGCGCCGATGCCGAACCCGCGCGTCAGCTGCAGCACCTGCTCCTCGAGCTCGGTGTCGCGGAACCCGTGGGCGGTCGCCGCGTCGCCCGAGGTCGGGAGGGTATCGAGGTATTTCGCGCTGGCGTATTTGGCTGTCTTCAAGGCGAATTCGGCACTCGTGCCGCCGATGACGATCGCCAGGTGGTATGGCGGGCAGGCGGCCGTTCCGAGGCTGCGCAGCTTCTCGTCGAGAAACGTCATCATCGACGCCGGATTCAGGATCGCCTTGGTCTCCTGGTAGAGGAACGACTTGTTCGCCGAGCCGCCGCCTTTGGCCATGAACAGAAACTTGTAGGTCGTCGCGTGGTCTGCGGCTGTGTCGGCATACAACTCGATCTGCGCCGGCAGATTGGAGCCGGTGTTCTTCTCCTCCCACATCGTGACCGGTGCCATCTGGGAGTACCGCAGGTTGAGGCGGGTGTAGGCGTCATACACGCCCTGGGCAATGGACTGCTCGTCCGGTGCCTCGCCGTCGACCAGGACGTGAGATCCCTTCTTGCCCATGACAATCGCGGTGCCGGTGTCCTGGCACATCGGCAACACACCGGCTGCGGCGATGCCGGCGTTCTTGAGCAGATCGAGTGCGACGAACTTGTCGTTGTTGCTCGCGTCCGGGTCGTCCAGGATCGTGCGCAGGAACGCCAGGTGCGCCGGGCGCAGATAGTGCGCGATGTCGTGCATCGCGGCGTCGGTGAGCAGTCGAAGTGCTTCAGGATCCACCTGGAGGAAGGTGCGGCCGCCGGGTCCCTCGACGGTGCGGACACCGTCGGCGGTGAGTTTGCGGTAGGTGGTGTCGTCGGCGCCGAGCGGCAGCAGGTCTTCGTAGGCGAAGTCGGTCATGGGCGGCGGTCTGCTCCTTGCGATGGCTGGTCCTCGCAGGGTAGTCCGAACCCTCGCACCGGTTGCGCGGGCCTTGGGGCTGTGCCGATTCGGAGCCCCTAAGCAATACCGCCGACGTTTCGCTCTTATAACGCCCTGTTAGCAGTACGTTCGAATCTCGGACAGCGCTGGCTGGTCCGGTGTAGAACGGAAACGGCGCTTATCCGACACGTTAAGAGCCGACCGATCCCCGACGGAGTGGATACATATGAGACATATGAGGCCGCGACAACGCGGAATCGCCTTGGTTGCGGTGACAGTCGCCGTCGCGACCACGGGCCTGGCTGCCTGCGGCAGCAGTAGTAGTGCCTCTGGCGGACGCGTCACGCTCAACTGGTACATCAACCCAGATGGTGGGGGCACCAATCCGACAGGCGGCGGCCAGGCGCAACTGGCCGCTGAATGTTCGACCAGCAACTACAAGATCAATGTCTCGGTCCTGCCGAACAGCGCGAGTGATCAGCAGACCCAGTTGCTTCGTCGCCTCGCTGTCGGGGACTCGACGGTCGATCTGATGAGTGTCGACCCGGCATACATCAGCCAGTTCGCAGCGGCCGGATATTTCGCACCGGTGCCGGCGAACATGGTCTCGACCTTCACTGCCGGTCGCGTTCAATCCTCGATCGACGCCTCGACATATGACGGAAAACTCATCGGAGTTCCCTTCTGGGCGAACACGCAGGTGTTGTGGTATCGCAAGTCGGTTGTAGCCAAGGCGGGACTCGACATGTCGAAACCCGTCACGTGGGATCAGATCATCGCGGCCGCGCAGAAGACCAAGACCGATATCGGCGTGCAGGCCGCACTCTACGAGGGTTATTCGGTGTGGATCAACGCACTGGTGGCCGGCGCGGGCGGCCAGATCGTCGAGAACCCGAGTGCGAGTGCCGGCGACATCAAGATGGGTCTGAACTCGGCAGCCGGCCGTGAAGCAGCGGCCATCATCAAGAAGGTCGCGACCACCGGGGTCGGCGGTCCGGCGATGGGTTCGTCGGAGGAGTCGCAGGCGCTGACACTGTTCAGCACGGCCGGCTCCAGCGGCTTCATGGTCAACTGGCCGTACGTCTGGGCTGCTCTCGCGCCCGGCGCGGGCAATCCGGTGACGTGGCGCAACAGCGACCTGGGCTTCGCGCGTTACCCCGAGACGGTCGCCGGCAAGCCGTCCGCTCCGCCGGTGGGTGGTATCGAACTCGCGGTGAGCAAGTACAGCAAGCACACCGCACTGGCCTATCAGGCGGCTGCCTGCATCACCTCGGTGCAGCATCAGGAGCAGTACATGATCGGCACCGGAAACCCGGCGAGTTCGAAGGCTGTCTACACGATGCCGGCCATTCTCAAAGCGTTCCCGAATGGCTTGGCCGCCCTGATCTCGTCTTCTCTTGATGCCGGTGTACCTCGGCCGTTGTCGCCGTACTGGGGCGACATCTCCACGGGTCTGCAGGAGAAGTTCAGCCCGCCGAATGCGGTCAATCAGAACACTGCCGCAAGCGCGCAGAGTTTCATCCTCAAAGTCCTCGCTGGAAAGGCACTCGAATGAGCACGGTTAGCGACGCAGCAGGATCGGCTGCACCCGCTGCCAAGAGGCGGCCGGTCCTGTCCGATCGGACCAAAGCCGAGCGCAAGCTGGGCTGGTATCTCGCAGGCCCGGCATTCATCATCATGCTCGCGGTCACGCTGTACCCGATCCTTTATGCGATCTGGTTGTCGTTCTTCAACTACCGGCTGACAGATCCTGCGGCACGCAAGTTCGTGTTCCTGCAGAACTATGTGTATGCGTTGAGCGATCCGTTGTTCTGGCAGACCGTCGAAACGACCTTCTTCATCGTCGTCGTGACGCTGATCTTCGAACTCGTCATCGGTATGGGTATTGCATTGGTGATGCACCGCATCGTGCTGCCGCGGCGCACGTTGCGCACCATCGTGCTGATTCCGTATTCGATCATCACCGTCGTGTCGGCTTTCGCCTGGTTGTATGCCGCGACGCCGAACCTCGGCTTCATCGACCCCTGGCTGCACACCCTGACTTTCGGCCTGACCGATCCGACATACAACTGGTTCGGCGGACGGTGGTCCTCGTTGTTCGTGATCTGCGCGTCGGAGATCTGGAAGACCACACCGTTCATGTCGCTGCTGCTGCTGGCCGGTCTGGCGCAAGTCGACTCCTCGATGGAGGAGGCCGCCAAGGTCGACGGCGCCACCTGGTGGCAGCGGTTCTACAAGGTGATCCTGCCGAACATGAAGGGCGCGCTCATGGTGGCCGTCCTGTTCCGCACCCTGGACGCCGTACGCATCTACGACAACCCGCAGGTCATGACCGGTGGTGCCAATGACACGACGACGCTGTCGATGCTGGTCGGCAGCACCACCGTCGACAGAGTCGAGATCGGGATGGGATCCGCGCTCGCGGTGATCCTGTTCATCATCGTGCTCATCATCGCCGCGATCTTCGTGCGGTTGTTCAAAGTCGACCTCACCTCGACCGGAAGGAGTTGACCGTGGAAACCAACGTGACCACCAAGGGCAAGTGGGGATTCTTCGGGATCTCGATCCCGATCATGATCTGGACCCTCGTCCCGCTGCTGTGGATCTTCGCGACCTCGCTGAAATCCCCGTCGGTCTTCTCCGCTCCGGCGACGAGCACCGAGTTCGGTCTGTTCTGGCCGAAGCACATCTACTGGGGGAACTACTCGGTGATCTTCACCGGTGGTGCCAAGGATCTCTTCCTGCCGGCGTTGTGGCACTCGATCATCGTGTGCGTCCTCGCGACGGTGATCAGCGTGGTGCTGGCGACGTTCTGCGCCTACGCGATCGCCCGGCTGAACTTCCCTGGCAAGAAGGTCATCCTGACGACGGCCCTGGCGTTGTCGTTCTTCCCGGCCATCGCCATGGTGACGCCGCTGTTCAACCTGTGGCGTCAGGTGCACCTCTACGACACGATCCCTGGCCTGGTGATTCCCTACATCACGCTGACCCTGCCGTTGTCGATCTGGATCCTTGCCGCCTTCTTCCAGCAGATCCCGTGGGAGATGGAACAGGCCGCTCAGGTCGATGGCGCCAGCAGTTGGCAGGCATTCCGCAAGGTTGTGGCACCGCTGGCGGCGCCAGGTGTGTTCACCACCGCGATCATCGCGTTCTTCACGGCCTGGAACGACTTCGTGTTCTCCTCCAACCTCACGTCGTCGAACTCGCAGACCGTCCCGGCCGCGTTGGCGTACTTCACCGGCGCCAGTCAGTTCCAGCAGCCGACCGGTGCGATCTGCGCGGCCGCTGTCGTTGTCACCATCCCCGTCGTGATCCTCGTGCTGGTCTTCCAGCGCCGGATCGTCGCCGGCCTGACCTCCGGTGCTGTCAAGGGTTGACCCCCTGACGTCATACCGAACTTCAAGGAGTTAACAGCTATGTCAAGCATCGAGCTCAACCACATTGTCAAGAAGTATGGCGATGGCTTCCCGGCCATCAACGACGTCAGCCTCGACATCAAGGACGGCGAATTCGTCATCCTGGTCGGACCGTCCGGCTGCGGCAAGTCGACGCTGCTGCGGATGATCGTCGGGCTGGAGGACATCACCTCCGGTGACATGCTCATCAACGGCAAACGAGTCAACGACCTCGCACCGCGCGACCGCAACCTGGCGATGGTGTTCCAGAACTACGCGCTCTACCCGCACCTGACGGTCTTCGAGAACATCGCGTTCCCTCTGCGCCTGCAGAAGGGCAAGCACACCAACGAAGAGATCAGCGCCAAGGTGCACGAGGCCTCGGAGATGCTCGAACTCGACGAGCACCTCGACCGCAAACCGGCGAACCTGTCCGGTGGTCAGCGGCAGCGGGTCGCCATGGGTCGGGCGATCGTTCGTGAGGCCGATGCCTTCCTGTTCGACGAGCCACTGTCCAACCTCGACGCCAAGCTGCGTGGCCAGATGCGCACCGAGATCGCCCGCATGCAGCGGCGTCTGGGGATCACCACCGTCTACGTCACGCACGACCAGATCGAGGCGATGACCCTCGGTGACAAGGTCGCGGTGCTCAAGAAGGGCGTGCTGCAGCAGGTCGCGTCGCCGCGCGAGCTCTACGAACAGCCTGTCAACCTGTTTGTGGCGGGCTTCATCGGTTCGCCGCCGATGAACTTCCTGCCCGCCCAGGTTGACGGCGCGACGTTGAAGCTGCCGTTCGTCGATGTGCCGGTCAGCGGCGAACTCGCCGAAAAGATCAAGGGCCACGACGTGCTCATCGTCGGACTGCGACCCGAGCACCTCAAGGACGCCACCGTCGAGCAGGCACCGCAGCACTCGGTGCACTTCAAGGCGGTCGTCGACCAGACCGAGTGGCTGGGCAACGAGCAGTACGCCTACATCCCGTACGAGGCCGAGGGCGCGGTCCGCCAGCAGTTGGAGGAACTCGACCGCGACCTTGATGGCGAGGGCATGCGCACGCAGATGATCGTCAACCTCGACTCCCGTTCGCGGGTGCTCGAGGGCGACGAGGCGGACCTGGCGTTCGACCCGGCGTCGATGCACGTCTTCGACCCGCACACGGGTGAGTGCTTGACCCGCGATGATGCCAAAGCGGCTGAAATCGCTGCTGATTCGGAGGCTCAGCGTAAGGCAGCTCTCGAGCGTGCACGTGCTCGGGAGCAGCGCAACACCGCGAGCGCGGGCCGGCACGCGAGTGGGGACGACGCCCAGCAGTCGGCCTGACCCCCGGGTCGCGCTCGAATCGCGGCGCCCCTGTTCCAGTTTCACTGGGGCAGGGGCGCCGTGGCATGTTCGCGGGGCCGTGCTGTGGCAGGCGTGGCGAGCGGCATACGTTGGGGTTCATGACGAACCGGCTCCCGACAGTGCTCATCAGTGGTGGCTCCCGCGGCATCGGTCGCGCGATCGCCGACGCTCTCGCGCCCGACCACCACCTGTTGATCGGCGGCCGGAATGCCGATGCGGTCGACAACGTATGCCGCAGCCTGCCGTCAGCGCGGCCCTTCGTCGCCGATCTGGCCGACACAGATGCGGTCACTGCTGCCGTGGTCGGTGTGGACGTCGTTGATGCAGTGGTGCATTCGGCGGGTGTGCTCGGCAGTGGCGAGGTCGCGGACCTGCGGCGGGAGGATTGGCGTCACACGCTCGAGCTCAACGTCGTGGCCGTCGCCGACCTCACCCGACTACTGTTGCCGCGGCTCCGGGAGCGCCGCGGTCAAGTGGTCGTCATCAACTCCGGCTCGGGCTTCATCTCCCGCGGTGGCGGTGGTCTTTATTCCGCGTCGAAGTTCGCGGTGCGCGCCTTCACCGACGCGTTGCGCGAAGAGGAACGCCCGCACGGCGTGCGGGTGTCGTCGATCCATCCGGGTCGAGTGGCCACGGACATGCAGCGAGAGTTGCGCCGGTACGAAGACGGCGAGTATGTCGCGTCCGATTACCTGAGACCCGAATCCGTTGCGGCGGCAGTGCGTTTCGCGCTGACCGTCGCCGACGACGGATGTGTTGAGGAGTTGTCGATCCGGCCGCGTTGAGTCGGCGTTGTCGGATCGTCAGCTGAGTTCCGCACTGGTCGGAGGATTGGCGCCCGCGCGCGAGACGGTGATGGCCGCGGCTGCGACAGCGCGCTGCAGCGCCGGCTGCATTGCGTCGGCGTCTGCAGCGCGCAGACGCGTGCGCGCATCCGGTCCGCCCAGCAGGCCGGCGTCGAGCAGCCCTGACAACAGGCCGGATTGGAATGAATCGCCGGCACCGACGGTGTCGACGACCGCGACCTTCCGGACCGGCAGTTCGACCAGTGAGTCGGTTGCGGCGACATAGGCGAGCGCGCCCTTGCCGCCACGTGTGACGACCACCAAGGCCGGTCCCAGCTGGGCCCACAGGCGCATCACGTGGGGCAGATCGGCATCGGTGTCTGCGGCATACAGCCAGTCAAGATCTTCGTCGCTGGCCTTGACGACGTCGCTGTAGCCGACGAGTTGCTCCATGTGTGAGCGCACGTCGTGCGGGTCGCCCATGAGGCTCGGTCGCGCGTTGGGGTCGAGCGACACCGTGGCGTGATCGCGCGCGGCGAGCATCGCTTCACTGACGCGGGTTGCGCCCGGTTGCAGGACGGTGGCGATCGACCCGGTGTGAAAGTGACCGATGTCCGTCGGCAGCGGGTACGGCAGATCCCAGGTGATGTCGAAGTCGTAGGTTGCAGCACCCGAATCATCAAGTCGCGCAACGGCTTTGGGAGTGCGCGACGCCGATACGCTGCCGTCGACGAGCGGCACGTCGGATGCGGCCAGGTGCCGCTGAATTTCCGCGCCATACGCGTCGTCGGCGATGAAGGTCGCCAGGTGAGCCGGGTGACCGAGACGGGCCAGGCCGATGGCGACGTTCAGCGGGCTGCCGCCGACGTGCTCCTCGACGTGGCCGGCGGCCGAGTGGACGACGTCGACCAGTGCTTCGCCGACGACCAGCGTGCCAGTCATGCCGCAGCTCAGTCGCTGAGTCGGACGGAGCTGTATTCCTGCAGCTTCGCCAGGCGGTGGTGCGCCTCGATGGTGCGGATCGTGCCGCTCTTGGAGCGCATCACCAGTGAGTGGGTGGTGCAGCCCCCGGCGCGGTAACGCACGCCGCGCAGCAGTTCGCCGTCGGTGATGCCGGTGGCGACGAAGAAGCAGTTGTCGCTGCGGACGAGTTCGGTCGTGGTGAGGACGGCGTCAAGGTCGTGACCGGCGTCGATCGCCTTCTGCCGCTCGTCGTCGTCGCGTGGCCACAGACGACCCTGCAGGGTGCCGCCGACGCACTTCATCGCGCACGCGCTGATGATGCCCTCCGGGGTGCCGCCGATGCCGAGCAACAGGTCGATGCCGGTGTCGGGGCGGGCGGCCATGATCGAGCCGGCGACGTCACCGTCGGAGATGTACCGGATGCGTGCGCCGACCTCGCGGATCTCGGCTGCCAGCTGCTCGTGCCGCGGGCGGTCCAGCAGCACGACGGTGACATCGGAGACGCTGCCCTTCTTGACCTTGGCGACGCGTTTGATGTTTTCGGCGACAGGCAGCCGGATGTCGACCACGTCGGCGGCGTCGGGCCCAGCCGCGAGCTTGTCCATGTAGAACACCGCACTCGGGTCGTACATCGAGCCCCGCTCGCTGACCGCCATCACCGAGACCGCGTTCGTCATCCCCTTGGCGGTCAGGGTGGTGCCGTCGATCGGGTCGACGGCCACGTCGACGTCGGGACCGGTGCCGTCACCGACCTGCTCCCCGTTGAAAAGCATGGGGGCATCGTCCTTTTCGCCCTCGCCGATCACGACGACGCCGGACATCGAGACCGACGAGATGAGATAGCGCATCGCCTCGACCGCGGCGCCGTCGGCGGCGTTCTTGTCGCCGCGGCCTACCCAGCGACCGCCGGCCATGGCAGCTGCTTCGGTGACTCGCACGAGCTCGAGGGCGAGGTTGCGTTCGGGGGCTTCGGTGCTCCCGGTGATGTCGGACGGCATGGGTCTCCTCGGGCCGGCGCACGGACCTGCGCGATGGTGGGTGCTGTGGGCAGTCCCGACTCTATCGGCTCGGCGAAGGGCGGCTGTCCGTGGTTGTGGCGTCGTTTGGGACCATGGGAGATGTGACAACCCCAGGCGAGGCCATGCCGTCGGACGACTCGGTGCGATCAGCCGCACCCCCTGCCCGTCGAGGTATGCCGGGCGGCATCAAGAGCATGGTCATCTCGACAGTCGTGGTGGTCGCGGCGTGCCTGGTGTGGTGGGCCTTCGTGCCGCGGGTCGATCGTGTCTCCCAGCCGGTCGAGGACGTCGCCGGCATCGCGCGCGAGATCGGTCTGCAGCAGCATTGGGATCCGGCCGTCGCCGACGGGTTGCCCGCGGGCTGGCAGGCCGTCAACGTCACCCTGCTCGATCAGGCCGGTCAGCCGGCTACCTGGCAAGCTGGCTATGACGGTCCGAACAACGGCTACGCGGCGGTGCTGCAGACCAATGACGGAGGCGCGAGTTGGGTCAACGCGCAGACCGGAAGCGGAAGCAGCGAGGGCACTGTCACCATCGGCGGTGTCGCGTGGATGAAGGTGCAACGCTCCGATGGCGACCAGCGCAGCCTCGTGCGCTCGACCCCGCTGAACGGCCTCAGCACTGTGGTGACCGGCACGGGTAGTTGGGCGCAGATCGAGCAGTTCGCTGCTTCGGTGAAGCCGCTGAGCAAGAGTAGCTTGGTCGCCAATTCTGGCCTGCCGCCGGATAACTGAGCCGGCCGGCGCTCAACGCCGATTCGACCTTACGAGTCGGACGTGTCACCGCTTGAGGTCATCGACTCGATCCGGCGTTGCGCTCCGTCGAGCCAGCGCTGGCAGTGCGCCGCAAGTGCTTCACCGCGCTCCCACAGCCGCATCGAATCCTCCAGAGTTGCGGAACCGCCCTCGAGGCGCGCCACGATGGCGGCCAGTTGATCGCGGGCCTGCTCGTAGCCGAGGTCGGCGACGTCGGCGTTCGGGTCGGCGCTCGCGGTCGTCGACGTCTTCGCATCGCCCGAGTCGGAGGCGGTCGCCGCTGCGGCCTGGTCGATCGTGGCGGATTCGGAGTCGTCGGTCGTCATACGTGAGGAGTTTAGGAGACGGGTCGGACAGCGAAGTCGCCCTCGGCGACGGTGACGCGCAGCAACTCGTGCGGCTCGACGTCGGCTGCCGCTGTGATTATCTGGCCGTCCGCGTGCCGCACGACCGCGTATCCGCGCTCGAGAGTCTGCAATGGCGACAGCGCCCGCAACTGCTGCTGCAGGTGGCTCACCTGGTCTGCGGTGCGTTCGAGCCGGTGCGTCATCGTGGATGCCGCTCGCTCTCGCAACGCGACGATCTCGCCGCGGCGTGAGGTCACCATCGTCGCCGGCGTCAGCAGCACCGGCCGGCTGCGCAACTGCTCCAGATGGCGGCGCTCGGCGACGACTCGGTCCCGCAGGGCTCGGGCGGTTGCTGCCCGGGCTTGATCGAGGCCGCGCTGCTGCTCGGCCAGGTCAGGGACGATGCGTTTTGCTGCATCGGTGGGAGTGGATGCACGCACGTCGGCCACAAAATCGAGCAGGGGGGTGTCGACGTCGTGGCCGATCGCGCTGACGATCGGGGTGCGGGCCGCGGCGGCCGCACGCACCAGGGCCTCGTTGCTGAACGGCAGGAGGTCCTCGAAGCTGCCGCCGCCACGGGAGATCACGATCACCTGGACAGCCGGGTCTGCATCCAGTTGCTGCAACGCCTCGGTCACTTCGGCGACAGTGCCGGGCCCTTGCACGGCGACCTGCCGGATCTCGAATCTCGTTGCGGGCCAGCGACGTCGGGTGTTTTCGACAACATCCTTCTCGGCCGCACTCGCGCGCCCGCAGATGAGCCCGACAGTGTGCGGCAGGAAGGGGAGTGGTTTCTTGCGGCGCTGGTCGAACAGCCCCTCGCTGCGCAGCAACTGCTTGAGGTGCTCCAGGCGTGCGAGCAGATCACCGACACCGACCGGCTTCATCCGTCGCGCGTCCAGGTGCAGGGTGCCGCGCTTGGTCCAGAAGGTCGGTTTGGCCTGCACCACGACACGGCTGCCGGGGCCGATGCCAGGACCCATCGCGTCGAGGGTGTTGACGTGCACGGTCACCGACAGCGACATGTCGACCTCGGTGTCGCGCAATGTGACGTATGCCGTCGGCGCCCCAGGGCGGCGGTTGAGCTGCACTATCTGACCCTCGACCCACAGCGCCGACATCTTGTCGACGTAGTCGGCGATCTTGATCGAGAGCGTGCGCACCGGCCACGGTTCCTCCGCGGTGGTGTCAGCGGCCCGCTCCGGCAGCGAATTCGTCACGCCGCAAGCCTATTCACCAGCGCCGACATACATGCTGTGCGACCGGCGCGGGTGAACCCGTTGCCGAGTGATCCGGACGGTGCTCAGTGAAACCACGAATGCGCCGTGCAGCGGTCGACGTCGAGCCGCACTTCATCGACGTCATCGGCGACGAGGAGACCTAATGCTGCGATGTATCGGCCGGCGGACGTTCCCCTCGGCGGTGGCAGGTGGTGCAGGGTGAGCGTCGTCCGCATCGAGTCCGGTGGGTCCTGGAGGGTTTGTCCGCGTGCGGCGAGCAGGGAGATCCACGCGGCGTGACGGCCGGTGTCGGTGAACCTCGGCAGCGGACTTCCAGCCTGCACGGCAAGATGTGCGGTTTCCAGGTTGTGGCCACTGACGACGCGGGCCATCTCGGACACCATGGCGCCTGGCGCGCGAGCGGACACCTCGAGCGCCACCAGGTCGTCGCCGGTGTCGAAGAACTCCAGGTGGGTGGCAAAGCGCCCGTTGGTTCCAAGGCAGTCCGCGACGCGCCGCCCGAGTTCCACGGCCCGTCGCCAGATCTCCTCGTGAGGGTCGACGCTCACCGCGCCCAACACGTGGGTCGTGGAGCTGGGCAGGAGCGGGCCGAGGTATCGGCCGACGAGCACCGGCGTGTACGTCCGGTCGTGCACGAAGGCGTCCACGAAGAACATCGCAGCATCGATGTGCTCCTCGATCTGCCACCCGGCTTGACCGGCTTTGTCGGCGGTCCAGCTCTGCCACTGGGGCGCGTCGTCGATCACTCGCACGCCACGGGAGTTCGAGCCCATCCGCGGTTTCGCGACGACAGGAAACTCCAGGGAGGGCGGCGGTGGCATCCCACGACTGACGGGTCCGTCCACAGGGACCCAGGCAGGGACACGGATGCCGGCGGCATACAGCTGAGACTTCATCGAGACTTTGTCGAGGTAGTGGGCGATCGGTGTCGGTGTCACCGCTCTGAGCGACAGGTGGTGGCGCAGACGTGCGCATTCCGCCAAGAGGTACTCGTCGTTGGTGGTGACGGCCGTGTCCCGGTCGAGTTCTGTGAGGTACTGCCGCCATTCGTCGCGGGGCCGGCGCACGACATGGGCGGGTGCCGGCACATCCGAGCGGGCAACCTGATCGGGCGAGCCGTCTGTCAGGACCGTGAGACTCCGGGCGAGCGTGCTGACATCGGTCGTCAACGGTTGAACACTCTGCAAGATGACCAGCCGGGTGTCGGCCACGACGCTCATGGTGAAACCAGTTGGTCAGAGCATGTCGGTGATGTGGTCTGCCTCGATCGTGACGATCAGCCGGGTCTGCTCGCGGCCGCCATACCAGGCGTAGGGCTTTCCGGTGTATTTGTGCGCCAGCGCGTTGATCGAGTCGACGCCGCCGTCGGTGGTCATCGCGGCAACGCGGCCGCGAATCTGCGCGAAAGCCGCAGGAGTTCGCGGGTCGGAGATGGCGACCGCGACGCGTGGGTCACGGGCGAAGTTCTTCGCCTTCTGCATGCCGTCGACGATGTTGATCACGATGTGCTGGCCGTCCGTGTCGACCCATGTCTGGGTCACCTGTGGCGATCCATCGGGCATGACGGTTGCGACGTAACACAATGCGGGCGTGCGCAGGAGTTCGATCACGTTCTCGGGCAGGTCCATCGGTTCTCCTATGACTGGGTCGTGGCTCGGATGCTACGCCGACAAGCCGACCGCAGCGGCGCGAAAAGTGCCCCCTTGGACATCACCGATGGTGGTATCTCCCCTCAAGCGCGGGTGGCTTCACCACCTCAGCGCCGATCCTATTAGTTCTTGCTAGATCACGTATCAACTTTCTTGAGTGAGTTCTTGCGGATGTGAACGTCATGGCATTCGATTGGTCTCGCTCGCCGATCGCCGGCGAGAGGAGAGAGATCGATGACAACGGCTCCGCGGACGATTACCCGACAAGATCGGCGGAACGCGCGCTGGTACCTGACCGGCCTTGGTCTGTCACTGATCGGAGACAGCGCTCTCAGTCTGGTGGCAGGCATTTGGGCCAAGCAATTGACTGGCAGCAGCGCCACCGCCGGTCTGGTCATGACGTGCATCTACCTCCCGTCGCTGTTCGGTCCAGTCGCTGGGCTCGTCGTGGACCGCGTGCAGCGGAAGCGCTTCATCATCGCCGTCAACCTGGTGACGGCAGTTGCCGTTGGATCTCTCGTGCTGTTGCAGCACCGGTCGCAGGTGTGGCTCCTGTTCGTCGTGATGACGTGCTACGGCACCAGTTTGGTGCTGGTCGCCCCTGCGGAGACGGCTTTGTTCTCCCATGCCTTTCCCGACGCGCTTCGCCAAAGAATCAACGGGTGGCGCCTGGGAATGCAGGAAATCGGCCGCTTGGTCGCTCCGCTCGTCGGCGCGGGCTTGTTCACCGTTCTAGGCGGCAGCGCTGTTGCCTCTCTGGACGCATTCACCTTCGTTGTAGCAGCATTCGCCACCACACGGTTGCGCATCCCAACCGAACCTCCACCCCCAGCGCGGCGGGCCTGGCATACCGAGCTGAATGCAGGGTTCAGGCATATCCGCGACACCCCTCGACTTGCCCGAATCGTCCTGGTCGCTGCCGTTGTTCTCGCAGTGTCGGGCGTCGGAGTCGCCGCCCAATTCAGCATGGTCTCGGCCCTTCACCGCCACCCGGCCTACCTCGGCGTATTCAGTGCTCTGCTTGGAGCGGGGTCCATCATCGCCAGCCTCACCAGTGCCAAAGTCATTGCCCGCATCGGCCTTGAGCACCTCGTCGCTCTAGGACTGCTGGCATTCGCCGTCGGCACGCTGCTGCGGACGACAGGGCAACTTGCCTTCGCGTGGGCCGGATCCTTTGTCCTCGGCTTCGCATTGCCCTGGGTTTTCCTCGCTTGCCTCAACGCCGCTCAAGAACTCACGCCGTCGAACCTGCAAGGCCGGGTCGCCGCCGCGGTGACATTTCTGTTGTTCGGACCCCAGGCACCCACCCAAGCGCTCGGATCAATCCTCATCGCACATCTCGACTACCAAGAGATCTACATCGCCTCAGCGGTCATCGCCGCTGTGCTCATCCCCATCAGCATGCACTGCAGCCCCGTCGACCCACCAACTGCCGCCTGACGCACGGGGAGTGTCCCTCCCCGTATGACGATGGCGGGCTTGACCGGCCGGTGGGGCCCAGGTCGATTCTGCTGGCCGCTGGTGATCAGGTCGGCTCGTGCTGTGCCCGATACGCGATCCCCTCAACGGCGCCAGTGTGACTGTCAGTGGTGACGGGCAGTCGGGCGGATGCGGTAGGCAAGGTACAGATGCAGCGCGATCGCGGGAAGCAGAACGACGAGCCAACCCTCACCGCGGTGAAAGGCGATGAGCAGGCTGCTGATGAGGCACAGCCATCCTGCAACCGCGATCCGGAACGGGAACATGAATCGTGCGTGTGAGCGCTCCCAGTTGCTGGGAAACCCCCGCTCCGATCCGCGCTCGCGTAGCCCGTGCAACACCAGATCGAGCACGTCCACCGGACGTGGATGGCGTTGCCCGTCGCGGGCTCCACGCAACAGGACCGACAGCATCTCTTCTTCGTGGCGAGCGTGGAAGGCGGGAGGGTAGATGGCAAGCCAGCGACGGTAACGGCGTTCCAATGAGGTCTGGGTCTGCATCACACCACTCCCGGACGAAGGCGCGTCATCGCAGCGCGCGCGTTGGCTTCCAGTCGAGTCGCCTCTTGGCGTAGGACCTCGGCACCGTGATGGGTGATGCGGTAGTACCGCCGGAGTCGGTTCTGCACGATTTCCTCCTTCTCGGTTTCGATCAAGCCGTCACCACTCAGTCGGTCCAGTGCGGCGTACAAGGTGCCCGCCCGCAATGTGACGCGACCGCCCGACAGTTCTTGGACGTCGGTGATGATCGCGTATCCGTGCTGGCTGCTACCGGCCAGCGACGTCAGGATCAGAAAACTCGCCTCGTGGAGCCCACGGTGTGTACTCATGACGAAACTATATACCTTCGAACTGTATATAAGCGGCGATCGGTGGGCGTTCACTCGCGGATCTTGCGATCGGTCCCGCCGGGGCAGCTGGGTTGAGCACATCACTGCCTGTCGGCGCGAGAGCTCTCACTGAGATTGTGGTCCTGTGGATCTGTCGAATGTGATGGTTCGCGTTCGTCGATCAGGTGAAGGTGGTTGTTCGGTCTGAGTTCCGCGCAGACTGGTGGTCCGCGATGTCGTCAGGGGATCAGCCTGAGGCATGCCGGTGCTCCGGGATCGCACGGCGTCCGGCGCAGGTCACAACACGTTGATGGAAGCGAGAGACAGATCTCATGGCGCAATACGCCGTCCTCATCTATGCACCAGAGTCCGCGCATGCCTTGGACGCCGACGAGGCTGCGCTCGAGATCTGCGATGCACACGCAGACGAACTCTCCGCGTCCGACGCAATGCTGGTCGCGTACGCATTCACTCCACGAGACATGGCGACGTCCGTGCGCGTTGGTGCCATCACCAAAGGCCCGTTCGTCGATTCCAGAGAGGCCGTGGCCGGCGTCTACGTGATCGAGGCGGACGACCTCGACGCCGCTGTGGCGATTGCGAAAACCAATCCAGTGCTTCATCAAGGCGGCGGAGTGGAAGTACGGCCCATCCACAGCGGCGGTGTCATACGCCAGCCCCGCTCATGAGGTAGACAACATTTCTCGCCCGCCACGTTTTCCCGCCGCTGGTGCTCCTGGGGCGAACAAGGTGCGCATCAGTGCGCCTGCGCACGATGTCCATAGAGACTCCAATTCGCGGGACATTGGCCGGCTGCTACCACTCTGGGCATCGCTATTGAGCGATGTCCCACCCTCACTTGGCCCAAGGGCCGGGTGATCCACCACGTCGTTCGCTTGACCGTTTCCCGCGGTACTCGCCAGGAGTAGCGCCAAGGGTGCGGGCGAAGGTGTCGATGAACGCGCTGGTGGTGGCCCATCCTGTGGCTCGCGCCGTGTCAGTGACAGTGTGGTTCTCGGCTAGCAGGACCATCGCGCTGAACAAGCGCAGTTGGGTGCGCCACTGCGGGTAAGTCATGCCGAATTCGTCGCGGAACAGCCGCGACAGGACGCGTTCGCTGGTGTTGGTTTGGGTGGCCAGCCAGGCCATCGAGCGCGGGTGGGCGAGGTCAGCCTCGACGAGGTGGCAGGCGTGAGCGAGTCGGCGGTCGTGCGCGACGGGGAGCACGAACGGAGCGTGGTGGGCTTGCCTCATCCGGTCGGTCATGACTCCCCGGATCCGCCGTGCATGAGCCTCGGTGAGACCGTCAGCGGTCAACGCGATGAGTAATTCGCGGAGCAGAGGCTCCACTGCGATGACGGTGGGGGCATTGACCGGCAGCGGCGAGTGAGCGGCTGAAAAACCCACGGTGTGCAGATTCCCGGCGCCGTAGAAGCGATGCTGGTGCCAGGTGTGTGCGGGGATCCAAAGTGCCCGGTCGTTGCCGGCGACCCACGCGCCCGCTTCGGTGTTGATCGCGACCACGCCCGAACTGACGTAGACGAGTTGGTGGTCGTCGTGCTGGTGCCGGTCGATGGTGTCGCCGCCAGCATGGGCGATGGTGTGGGTGGGCGCGATCGGCATGTGGCGGATTTGCGACACAAGTATGCAGATTACGGGAAGCGCTCGCGCACGCCAAGCAGCCAGCATAGGTGGGTGGCATCGAATGAGAGCTCGATCGTGGCGGCCCGCGTGGACGGACAGGACGCCCGTACTCCATGGCACCGGATGCGGATCTGGGGCACCGCGCACGCCGTAGATGACTTCTTCCAGGGCCTGGTTCCGGCCGCGATCCCGTACTTCGTGCTTGAGCGGCATTTCAGCTATGTGGAAGCGTCCGGGCTCGCGCTGGCTACCACGCTGGGTAGCGCTCTGCCGCAGATCCCGATCGGCATCCTGGCCGACCGCCGGCGTCTGCCCTGGATGGCGCCGGTAGGGATGAGTCTCGCGGGCATCGGCGCCGGACTGTCCGGGCTGGCACCTCAGTACCCGCTCGTGTTCGCACTGTTGTTGCTGGCCGGCTTCGGTATCGCGATGTTCCATCCACCGTCGGGACGCGATGCCCGCTATGAGTCCGGCGGTAGCGCCACGGCGATGAGCTACTTCGCCGCCGGCGGCAGCGTCGGGTTTTTCATCGGCCCGGCCCTCGCCACCCCAGCGTTGGACGGGCTCGGAATCGGAGCGACGGCGCTGTTCATCCCGCCCCCGATCCTGATGGGTTTCATCCTGTGGCGACACAACAACCGCCGCGCCCATGTCCACAAGCGCACGGTGCGTCACGAGGGCATTGACCACCCGCGGATGTTCGCGACCCTGACTACCGCAGAGGTTGTCCGCTCCTTGATTAGCAACGGCATCAACACATTCGTCTCGCTCTACTGGATTCGCCATCTCGGCGCATCCAGTCTGCTCGGCGGCACCGCACTCACCCTCGAACTCGCCGGCGGTGTGGTGGGGACCCTGCTCGGCGGTCGCATCGCCGACCGGTTCGGTTCGGTCCGCACCGTGCAACTCGGCAACGCCGCACTGTTACCCGCACTGTGGGCGCTGCTGGCCTGCGATGACAAGTACGGGGCGCTCCCGCTGATCCTGATCGTCGGCCTGGTCACCAACATCCCGTTTGCGGTATTGGTCAAACTTGGCCAGGACTACCTGCCCAGCCGACCCGGAACGGCCGCCGGAGTCACCCTCGGCCTGGCCATCAGTGCGGGCGGGCTGTTCATGCCACTCCTCGGTCTCGTCGCAGAACACCACGGCCCCCAAGGCGTTTTCGTCGTGCTGGCCATCGTGCCCGTCATCGCCATCGCGTTGTGCAGCACCCTGAAAGAACCAACCACACTTCACACTGAAGGAGGTGGCACAGCGACAACTCCGTCCTGACCCCCAGCCAGGACGGCGGCGCGACGCGACAGCTATGGCAGGTACCGCCCCGCGGACGACCTCCGACATGCATCCAGTCGCGGCCGACCGCATGGAAAACTCAGCAAACTACCAGCAAATGGTGATGTTGCCGTAACCACGGCTGGCGATCGAGAGAGGATTCTGTCCGGGGTGACCGTCGATTCCGAATCCAATCCGATCAGTGCCGAGGATTACGGGCACAAGACGCTGGCCATCGAGCCTGGTGGGGTTGACGTCGTCCCACTGAGCCAACGGCATGGCAGGCCGATCGATCTGCTGTGGACCTGGACGTCACCGAACATGGAGTTCGCGACGATCGGCGTCGGCATCCTCGGCACGTTGTATTGGGGACTGAACCTCTGGCAGACGATCGCTGCCATCGTCCTCGGCAGCGCGCTCGGATCGATCACGCAAGGGATCCTGTCGTCGTGGGGTCCGGGTTCGGGCCTGTGTCAGATGGTGCTGTCCCGCACGGGCTTCGGTTTCATCGGCAACGTGCTGCCGGCCGGACTCAACGCAGTCGTGGCCGGCATCGGCTGGTTCGCCGTCAACAGCATCAGCGGCGCACTCGCCCTGCACGCCCTGATACCCGGACTGCCGAAGTGGCTGACCCTGCTCATCGTCGTGGTGCTGCAGCTGGGCGTCGCCTTCCTCGGACACAACTTGGTGCATGTCTTCGAACGGTGGGCCTTCCCAGTGCTGGCGGTCGTCTTCGTCGTCGGCGCCGTCATCGTCATAGGCAAGTCGCACCCGTCGGTCGGCACAGGCGGCACACCCACTGTCGGTGCCTTCCTGCTGATGACCGGCGCGTCCTTCGGCTACGCGTGCGGCTGGAATCCGTACGGCAGCGACTACACCCGCTATCAGCCCGAAGGCAACGGTCGCGCCGCCGGACTCTTCTCGGCAATTGGCGTCTTCGTCTCCTGTGTCGTGCTCGAATCGGCAGGCGCAGCAATGGTTTCCGCTGCTGGCAAGTCGGCGGCGGTCGACCCCGGTGTCTACACCGGGTTGATGCCGACCTGGCTGGGCAAGCTCACGCTGCTGTGCATCACCGTCGGCGCGATCGCGGCCAACGCCCTCAACATCTACTCCGGCGCGATGTCCGCCCTGGCAATCGGATTCCGCACCACCCTGCACCGCGCACGGGCCTTCGTAGCGGTGGCCTTCGGCATACTCGGCTTCTTCCTGGCACTCGCCGGGCTGGGGAACGCGGGAGAGAACTACGAGAACTTCTTGCTGGTCATCGCCTACTGGATCGGACCGTGGCTGGGCGTCGTCCTCGTCGATCGACTGATGCATCGTGGCTCGGATTTCGCTGCCATTGCTCAGGATCGCAGCTGGCACAACTGGGCCGGGCCGATCGCGATGATCGTCGGCATGGGCATCTCGGTGTGGCTGTTCTCCAACCAGACCAACTACACCGGGCCGATCCCGCATGCGCACCCGCAGGTCGGTGACATCACCTATCTCGTCGGCTTCCTGCTCTCGGCCGTGCTGTATGCCGGGCTGCGGCGTTTCGTGCCGGCACTCTCCTCGCGTGCATCGAAGGTCACGGCATGAGCGACGATCGCGCGATGCTCGCAGTCGCGCTCGATGAGGCGCGCATCGGTCTGTCAGAAGGCGGAATCCCCATCGGCGCAGCGCTTTTCGGACCTGACGGGTCCCTGCTGGGGCGCGGTCACAACAGGCGGGTGCAGGACGATGACCCGTCGGTGCATGGTGAGACCGACGCCTTCCGGCGGGCCGGACGGCAACGCACCTACCGCGGCACCACGATGGTCACCACGCTGTCGCCGTGCTGGTTCTGCAGCGGGCTGGTGCGCCAGTTCGGCATCTCGCGGTTGGTCGTGGGCGAGGCGCAGACCTTTGTCGGCGGACACGACTGGCTGGCCGAGCATGGCGTCGATGTGGTGCTGCTGGACGATGCCGAGTGCGTCGCGATGATGACCGATTTCATCGCTGCCAACCCCGCGTTGTGGAACGAGGACATCGGCGTCTCGTGACGACTCAGCCGCCATCAGGTGTGATGGCGGCGGACCTCGCTCAGGGTGAGTCGAAAGGCACGCCGGCTCGGCAGATCACGTTCGCATAGAACGTCGCTTCGCCTGTGCGGACCGCGAATTTCGCGGTCAGCGCACGGGCTTTGAACTCGTCATGATCGATGGATTCCGGAGTCAGTCCGACGTCATACAGCACGGCGAGATTGTCAGGGTTGAGTTGTGGCATCTGCTCGGAGATCCAGCTTGCCTCGATCACGACGGCCGGTATGACGGTCGAGACGACATCGGCGAAACTCGCTGCGCCGTAACGGTATCCGAGATCGACGCACGGCACGTCAGCGAACGGAAGTCCACTGTCGCACACCACGAAATGTTCGGTATGCCGCAGACCGGCCAGGTGTCGCGCGAGTTCGGCATGGACGACGCCGGTTCGGATCATGGTCAGCGGTCCTTGTGAACGGATCGGGTGAGGTCGTACATCGCTCGCACCTGCTCGAGGCTGCCGTAGGAGCCCTGTGCGGTGTGGCCGCCGACTGCGAAGGAGCCGGCTGCAACTCCCCACCGCGCGGCATCGGCCATCGTGCTGCCGGCGGCGAGTCGCGCTGCGAACGCCCCGCAGAACGCATCTCCGGCGCCGGTGGTGTCGACCACCTCGGCGACCGGCGGAGGCTCGATCCAGGTGACCTCATCGGCGTCGACGAGCATCGCGCCGTCGCCGCCGAGGGTCGCGACCACCGCTTCCGCTCCACGCGCACGCAACTGGTGGGCCGCTCGCACGAGGGCCGCGCGGTTCGAGGAGGTCACGTCAGGCGTGCCGACCAGGTCCGCCAACTCGTGCTCGTTGACGATCAGCACTTCGCAGCGTTGCAGCAGAGAGTCGGGCAGGGGCTGTGAGGGTGCGGCGTTCAGCACCAACCGGCCTTGGAACCGCTCCGCCACGATCTCGACCACGCTGAGCGGAATCTCCAACTGGCACAACATGATTGATGCATCGGGCAACTCAGGCACGGCCGGCCACTGCGAGTTCGCCCCGGCGATGACGATGATCGTGTTGTCGCCATCGGCCACCGTGATCCAAGCCGTTCCGGTCGGCGCCTCCGGCAACTCGCGCACGCCGGTCACGTCGACTCCGTCCGCGCGCAGCTTCTCGAGCGCCTGCTGGCCGGATGCGTCTGCGCCCACGGCGCCCGTCATACCGACCCAGCCGCCCATGCGCGCTGCAGCCACGGCCTGATTCGCGCCCTTGCCGCCGACGCTGGTGATCAGGCCGGTGCCAAGCAGGGTCTCTCCAGGTCGCGGAAAGGAATCAACGGTGATCGTCGTGTCGAGATTGATCGAGCCGACCACGAGCACGCCCTCACGCACCTGCATCACCTGGCTGCGCACCGGTGATGAGCCCGACCAGGTCGTCGCTGGACACGTCGCTGACCGCACGCCGGGCCACGGTGGTGCCGCGCCGCATCACGACTGCGGTGTCGGCGATCCGTTTGACCTGAGCCATGTCGTGACTGATCAGCAGAACGGTGATTCCTCGGTCACGCAGGCGGGCGACCAGCGCCTCGACCGCCGCCGTCTCACGCACCCCGAGGGCGGCCGTGGGCTCGTCCATCACCACCAACTGGCGGCCCCAGTGCGCCGCTCGCGCAATCGCGATGCTCTGCCGCTGACCACCGGACATCCGACGGACAGTGGTCGTGACACTTGGGATGTGCACGTCGAGCTCGGTCAGTATGGCGGTGGCCTGGTCCCGCATCTCCCTCTTGTCGAGCACCTGGAACGGCCCTACGCCCTTGGTGAGCTCGCGGCGCAGGAAGAGGTTCTGCCAGACCGGCAAATCGTCGATCAGGGACAGGGTCTGATAGACCGTCTCGATGCCGCTGCGCCGAGACTCGTCGGGTGAGGAGAAGTGCACCTCGACCCCGTCGATCGTGATGGTGCCGCTGTCGGCCGGGTGGACCCCGGTCAGGCACCGCACCAACGTCGATTTGCCGGCGCCGTTGTCACCGAGCAGTGCCGTGACCCTGCCACGTTCCAGCCTGATGCTGGCATCGCGCAGCGCCTGCACCGCGTCGAATGACTTGGTGAGGTGCTGCGCGTCCAGCAGCACGTCGGTCGTCTTCGAGCCCTGTTTTTCAGCAATGGTTTCCAAGGTCTTCCCCTATCGCTGGAACCGGGAGATGAAGGCGGCGCCGAGCACGACGACTCCGACTGCGATGGGCTGGTAATACTGCGAGATGTTGAGCAGCGTGAACCCGTTGAGCAGAGTCTGCAACAGCAGGGCGCCCGCGGCGGTTCCGAGCACCGACGCACGACCACCGCTCAGACCGGAGCCGCCGAGCACCACGGCGGCGATCGAGCTCAGCAGCAGGTTGGTCTGCATCGTCGGATCAGAGCCGCCGTTGTTGGAGACGAAGAGCACGCCGGCGATGCCACAGGCCAGGCCGGAGCCGGCATACGCCAGCAGCCGCACGCGGTTGACCGGGATGCCGACGTCTCGGGCGGCGTCGAGATTTCCGCCGGTGCTCAGCAGGTAGGTACCCGTTCGGGTGCGGAACATCACGAAGGCCACGATCAGCGCCACGATGACACCGACGAACCAGAACCACCGGATCGGCCCGAGGCCGTTGAGGGCTAGATCCTGCATGAAGCTCGAGGACACCGGGATCTGGTTGCCGCTGGTGACCAACAGAGTCAGACCACTGACGACGGACAACGAGCCCAGCGTGACGATGAAGTCGGTCATCTTCAGGTGGGCGACCAGGATGCCGTTCACGCAGCCGACGATCAAGCCGGCCACGATGCCGGCGAGGATGGCGGCCGGTGTGCCCCAGTGATGCTCATAGGTCCAGCCGACGACGGTCGCCGCCCACGGCAGGTTGGAGCCCACGGACAGGTCGATGCCGGCCACGGTGATCACCAACTGCTGGCCCATGGCCAGCACCAGCAGGATCGTCGCCGAGACCAGCAGCGCGGTCATGTTGCTGCCGGTGAGGAATTTCGGGGTGGCGATGAAGAAGATGACGAACAGTGCGACGAGCGCGATCGGCGCGGCATACTGCGCGATCGTCTCGACCGGATGACGCCGCGGCCGGTCGACATCGGGTTCAGCAGTGGCGGCTTGCACCGACATGAGAGTGCCTTTCGACGGGTGGTGAGGGCCGGTCTGTCACTTGCTCGACGCGGGTGTGCCGAACGGGTCGTCGAAGACGCCGAAGGGCTTCGGGAAAGACGCGATCGCCTTGTCCACATTGGCTGAGTTGATGAACACGATCGGCGAGACCACCCGGGCCGGAATCGACTTGCCTGCGACCTTGGCGATGCACGCCTGAACGGCCATCTGGCCTTCGGCGTACGGGTACTGGGTGATCGTGCCGGTGTTGGCGCCGGACTTGATCGACGTCAGCATGGCCTGGATTCCGTCAACGGAGATGATCTTGATCTTGCCCTCCTTGCCGGCGTTCTTGACCGCCTGCGCGGCACCCAGGCCCATCGTGTCGTTGGCGGCGAAGATGCCGGTGATGTTCGGGTTCGCCTGGAGCATCGCGGTGGTGACCGTCAGAGCGGTGTTCTGGTCGTAGTTCGCCGGCTGGGCCGAAACGATGGTCAGCTTGCCGGCGGTCACCTTCTTGAAACCGTTGAGCCGATTGATGCCGTTCTGCTCGCCCGCGATGCCCTCGAGCACGCCGACATCGCCCTTGCCGCCCATTGCAGTGAGCAACTGCTGCCCGGCCTGCTCGCCGGCGGAGATGTTGTCGGAGCCGATGAACGACGCGTAGGAGACGCCCGCGGCCTTTGACGCAGCCGGGTCGATCTGGGTGTCCAGGTCGAGGATCGGGATGCCCTTGCGCGCGATCGGCACGAGCGGGGTGATGACGTTGGTCGCGTTGACCGGGACGACGCCGAAGCAGTTGAAGTTCTGACCGGCAAGCGCCTGGATCTGCGCGTTCTCGCCCTGGGAGTCGGTCTCGCTCGATCCGGCCTTGACGGTGACATTGACGCCCTGTGCCTTGCCTTCGGCGATCGCGCCGTCGCGCAGCGCCGCCCAGTACGGGTTGGAGAAGTCGCGGGTGACGATGGCGATGTTGGCGGTTTTGGCTCCGTTAGACGATTTACCTGAGGCATCGGAGCCACCCCGGCCACATGCGGTGAGGCCGGCGAGTGACAGGCCGACGAGGGCGACGGCGGCGACGGTGGTGCGTGGGGTCTTCATCAGCTGTTCTTCTTTCCTGGAGGATCGGTTTTGTATGACGTTGCTCGTGCGTGGGATGAGCGCGTCGAAGAGGTAGGACGTGGCCCGCAGGACGCGCGCTGGACGAACGTGGACCGGGGTCGACAACGGCTCTGGTCGGGCACCGGGCCGCCGGCGATCAGCCCGAGGATGGCATCGACCGCGGCGCTCGCCAGCTCGCGGATCGGCTGGGCGATGGTGGTGAGCGGTGGGTCGAACAATTCGAACCACGGGGTGTCGTCGAAGCAGATGAACGACAGGTCGTCGGGCAACCGGAGATGGGCAGCGCGGGCTGCCTTCAGGGCTCCGACGCCCATGGGTCCGTCGGCCGCGATCACCGCAGTCGGTGGATTCGACTTGCCTAAAAGGCTTGTCATTGCTGCGAACCCACTGTCTTGACGGAAGTCTCCTTCTTCGACGACGACGTCGCGCCCGGTGACACCTGCGGCGACCAAGGCGTCCTTGATCTCACGACGGCGTTCGCGGCCCAGTGGCGTTCCTTGCGGTGGGGCCACGATGCCCACCCTTCGATGACCCAGCTCGACCAGAAGCTCGGCAGCGTGCCGAAGTGCCTCTGAAGAGTCGCTGCGAACCGTGGGCAGCGAGCGCAGGTGATCAGCCGCGAGTCCTGACCCGGGGACGGCGATCGGCCTGTCCAGCACGACCATGCGTGCCCCCGCAGCGCCTGCGGCGCGGAGGCCGGCGGTCGTCGACGACGTGGGGACGAGCAGCACTCCGTCGGCCTGGCTGCCTGCCAGCAGATTGAGCAGATAGTTGTCCTGCCGGGCGGGATCCTCGTTGGAGTTGCACAAGGTCACCGAGTACCCGGCTTCTTCGGCATGACGCTCGATCTCGCTGGCGAGTTCGCCGAAGAACGGGTTGGCGATGTCGCTCACGATCAGGCCGAGCGTGTGGGTTGCGTCGGTGCGAAGCGCACGTGCGGCGCGGTTCGGGCGGTACCCCAGTTCCTCCGCTGCTGCGATCACGCGATCGCGAGTTGCCTTGGAAATGCGAGGGTTTCCGGACAGCGCAAGTGAGACTGTCGCATCGCTCACACCTAGGAGAGCGGCGACGTCACGCAGGCGGACGACCATCGAAGCACCTCGAACGTTGTTTAAATCGATTAACTGCGTCACACACCCTGCCACACTGTGGCGCGGGTCACAAGGGTCCGGTCGAGCGAGGAAAGGGGTGGGTCCCAGGAAGCGGACGGCGCTCTGCCCTAATCTGCGAGGTATGACGACGCGCATTCCTGGCCTCGCGCTGACCGAGCACACCGTGACCGCCCCCTTGAACCACCGCAACCCCGACGGCCGCACGATCGAGGTCTTCGCCCGTGAGGTCGTTGCCGTCGACAAGGTCGACGCGGATCTTCCGTGGCTGGTGTTCCTGCAAGGTGGCCCCGGCGGCGAAGGCCCGCGGCCGTATGGTGCGGACGGCTGGCTCGGCCACGTCACCCAGACGCACCGCGTGCTGTTGCTGGACCAGCGCGGCACCGGTCGGTCGACCCCGTTGACCGCGCAGTCCGTCGGCCACCTCGACGCGGCAGAGCTTGCGGCATACATCTCGTTGTTCCGGGCCGACAGCATCGTGGCCGACGCGGAGCTCTTCCGCGCGCAGGTCGCGGGCGGCAGGCCGTGGATGACATTGGGCCAGAGCTACGGCGGCTTCATCACCCTGACCTATCTGTCGCAGGCGCCCGAGGGACTCAGCGGCTGCCTGGTGACCGGTGGCCTGTCCGGCCTCGACGCGGATGCCGCCGAGGTCTACGCGCGCACCTTCCCGCGCATCGCCGCGAAGAACGCCGCGTTCTACGAGCGATACCCGCAGGACGTCGCTCTCGTGCGTGCCCTGGCGGACCACCTGGACGACAACGAAGTGCTGCTGCCCGACGGCTCACGGCTGACGACCGACCGAATGCGACTGCTGGGCCGTGCTTTTGGGATGAGTGACGGCTACGAGCGGGTGCACTGGGCGCTGGAAACGGCCTTCGAGGGCGACCGCATCTCCGACCGCTTCAAGCACACGGTGCTCGCGGAGACCGCTTTCGCCGACGGGCCGATCTACGCGCTGCAGGAGTTCTGCTACGCCCAGGGCGGGGCCAGCGGGTGGGCAGCCGACGCGCAACTGGCCAGCCGACCCGAGTTCGCGCCATCGGCCACACCGCTGTTGCTGACCGGCGAGACGATGTTCCGGTGGATGTTCGAGCAGATCCCGTTGCTGCGGCCGTTCGCTGGTGCTGCGGACCTGCTGGCGGCCGACACCTCGTGGCCCGCGCTGTATGACGCAGAGCGCCTCGCCCGCAACACGGTCCCCGTGGCCGCGGCGGTCTACTTCGACGACATGTATGTCGATGCCGATCTGTCGATGGACACATCGCGACGGGTGGGCAACTGCCGCGCTTGGGTCACCAACGAGTTCGAGCACGACGGACTGCGCAAGGGCAACGTGGTCGCGCGGCTGATGGACATGGTGGCCGGGCGGGTCTGATCGGCACCGGCCCTCTGCTGGTGCGCCGGGGGAAGTGGGGACGGCTCATGGGCGGAATCGGCCGGTGATGCGTTGCCCGCTTAGCATTGGCGGTATGACGATCGCCGCCGAGACACCCGACGCCGACACCACAGCCACCGCATCCGAAGGCAAGCGGGTGCTGCTCGCTGCGCCGCGTGGTTATTGCGCCGGGGTCGACCGTGCCGTCGTGACGGTCGAGAAGGCACTCGACCTCTATGGCCCCCCGGTTTATGTGCGCAAGGAGATCGTGCACAACAAACATGTCGTGACGACGCTGGAAAAGCGCGGCGCGATCTTCGTCGACGAGACGCAGGAGGTGCCCGAGGGTGCCACCGTGATCTTCTCCGCGCACGGGGTCGCTCCGATCGTGCACGACGAGGCAAAAGCGTTGTCGTTGAAGACGATCGACGCGACCTGCCCGCTGGTGACCAAGGTGCACCGCGAGGCCAAGCGATTTGCCGGTGACGACTTCGACATCCTGCTCATCGGGCACGAGGGTCATGAGGAGGTTGTCGGCACCTCCGGTGAGGCGCCCGAGCACATCACCCTGGTGCAGTCGCCCGACCATGTCGACGAGGTCGTGGTGCGTGATCCGGACAAGGTCGTCTGGCTGTCGCAGACCACGCTGTCGGTCGACGAGACGATGGAGACCGTGCGCCGGTTGCGCGAGAGGTTCCCCAAGTTGCAGGACCCGCCCTCCGACGACATCTGCTACGCCACGCAGAACCGGCAGCTGGCGGTCAAGCAGATGGCGGCGCAGACCGATCTGATGATCGTCGTCGGCAGCCGCAACTCCTCGAACTCGGTGCGCCTGGTCGAGGTTGCGCTCGAGCACGGCGCGCGCGACGGTCACCTGGTCGACTACGCCGACGAGATCGCCGACGAATGGCTCGACGGCGTGACGACAGTCGGGGTGACCTCGGGAGCGTCGGTGCCTGAGGTGCTGGTGCGGGATGTGTTGCAATTCCTGGCAATTCGCGGTTTCACCGATGTCGAGACGGTGACCGCCGCCGAGGAGAGCTTGCTGTTCGCGCTGCCGAACGAGTTGCGTCGTGACCTCAAGGCCCGCGGCGCCGACCAGACGGAGGAGATCCGGCACGACGCCGGGTCACTGCATTGACGCTCAGCCCTCTAGCAGCCTGCCCGTGACAAGGCGCTCCTCCCCGTGGGCTCGCGGCATCGACGATGCGTGAGCCACACCACGCAGGTGCGGCTTCTCAGCCCGCTGCTGCGCCGTGGTCGCGTTTCGGTGCGCCGTCACCTGCCGATGGTGCGGTGAAGTCGAGCATCGGCCGGGCGACCTGCTCGTCGAGCGCATCAATGAGTTCTTGCGCGGTCAACGGACGCGTCGCCACCTCGACCGGCTGCTGATCGGGCAGCACCTCACTGGTCACACCGAGTGCCTGCATCTGCCGGGCAGACACCAGCACGCGTGATTCGAGCGCACCGACCATCGCGTTGTAGGCCTCGACCGACTTGGTCAACGACGTGCCCAGCTTCGCGGTGTGCCTGCCCAGCGTCGTCAGTCGTTCGTAGAGAGTCGTGCCCAGCCGCAGCAGATCCTGGGCGCCGCGCACGAGACTGTCCTGCTGCCACGCGTAGGCCGTCGTCCGCAGCAGGGCAAGAAGCGTGCTGGGCGAAGCGAGCACGACCTTGCGTTGCATCGCGCGATCGAGCAGGGCCGGGTCCTGGCGCAAAGCCGCCCCGAGCATCGCGTCCGCCGGCAGGAAGCACACGACCATCTCCGGTGTCCGCTCGAACGCGCTCCAATACGCCTTCGCCGCAAGGGAATCCACGTGCCGCAGGAGCGCCGTGGCGTGCTCGTCCAGCAGCCGGTCGCGCTCGTCCGGCCTGACGTCGGATGCCTGCGCCGCCAGGAAGCTGCGGATCGGTGCCTTGCTGTCGATCACCAGCACACGGTCACCGGGCAGGCGCACGACGACGTCCGGGCGCACCCGCTGCTCCAGATTCGTCACGGCGGTGACCTGTTCGTCGAAATCGCAGTGCGACAGCATGCCGGAGTGCTCGAGCACCCGGCGCAGTTGCACCTCGCCCCAGGCACCACTCGTCGACGACGACCGCAGAGCCCCGGTCAGCTGCACGGTCTGCGCATGCAGGTCGGCAGTGGTGCGGCCCACGTCGCGCAGGCGCGCACCGAGTTCGCCGAACTGCTCGACGCGGTCGCGCTCCAGAGTCGAGACCTGCCGCTCCACCCGCTGCAGCGCGGCGCTCAGCGGCGCAAGGACCGATGCGGTCTCATGGTCGTCGGAGACAGCGGACTCCAGATCCACCACCCGCTCACGCAGCAGCGTCGTCTCGGTGCTCGCCGCGACGAGTCGCGCGGCATACGTCATACGTGCTGCAAGAAGGACGACGGCGGCGCCGACCAACAGTCCGGCGACAAAGGCGAAAAACTCCATGACCCGGAGCCAATCATGAGCCACCGACAACGGCACAGCCTTCGTCGGCTCCGTGACGGCGAAACCGGTTGATACCCGATCGAGTACAGGGCTGACGCGTCACGGGCGGACGTGTGCGGTGATCCTGTTGAGGTGATGCCACCAGCGGCGCTGCACCAGCAGCACGACGGCGCCGGCGATCGTCATACCGACCAGGTTGATGCCCAGTTGCGCGGCCGAGCCACCCATCTCACGCGGCGCCCACACCGCGAGCGCCAGCGCGAAGTTGCCCGCCGCCGGCACCGTTGTCACCGAGATGAAGACCCCGACCATGGCCTGTGCCTTGTCCGTCGACAGTGCCAGGACGCCGGCGGCGCCCGCGAGGATCGCCACGATGAACGACCAGATGTTCGGCTGCCAGATGAAGCTGGTCTCGGGACGCGGTCGCGTGACGTCGCCCGCGGTGATCTGGCCGAAGGCCCGGCCGATCAGCGCCAGCGCGGTGATGACGAGCACCGCGACGGCGAACGCGGTGACCAACAGGATCAGGCTGCGAGCGACCAGGCCCCAGTTGCGCAAGACAAGCGCGGTGCACAGCGACGCGACGGTTGCGAACTCCGGGCCCACCACCATCGCGCCCACGACGAGCACGGGGGAGTCGGTCACGACCGCGACGGCGGCCAGCGCGACGGCGATGATCAGGAACAGGTAATAACTCAGGGTCGAGCGAGCGCCCGCCTCGGCCTGCTCCTCGATCTGCGCCCAGATCACGGCATCATCCGGTTCCCCGATGGCGAGCCGGTCGATCATCGACGCGGCGCGATAGGGCGTCGCAGTCAGTGACGACACGTTGATGCCGCCGCGCTCGGCGAGGCCGGTGCGTTCGATCTCGTCCAGCAGGGTGCTCGCTGCTTCGCGCGCCACATCAGCCTCGAGCACGTCGCCGCGCGGTTTGGTGGCGATGCCGCGCTGGACACTGACGTTGGTGACGGCCTCGTTGTCGTTCAACAGGTCGCCGAGCAGACCGGTCAGGTCCGGCGGGGTGGTCAGCCGCAGGTGCACGAGCATGACCGCACAGTATTGCGACCGGGCTGTATGCCGTGGCTCCCGCGCTGGTGCGCAGCTGATAGGCCTGTTGACCTGACACACGATGCTGTTGTGATGCCTGGATAACAACGTCTGCTGCCAGGTCATCGATAAGTGGATCGTTGTCGTAGCGGCGTGATGGAGTGGAGCCATGACGACAACGACGTTCACGCTGGCCGGACACACCGTTTCACGCATCGGGTTCGGCGCCATGCAACTGCCGGGGCCCGGTGTCTTCGGCCCGCCGAGGGATCACGACCAGGCCATTGCGGTGCTGCGACGGGTGATCGAGCTCGGCATCAACCACATCGACACGTCGCAGTTCTACGGCCCGAATGTCTCCAACGAGTTGATCCGGGAGGCGCTTGCGCCATACCCGGCGGATCTGGTGCTGGTGTCCAAGGTCGGCGCCCGACGTGACGGGTCGGGCAACTGGCTGCCGGCGCAGACGCCGAAGGAGCTCAAGGACGGTGTGCACGAAAATCTGAAAACCCTTGGTGTCGAGTCACTTCCGGCGGTGAACCTGCGCGTCATGTCGGCCGAAGAGCACCCCGGTCACGTCGAAGAGCCTTTCGAGGACCAGCTGACCGCCATGCGCGAACTCGTCGACGAAGGGTCGCTTGAGGCCTTCGGCGTCAGCACCGTCACCGAGGCACAGGTGCGGCTGGCCGCCGATGCGGGTGCGGTGTGCGTACAAAACGCCTTCAACCTGCTGCACCGCGACGACGAGCCGGTGTTGCGGTTGTGCGAAGAGCGTGGCTTGGCATACGTGCCGTACTTCCCGCTGGGGTCGGCGTTCCCGAACATGCCCAAGGTGACCGAGGACCCGCGCGTCATCGGGCTCGCGCAGCAGCGTGACGTCACCCCGTCGCAGATCGGCCTGGCCTGGCTGCTCGCGCAGAGCGACAACCTGCTGCTGATTCCGGGCACCTCATCGGTGGGGCACTTGGAGGAGAACACCGCCGCGGGCCAGGTCGAGCTGACCGAGGAGGAGCTGGCCTCGTTGAGCGAATAGGGCGGGCGGCGGGGGAGCCCGTAGACTCCTGTGCCCGTGGCCCTCACCATCGGAATCGTCGGACTGCCCAACGTCGGCAAGTCCACCATGTTCAACGCCCTGACCAAGAACAACGTGCTCGCCGCGAACTATCCTTTCGCGACGATCGAGCCCAACGTGGGCGTCGTGCCGTTGCCGGACGCCCGGCTGCAGGGGCTGGCGGAGATCTTCAAGTCCGAGAAGATCCTGCCGGCGACGGTGTCCTTCGTCGACATCGCCGGAATCGTGCGCGGGGCCTCCGAGGGCGAGGGCCTGGGCAACAAGTTCCTGGCGAACATCCGCGAGGCGGACGCGATCTGCCAGGTGATCCGGGTCTTCAACGACGACGACGTGGTGCACGTCGACGGCAAGGTGTCGCCGGAGTCCGACATGGAGACGATCAACACCGAGCTGATCCTCGCCGACCTGCAGACTCTGGAGAAGGCGGTGCCGCGGCTGGAGAAAGAGGTCAAGGGCAAGAAGACCGACAAGGCCGTGTATGACGCCGCCCTGGCCGCGCAGGAGCTGCTCGAAACCGGCGACACCTTGTTCAGCAAGGGTTTCGATGTCGCGCCGATCCGCGAGCTGGGGCTGCTGACCGGCAAGCCGTTCCTCTATGTGTTCAACCTTGACGAGGACCAGCTGTCCGACGAGGAGCTGCAGGCACGGTTGCAGTCGCTCGTCGCGCCGGCCGAGGCGATCTTCCTCAATGCCAAGCTCGAGATGGATCTGGCGGAGATGTCAGAAGCGGATGCGCTCGAGATGCTGCAGTCCTTCGGCGCGACCGAGTCGGGCCTGAATCAGTTGGCGCACAAAGGTTTCAACACCCTCGGCTTGCAGACGTATCTGACCGCCGGCCCCAAGGAGACACGCGCTTGGACCATCCACCGCGGGTGGACGGCGCCGCAGGCGGCGGGTGTCATCCACACCGACTTCCAGAAGGGCTTCATCAAAGCCGAGATCATCTCGTATGACGATCTCATCGCCCTGCGCTCGGTGGCCGAAGCCCGCGCGGCCGGAAAGGCGCGCATGGAGGGCAAGGACTACGTCATGCAGGACGGCGACGTGGTGGAGTTCCGCTTCAACGTCTAGGGCTGTTGCCGGCTGTCGAGGAGCCACTGGGCTCTCGAACCGGCCGAGGCAGTGTGCGCTGAGGCGCCGGTCGCCCCATGCCACTTCAGCCGAAGTGGCGGATGAAGCCGTTGGGTGGAGCGTACGTCTGCCAACCGTCGATAACTCCCGTGGATACGAATTCCCCTACAGTGCCGGCGAATTCGTGGGCGAGGGCGCGTTCTGCGGCACCGACTCCGGACAGTGACGCGCTTGACGAAAACGCATCGAAGGTGTTGAACAAGAACGGCAGCTCGACGCAGTGTGTGGCGCCCAGAGCGTGCGGGTCATCGGCCGGCGCATAGTCGAACTGGTAGACGTAGGTCGTGCTGCCACCGTCTGCATGGTGGTCGGCGATCGCCACTGAGTCGTCCCTGAAAAGCGCGTCCGTCTGCACGGCCGTGAAGATCTGCGCCGGCGTCCGGCCAGATAGGCGCGCTGCATGCCGCTCGTAAGTGGCACGGGCGGACGGCTCGCCGACCGCGGCGGTGAGCAGGCCGAGCGCGGCCTCAATGGTGAGCTGCTGGATGCGCGGATCGAACGCGAAGAACGCCGTGGACTCATCGTGAGTGGTGCCGATCATCAGTGGCTTGCCGTCGATTCCGCCGGCGGGCACCGCTTCATGGGGCGCGCGTGGCACCCCGGCCGCGCCGAGCACGGGATACATCGGCGGTGCTGCGTTGCCCGGCACCGACACCTGCCGAGCGAGTTGACCGTAAGCGTCGAGCAACTGCTGAGCAGGTATGTCGCGCAACGCCTTCCCGTAGTCGGATCCGGTGGCGATGCCCAGCAGACGGAGGTATGCCTCGGCGTGCTCGGCGGCATGTTGCGGATCCTGCGGTTCAAGACCGAACGGGCCGCTCTGCAGCAGCAGTCGCGACACCGATGGTCCTGTCGTCGGGTCCAGCCCGAGCAGCAGCGCGGAGTACGCGCCTGCGGACTGGCCGCCGACCGTGACGACGCCGGGGTCACCACCGAACGAGGCGACATTTTCCAGGGTCCAGCGCACCACGGCTCCCTGGTCCTGCGGGCCGAGGTTGGCTGCACCGATCTGTGGCAGGTAAAGGTAGCCAAGAGGTCCGACGCGATAGTTCGCCGTCACCACGACGATGTCGCAGAGTTCGGCAAGGCGCCTCCCGTCATACCAATCCCAACCACCGCTGCCACTGGTGAACCCACCGCCATGCCACCAGATCAGCACGGGGCGGGCCGACCCGGGCTCGCCCACCGCCGCCAGCGGAGTGAACACATTGACGGTGAGGCAACCAGCTTCGTCCCAGTCAGGAGTTCGGGCGCCCTGGATGTGCTCCAGCCGAGATGCTGACTGGGGCACCGACGGACCGGCCAGGACCGCGTCGCGCACTCCACTCCACCCCGGATGCGGTTGCGGCGGGGCGAAACGCAGTGCACCCACCGGCGGCGCGGCATACGGGATACCGCGGAAGCTGACGGCATCACCCTCGACGATCCCCTGCACCGTGCCTCGGCTGGTGTCGACAGTGAGCTGGACGAGATCGGTCATGGTGCGCTCCAGGATCTGCAGGCTGTACGGGTCACGGTCGTTCATGCGCCACATCGGCGTGATCTGCAGGATGCACCCTGTCGGGACCCAGGCAACCATCGCACCATTCGAGAATGGACCACCGGATCATCTCGTCTCGCCGCGGGGTACTGACTGTTGTGACCGCGACGCTGGCCAGTGGCAGCCTCGCAGCCTGCGCAAGCTCCGCCGGCGACAGGCGCACCTCACTTCAGACGGCTGGTGCGGTCGCTGCGGACGACACCGTGATGATCGTCCGCCACGCGGAGAAGCCGGAGGGTGGAGGCGCGCCATACGGCGTCACTGCGCAAGGTGATGTCGATGCCGAGTCGCTCACGGTCACCGGATGGTCGCGAGCTGGTGCGTTGGTCGGCCTGTTCGACCCGTTCGACGTGAACGGTCCGATCGAGCCACGTGCCGGGCTGCAGCGACCTGAGCGGCTGGTGGCAGCTGATCCTGCCGACGGCAGTGCCCGTCCGGTCGAGACGCTCACGCCGTTGAGCGAACGGCTGCAGATATCCATCGAAAGTTCCTGGCCGAAGAAAAGTGCTGCGACGGTGGCCGCTGCACTGCGCAGCTCTCGCGGCGCCACCTTGGTCGCGTGGCAACACCAGGACATCCCGGCGATCGCAGAAGCGCTCGGCAGGTCCGAACCGGCTGTTCCGAGCAAGTGGCCGGGGGACCGGTTCGACGTCGTCTGGGTCTTTCGAAGGCGCGGGAGCGGCTGGGTCTTTTCGCAGGTGCCACAACTGCTGCTGGCAGGCGATCGGGACACGACGATCTGAGGGTCGCAACCTCTCGAAAGCCGATGACGGTTCCCACGCTCGCGGCCGGTGGACTGTGTTGCACTGGATGTGTCCGGTCAACCGGCTTCCCGCGCAAAGGTGGCAATGATGAACGACCAGAGCACCGACCTTTCCTACGACTACGTCATCGTCGGCGCAGGCATCGCCGCCGCAGCTGCAGTGAAGGGCATCCGCGCGCTGGACGAAACAGGCACGGTCGCGATCTTCGGCGCCGAGTCCGATGCGCCGGTCTATCGGCCGGATCTGTCGAAAACGCTGTGGTTGGAGGCGGACAAGGAGCTCGGCGACTCGCGACTGCTCGATGACGAGACGTCGGTCACCGAGAGGTATGGCGCAGCCGTCGCGTCGGTTGCGCCGACGGAGCACCAGCTGTCGCTGGCCGACGGCACGACCGTCGGCTTCGGGAAGCTGCTGCTGGCGACCGGCTCGCGGCCGCGCGTCGGCGGCATACAGCCCGGTGACCGGGTCGTTTATTACCGCACCGCTGCCGACTACCGGCGACTGCGCGAGTTGGCGAAGCCCGGAGCACATATCGCGGTCGTGGGTGGTGGCTACATCGGCTCCGAGATCGCAGCAGCGTTGTCACAGAACGACATTCGGGTCACGCTCGTCGTGCCCGACGAGTTGGTCCTGCAGCACATGCTGCCGGAGAGCCTGGCGCGGCACGCAACCGAGGCGTTGCAGGCGCACGGTGTCACGATCGTGCACGGCAGCCTCGACTCCGGCTCGGCCTCGGACGCCGATGTGACTCTGCAACTGACCGACGGCACCGAGATCACCGCCGACGCGGCTGTCGTCGGGATCGGTGCGACGCCCGAGACTGCGCTCGCCGAAGCCGCCGGGATCGGCGTCGACAACGGCATCGTCGTCGACGAGACGCTGCGCACCGGCGCAGCCGACGTCTACGCCGCGGGCGATGTCGCGTCATATCCGGACGCTCTGCTGGGTCGGCGCCGGGTCGAGCACGCCGACGCCGCCGAATCGATGGGGGAGGCCGCCGGGCGATCGATGGCCGGCGCGGTTGACGCCTACACGCACACGCCGTTCTTCTGGTCCGACCTGTATGACGACGGCTACGAGGCGATCGGTGAAACCTCCACTGCGCTGGTCACTTTCGAGGACTGGAATGACGACAGGACCGCGGTCGTCGTCTACTACCTGACCGACGCCGGAAAGGTCCGCGGAGCGTTGTTGTGGAACACCTGGGACTCGGTGCCCAAGGCACAGGCGGTCATCGCCGAAACGGCATCGACTCCGGTGTCGGATCCGAGCGAGCTGAAGGGCCGGATTCCTCCGGGCTGAGGTCATCGGCCTCGCCCAGCAGGCTCACAGTGTTCGCCCGGAAGATGAAAACGACAGACCATCGCATCGAAGGAGTGGGACGTGGCATTCGGTCGCCGGGATCAGGGGCAGGACAACGCGCAGCAGATGCCGCAGGGGCAGGTCCAGGCGCAAGGTCAACAGGTGCCGGCCGAGTCGGGCACGCAGCTGCCGCCGGCGGCGATGCAACGAGTGCAGCGTCTGGCACAGCGCGAGCAGCAGGACAAAGGCGCCTTCACCTCCGACCTGTCGGTCAACGAATTCGTCCTCGTGCACAAGCTCGGGTTCGAACCGCTCGGCTACGTGATGGGTACCTCGATCTACCACATCGGCTACCAGTTCCAGAACTGGGGACGATCGATGGAACTCGAGGTCCTCTCGGCGGCGATGTTCCACGCCCGCTCGCTGGCGATCGAGCGGATGCGCAGTGAAGCCCACGCCCTCGGCGCAGACGGAGTCGTCGGTGTGAACCTGCGGATCCAGCGATATGCCTGGCAGCAGGGCGAATTGGAGTTCATGGCGGAAGGCACCGCCATACGTGCGCGGCAGCCCAATCCGGCGTACAAGCTGCGTGACGGCGGCCCGTTCACGAGTGACTTGTCGGGCCAGGATTTCTACACCCTCGTGCGTGCAGGGCACTTCCCGCGGGCGTTCGTCTTCGGAGCCTGCGTCTATCACGTTGCGCACCAAGGACTTCGGCAGACTTTGAAGATGGCGGGCCAGAACATGGAGATGCCGCAGTTCACCGAAGCGGCATACACCGCAAGGGAATTGGCGATGACTCGGATGGAGGACGAAGCCAACAAATTCGGTGCCGACGGCATCGTCGGGGTCACCACCGGGGTGAACGCCCATGTGTGGGGCGAGCATGCCTCGGAGTTCCTCGCTGTCGGCACCGGCGTGGTCAGCTCCCCGGAGAGCGGGCTGCCGGAGCCCACGATGATCATGTCGCTGAACGTCTGATGGTCTTCGGTCGCGGGCGGCGTGAGCGCAACCTCATGCCGCCGCCTCCGGAGTACGGGCCGTCGGTGCCGAAACCGTTCTCGGAGTTGATGACTCAGGGTCCGATGACGCCGTTGGAGCGGCTGGCTCGGCAGTCGCGAATCCCTGACGAGGCGCGCACCCTCGTCGTCCAGATCGACACCGAAGCCACCCAGGCGGTGCAGTACATCGCTGCCCACGGCATCACCGGCCTGGAGGCCTTCGAGGTCGAGCGCATCCGCGACGAACACGCGCCGGCATCGGTGCGGTCCTACCTCGATCTGCCGCCGGGCACCGCCGACACCGTGCCACTGCAAGACGGTCGCACCGGCACTCAGTTGCTCATCGACGAGCTCGAGGTCTTGCTCAACGCCGTGCGCAAAGCAGTTGCAGCAGTGGGCGTTTCGGGTCAAGTCCAGGCAGTGGTCAATCACCGGTTCCTGGTCGACAAGTATGGCGACCGTGACCTGCGCCTCAGTCTCGACGAGCCGGACCAGCGCGACTGACAGTTGCAACAACCTCGAAAGTGAGACGGCATGTGCCGCTTGTTCGGACTCCACGCCGGTCGTCGGCGCGCCCATGCGACCTTCTGGTTGCTCGATGCGCCGGACTCGCTCGACGCGCAGTCGCACCGCAATCCCGACGGCACCGGCATCGGGACCTTCGACGCCGACGGTCGACCGCACGTCGACAAGCAGCCGCTGGCGGCTTTCGAGGACGCCGAATTCGCCACGGAGGCAAAAGAACTGGAGTCCACGACCTTCGTCGCACACGTGCGCATCGCGACGACCGGTCGGCACACCGACGCGAACACCCATCCGTTCGAGATGGATCGGCGCATCTTCGCGCACAACGGCGCGATCGGCGGCTTGGACGTTCTCGAGAAGGAGCTCGGTGACGACCTGGCACGGGTGCACGGTGACACCGACTCGGAGCGCATCTTCGCTCTCATCACGCGAGAGACGCAGCGGGCCGACAGCGACGTACGGGCCGGTCTCGCGAGCGCATTCGAGTGGCTCGCAACCAACGTGCCGGTGTTCGCCGTCAACATCGTGCTGACGACCCCGACGCAGCTGTATGCCGTGCGCTACCCCGACACGCACACGCTCTATGTCAGCGACCGTCGTCAGGCAGCCGAACCAGCACTGGATCACCGCAGCTCGACCTCCCGCGTCCACTCGACCGACCTCGGCAAGACGGCGTCCGTCGTGATCGCGAGCGAACCGCTCGACGACGGTGACTGGCAACTGCTGGGCTCAGGCGAACTGGTGGTCGTCGACCAGGATCTGAGCATCGACCGTAGCGTGCTGATCGACCACCTACCGGCCCATCGGCTGACGCCAGACCAGGTGAAGCACAGCTGAGCCCCATCGGCGCGGGTGATGGCCGGCGAGGCGCGGGCACGAGCGGGGAACGTCAGGACTGCTCGGCGGCTCGCTTCTTCGGCGGAAGCGGAACGAAAAGGCTTGTCCGTTCACGGTATTCGGAATATCCAGGCCGTTGTGACATGTGCCGTTCGAGCAACCGGGCGCCCGACCCGGCGACCAGCAACCACACCATGAGTGCCGACGACAGCACGGTCAGCGCGCCCGGCCACGCGGTCACAGCCACCAGGTAGATGCCGGTCCACACGCACGCGTCGCCGAAATAGTTCGGGTGCCGGGACCAGCCCCAGAGACCCTGATCCATCACTTGAGGTCGAGGGTCCATGCGTTTGTATGCCGCAAGCTGTCGGTCGGCGACCGCCTCGATGATGAGACCGCCGACGACGATTGCTGCTCCGACGACGGTCAGGATGATGCCGAGCCCGTGTGGGTCACTCGTCACCGCGACCACCTGCAGCGGCAGCGAGATGAACCACTGCAGCACGCCTTGTGTGAGGAAGACGCGCACTGCCACGGCCGCGACCGAGCGCCCTTCCGCGAGCTTCACGTAGCGCGCGTCGTCGGCACCACCGCGACTGCGTTGGAAGATGTGCCAGCCCAGTCGGCAACCCCAGATCGTCACGAGCACAGCGAGCAGGGAACGGCGACCGATGCCGCCCGAACCGAAACACAGTCCCACGATCGCGACGAGCGCGAACCCCGGTCCCCAGATCACATCGACGACCGACCAGCGGCCGACACGGCGGGAGACTGCGAAGGTGACGACCTGCAGCACCGCCAGGACCACAGCGGACCCGACGGTGAGCCACAGGAAATCAGTCACGCGGGTCGCTCCACTCGCGTGGACGCACGGCCGGCAGGCCGGTCGGCGCACTCGGTCGCCGGACCGACAGGATCTGGTCGACGCCCATGCGGCCCTGTTCGAACGCGAGCAGGCCGCCCGCGAGATACAGCTCCCACACCCGCACGACCTCGTCGCCCACGAGGGCGGTCAACTCGTCACGGTGTGCGTCGAAGCGCGCCTGCCAGCCGCGCACCGTCCAGACGTAGTGCTCTCGCATGGCGTGCACATCACGCACCTCGAGACCGGCGTCCTCCAGCAATGCGACCGTGTCACCGACAGGACGCATTGTCATGTCGGGCGCGATGAAGGCCTCGATGAACGGGCCGCCACCGGGATGCCGTCCACGTCTGCTCATCTGCTGGATCAGCACGCGCGCGCCGGGGGCTGCCGAGCGATACAACGTGGCGGTGTAGTCGGGGTAGCCCTTGTCGCCGGCATGTTCGCCCATCTCGAGGGAGGCGACGGCGTCATACGTGCCACGCACGTCGCGGTAGTCGCACAACTCGATGGTGACCAGGTCCTCGAGGCCCCGGTCGCGAATCCGCTTGTCGATGAACGCCTTTTGCTCGGCGGCGATCGTGACACCCGTGACCTTGGCGCCATAGTGCTGCGCGGCGTGCAGCGACAGTGAGCCCCAGCCGCAGCCGACGTCGAGCATGGTCATGCCCGGGCGCTCGTGCAGGCCGATCTTGCGGCAGACCAGGTCGAGCTTGTCGCGCTGTGCGTGTTCGAGTGAATAGTCAGCATTCTCAACGCCATCCAATGGCGAACCAGTGACGTAGGCGCTCGAATACGCCATGTTCGCGTCGAGGATCAGCTCGTAGAAGTCGTTCGACAGGTCGTAGTGGTGATGAATCACCTCCCGGTCTCGACCCTTGGAGTGCAGCCGTCCCGAGACGGCGATCTGGGTCTTCGGCGGCTTCGGACGGCGGCCGAATGCACCGTGCCGTCGTGCGACCTGCACCAGACCGAGTACTGCCCGAGGGTCACTCAGCCGCATCGTGAGACCGCGTTCGGCGACAACCGCCCACGCGTGCCGCAGTGCATCCGCCACCGACCCCTCGATGTCGATCTCACCGGTGACGTACGCCTGCGCAGCCCCGAGTTCGCCCGGATACCAAAGCAATCGGCGCAGCGCGTTGGGGGAGTTGAGGCGAACCTGCGGCGCATCGAGCGGACCGGCGGTGCTGCCGTCCCACGCGGTCAGATGCACTGGCAGGTCACCGATGAAGGGGACGAGCGCGTCGGCGAGATCGCCGGCGACCCCGGATGTCGGTGCCGTCGTGACTGGCCGGTGGCGCTCGGCGATGTCCTGGGTCATGCCGCCATCCCGTTGTTGACGAAGGTGAGTTGATGCACGTTGAGATAGCCGGACGTGAAGCCGCCCTGTGAATAGCGCAGGTAGAAGTGCCACATCCGGCGGAAGGTCTCGTCGAAACCGAGCCGATCCAATTGCGTTGTATGCCGATCGAATTCGTTGGCCCAGGCGTCGAGAGTGCGTGCATAGCTGTCGCCCATGGCCAAGTCGTCGATGAGTTCGAGACCGACGCGCGCGGCACTGGTGCGCAGCATCTCGATCGAGGGCAGCGCCCCACCGGGGAAGATGTACTTGTGGATCCAGGTGTACTCGTTGCGGGTTGCCTGGACGCGGTGGTGCGACATGGTGATGGCCTGTATGGCGGCGCGCCCGCCGGACTTCAGTGATCGTGCGATGCGCTCGAAGTAGGCGTCGAGGAACTCGAGCCCGACGGCCTCGATCATCTCCACGGAGACCACGGCGTCATACCTGCCGTCGACGTCGCGGTAGTCGCAAATCCGCACGCGAGCCTTGTCGGCGACACCTTCGTGCGCCAGCAGTTTGTTCGCCCACTTTTCCTGCTGTGAAGACAGGGTGACGCTGTCGACGGTGGCGCCACGCCGTGCAGCGCGAAGTGCCAAACTGCCCCAGCCAGAACCGATTTCGAGGACCGAAGTGCCGGCGCTGGCCTCCGCCTGATAGAGCAGACGATCGATCTTGCGCTCCTGGGCGCTGACCAGTGACTCGTCGTCGTCGGCATACAACGCCGACGAGTAGGTCATGGTGGGGTCGAGGAAGGTCGAGAACATGTCGTTGGAAAGGTCGTAGTGACGCTCGACGTTGGTGCGGGAGTTCTCCGGCTGCGGGCGGTCACTGCGCGGTGCGGCGCTGCCGTAGGTCGCGCGCAGTCTGCGCAGGGGGCGGGGCACGAGTTCTTCGACATGGGTGGCGAATTCGGTGATGAGTGCCGCTAGGTCATCGCAGTCCCAGTCACCCGCTTGGTAAGCCTCACCGAAGCCGATGAGGCCGTCGGTGCCGATGCGACGCAGCAGCGACTCGGGCGAATGTACGCGCATCAGTGGAGCTTCGTCACTGTTCCCGGCACCGAGGATGCTGCCGTCGGGCATCATGACGCGGATCGACATTCGGGACACGGCATACCGGAAGATTCGGCCGGCGACGATGCTGCCGATCCGTGCCCGGGCGCCGTGCGGCACGTGAGCGACATCTGGCCAGCGAACCGGGTCGATGGTGAGCCGTGGTTGTGGGGTTGCGGTGGTCATCACGCCTCCTGAGGGTCTGATGAAGGACGGGGTTGCACTGGAAGGCGGCGGGCCCACAGGCGCACGCCCTGCCAATGGATGCGGGCTGTGACGAGTTGCGCAGCGACGGGAGCATGAATTCCGAAACGTAGTCGTTCCAGGGGAGTTCGTGGTCTGTGCCCCTGCCATCTGGCAACGAACGGCCGCTCGCCGTCACGATGCAGGGTGATCGTCACATCGAAGCCGTCGCGCTGCGGCGGTGCGAGCACGAGGGTGTAGGAGCCACTGACGTCGTTGAACGGCGAGACGTAGAACTGCTTTTCGGTGGTGGCGACATCGCGCCGATCGGTCCGGAGCAGGTAACAGTGCCGCCCGCCGTAGGTGTTGCGCACCTCGGCGATCACGACCGGCGGTTCGCCTGCAGGAGCGCACCAGTAGACCGAGAGCGGGTCGAAGGCGTAACCGGAGGTGCATGCGCCGGTGAGCACCTGGATGCCGGCGCCGGAAAGATCGACACCTTCGCCCGCCGCGAAGTCGATGACATTCTGTCGCCACGTCTTCGTCGGATCGCCCAGGTGGTCCTTGGCGCGGAATCGCACGAATGGCGTTCGCCACCAAAGGCGTTTGCCGCCAGCCTGATCGGTTGACAAGTCGACCAGCCACGCGCACGAGTGATACGTGAAGTCGTTGCGCAGCGGCGAGGTGCGAGTGTGCCGCACTCTCGCTAGGTAGCCGTCGGCCTTCACCACGCGCCGCCGAGCGCCTGGGCCGCCTTCAGCCCCGACAGTGCGCCGTCCTCATGGAAACCCCAGCCGTGGTAGGCGCCCGCAAAGGCGAGCCTTGGCTGGTTGAGCTCGGACAGGCGGCGCTGCGCGGCAATGAACGGCGCGTCATACAAAGGGTGTTCATAGTTCATCGTGGCGACCACCTGAGACTGGTCGACGCGGTGGCGCCCGCCGAGCGTCACCAGGAACCGCTGCCCCTGCGGGTCGGGCAGGCGCATCAACCGGGTCAGGTCATAGCTCACCAGGACGCTGTCCTGCTGGGTCTGCGGCAGCAGGTAGTTCCACGAGGCGCGCGCCCGCACCGCGCTCGGCAGCACCGTCGTGTCCGTGTGCAACTGTGCCTCGTTGGCGGAATACCGCATGCTTCCGAGGATTTCGGTGGCAGTTGCGGATGGCTCGGCGAGCATGCCGAGCGCTACGGAGGGGTGTGTCGCGATGACCACGGCGTCGAATTCGGCAGTGTCGTCATCGGTCGCCACAGCGACGCGGTCGGTGAACGTCCGCACGCTGCGAACAGCCGCGTTGCAGTGCAGATGGATCGCGGGCGCTGCGAGAACGGCTTCGACATACGTGCGCGAACCGCCTGTCACCGTGCGCCACGTCGGTGAACCGGTGACAGTGAGCATCCCGTGGTGCTGCAGGAAGGTCAGCAGGCTGCGTGCGGGATAACCCATCGCATCACGCGGATCGCAGGACCAGACGGCGGCCACCAGAGGCCGCGCGAAGTGCTCGAGGAAGTCGGCGGAGAAGCCGCGGTCGTCGAGCCAGTCCCCGATGCTGGTCAGCGTGCCGTCGTCGGCGCTGTCGAGCAGAGCAGTCGCTTCGCGGTGGAACCGGCGGACCTGCAGCAACATCTTGACGAACTGCGGCCGGACGCTGGTGCGTGGATCCGCGAAGATGCCGGCGGCCCCCTGACCGCCGGCATACTGCCACCCGGTGCGCTCGGAGCGCACCGACATACTCATGTCGGTCGGCTGGGTCGGGATGTGCAACTCCCGAAACAGTCGCTGCAGCGTCGGGTACGTCCGGTCGTTGTGCACGATGAATCCGGAATCGATCGCGACCTTGTTGCCATCGACCTGGATGACGTCGTGGGTGTGCGCATGACCGCCCGGGCGGCCGGCGGCCTCGAAGACCGTGACGGCGGCGCTACGCGCAAGGACGTGTGCGGCGACCAACCCGGCGACGCCACTGCCGATCACGGCGACCCGTTCGAACTGCACCTTCGCGATCCCTTCGCTGGTAACTCGTTATGCCGAAAGGAGTTCGTCGCCGCCGACCGAACGGATGGGTCCTGTGTTCAGCTCAACATCACAGTCGCAATGGGTGCTGTGGTGGGCCGGACAGAACCGCCCGCAGGCTCCATCGTGATCGCGGCTCCGTGGCTCGTCGCAAGCTTTCCCTTCATCAGCGTCTCGTGGCCCGGGGTCACGAACCCGGCGCTGACGGGACCGTCGGACGTCAGCATCCATGCCTGGTATACCCAACCGCGGGGGGCTGCCGAAACGCCTTCAAGGGTGATCAAGGCCTTACCCAGCTTGCTCGAGGCCGTGAGAATCATGGTGCCGGAGCGGGCTTTGGCGGAGAGCACCTGCTTGTCCGAGGCATTCTCGACCTGTTGCACGGCGCTGGCGGTCGTCTGATGCGAGTGCCCGCTGACCTGTCGCACGACCGCGCCACCACCCACGAGAAGCACCACCGCAGCCGCAGCGGCCGTCAGAACACGCCATCGGCGAGGGACCTTGCCGGCGCGTCGCCGGGCCAACTCGTCGATGGGTGCGTCGGATGACTTGCCCGACGATGCGACCGACGCTGGAGCGGCGTCTTGAGACGTGACTGCGATCTGGGCCAACAGGTTCGCGCGCAGCGAAGGTGGCGGGGCGACAGGAGGAGCGGTGCCGGCGAGCGTCGCCCCGATCTCGGCGAAGGCCGCGACGTCCTCACGACATTCGGCGCAGGTTGCCAGGTGCTCGGTGGCGGCGAGGTGATCGGCCTTGCTCAAACCGTCCATGACGTAGTCCACTGCGTCGATGTGTGCGTCGTTCATCGCTCTCCTCCTAACTCGCGTCGCATCTTCATGAGTCCGTCTCTGATTCTGGATTTAGCTGTGCCGAGGGCGATTCCGAGCCGGTCGGCGACCTCGACGTGTGAAAGCCCACCGAAGTAGGCCAGTTCGACCGCCTCGCGTTGTATGTCGGAGAGCGTGCTTACGGCGGCGCGCACTCGCTCGGCGCGCAACCGATCGTCGACCTCGGCTGCGGTGGTGTCGTACTCGGGAGCGGTCTGCGCAGCTTCGTAGGCCTCGTCCCGTCGATGTGCCGCACTCACCGAGCGAACGCGGTCCACCGCTCTGCGGTGGGCAATGGTGAACAGCCACGACAGCGCCGACCCGCGCATGGGATCGAACGCGGGGCCGGTGCGCCATACCTCGAGGAAGACCTCCTGCGTGACTTCTTCGGCGATCGCGCGGTCGACCACGATGCGGCAGACCAGTCCGTGCACCCGGGCGCTCGTGGCGTCATACAGCTGGGTGAACGCGGACTGGCTGCCATGGCCGACCTGGACCAGCAGGTCGGCCATCGGAAGCGTGTCGGCGGTGCTCACATGCCCCATTGTTGCCTGTGGGGTCATGTTGCGTGTGGCTGCACCACTTGGTGACAGCGTGAGCACCGCCGACACGTCAGATCACTTGGCCATCAGCACCGAGTCGATGATGTAGACGGTCGCGTTCGAGGTCTGCACGTTGCCGCAGATCACGCTCGCCATTCCGTCGACCATGAAGTCGGAACCGGAGCCGGTCACGGTGATGGTGGTGCCGGCGAGTGACTTGTGGCTGCCGGCCAACTCGGCCGGGGTCAGCCGTCCGGAGACCACGTGACCGGTGAGCAGCTTGGTCAGTTCGGCCTTGTTGGCGAGCACGGCGTTCAGCTGCGAGGCCGGGATCTTGGCAAAGGCCGAGTTGGCCGGAGCGAAGACGGTCAGGGCCGGGGCGCTGTTGAGGGTGTCGACCAGACCGGCCTTCTTGACGGCGGTCACCAACGTCGACAGGACCGGGTTGTTGGAAGCTGCGGTGGCGACCGGGTCCTGCTCCATTCCGTTGAACGAGCCCTTCCCGGAGGCCGGAACGGCCGAGCAGCCGGAGCCGAAGGGCGCCGAAGCATCGGCGGCGCCAGAACTCATCGGCGCGCTGGACATCGGCGAACTCGAGGACATCGGCGAACTCATCGACGTGCTCGACATCGGCGAGCTGCTGGAGGCCGAGGAGCCGCTGGAGCCCGAGCTGCCGCAGGCGGTGAGGGATGCTGCGATCACGCCGACCGAGGCGACCGAGAGGGCGAGGCGAGTCTTCATTTTTCGTTCTCCTTGAGTGCGTGTGTTCTGTTTGGTGCAGGAACACAGGTGATTCGGACTGGTGATGGACCCGGATGGGTGCCAGCGGAAGTTTTTTCAGCTGACGAGGAAAACGCGCTGCTCGATGCCGCTGGAACCGTCGGGAAACACCGGCGCGCTGGTCGTGCTCTGCTGTTGGTTGTCGCCGTAGATGACGCGTGCCTGCAGGGTGTGCTGGCCGGACTTCACGTTCGGTATGACGTAGGCCCATTGCCGCCAGTAGTCGACGTTGACGTCGGGCCCCATCATCGCGTCGGTCCACGGGCCGTTGTCGAGGCTGATCTGCACCTTGACGACGCCTTCTCCCTGCGCCCAGGCGATTCCCCCGGCAGTGACCTTGCCGGCGGGAACCGTTGCGAGAGAGCCGGGTACGTCGATGCGTGCAGTCGGCTTGATCTTCACTGCAGTGCCCCACCCGCGTTGGGTCCAGTACGCCTTTTTGTCCGCGAAGGTGGTCACTGTCATGCGGGTGATCCACTTGGTGCAGCCGCACATGCCGTACAGGCCCGGAGTGACCAGGCGCGCTGGGAAGCCGTGTGCGCGTGGTAGCGGTTCGCCGTTCATGCCGACAGCGAGCAGCGCTCCACGGTTGTCGGTGAGTGCGCCGAGCGGAGTGGAGATGGTGAAGCCGTCGAACGAGGTGCTCAGCACCTGCAGGTCCGGCCGCTCGGGGTTGCGAACCTTCGCCTTTGCCAACAGTTTCGCGGTTGATACGCCTCGCCAGGTGGCGCCTCCGGCATACGGGCCGCCGACCGGATTGCTCACGCAGGTGATGGTGATGTTCTGCTCTTCCAGACCCATGTCGATGAGGTCGGAATAGCTTATTTTGTAGGGGTTTTCGACATCGCCGTCGATGTGCAGCTCCCACGAGTCGGCGTCGAGGGTCGGTGTCGACAGCTCGGTGTCGACACGGTAGAACGAGCCGTTCGGGGTCCGCAGCGGCGTGATGCCCGGCACCTTCGTGTCGAGTCCGACAGGTATGGCGGGGGCGGGTGTCCTGGCGGCCGGCAGCTTGATGCCCAGCGCGGACTTCGCGTCGTTGATGCGCTGTGCGCTGTAGGCGCCGATCGCCGCGAGCACGGCGGTCGTCGTCGAGCCGATGATGAATGAACGACGGCTGGCGCGAACGCCTTCACCGTCGTTCTTGCTCGCATTCGGCAGGAGCGCACGAACCTTCTGCAGCAGCCCCGCCGCGGTGGCGTCGCCGGCCAGCGCCATGAGCACGACCAACGCGATCACGCCCACCACTCCGGCGGCGACCGTCGGCAGCAGTTGGCCGACGGATCCGTAGGGCCGGCTCAGCACGGCGTATCCGGCGACAACCAGCATCACCACCAGTAAGGCCGCTCCCAGCAACAGCATTCGGCGGGCCAGCAGCCCGGCGACGATTGCGAGAATCAGCACCCCGAGTGTGACCGAACTGAGCAGCACGAGTTTGTCGTTGGAACCGAAGTGCTGGATGGCCCAGTCCTTCAGCGGTGTCGGGGTGCGGTCGATCACCGCCTCGCCGACCGCGAGAACAGGCGATGTGGCCTTGTTGCGCAAGGAAGCCACGAGTTGGCCGATCGCCAGACCGATGCAGACCGACAGCAATCCGGCCAAGGCTGCCCTGATCCAGCCGACATGGGTGTTGCGCGGAATTGAAGGGGTGCTCATGGACGTGATTCGTCACGCCCGGTCGGCCGGATGGGTTCACCCGTTGCGTCGTCGACCGACCATTACTCTCGTGGGAGGTCACCCTCGGCGGCGACGAGCCCGGTGCGGGTTGGCCGTCAGTGCAGGCGCCGAGCCTCGATCACCGTTTCCACTGCTGAATTGCCTTCGCGCGCAACGTGATACGCGCTCGCTCCGTCGATCTCGGCGACAGCCTCCACGAAGGCCGTGCCGCGGTAGAGCAGCCCGACGCCATCGTCGGAGCAATAGGACTCCGGCACCGTGCCGTCGGCGACGAGGCGTTGCAGCAGCGGTCTGCGCTGGGCTTCGCCGTCGTAGTGCACGCCGTTGCCGTAGGGCAACAGGCCGAGCCCGTTGGTGACCGGTCGCAGATCCGGTCCGTAGGAATCAGTGGTGCCGCCGACGTGCCAGCACAGTGATCCAGCGCTCACGCCGGTGAGCACGACACCTGCCTGCCACGCCTCGCGCATGACCGTGTCGACGCCGTGCACGCGCCATACGGCAAGGAGGTTGGCGACTGAGCCGCCCATCACCCAGATGACGTCCTGGCTCAGCAGCTGGCCGGCGATGTCCGGCACATTCGGCATCGGAAACAACTGCAGATGCGAGTGCTCGTACCCGGCGACCCGCGCGGCCTCCGCCAGCGAGTGCAGGACGTGCGGGTTGTCGCCGAGGGCGGTGGAGATCGTGCAGATGCGCGGTGTGCGTCCGGTGACGCCCGCGAGTTCCACTGCGAATTGGGTCAATTCGGAGAATTCGAAGTACGTATGCCGCCCGGACCGTATCCCGCCGGAGGTCGCGAGCACCGTCGGAGCGTCAGCCGTCATACCGACGGATGGTAGTGCACGACCTCGCGGTGGTCGGCGCGTTCCATGTGGGGCGGCTTGAGCTGTACAGTTGATCCATACACGCGTTCAGGACGGTCGGAAAGTCGGCTTCGCGGGCGTGACGGGACAAAGGTGGAGTCAGGGGCGGGGGTCGGCGCGACAGTTGCCACCATCTCGGTCCGGGGGCCGAAAGGGTGCCAGGAGTGGATGTGAGCGGTGGCTCGGTGAATCGAAGGACGCTCGCCAAGGGCGCGGCGTGGGCTGCGCCGGTCCTCGTCCTGAGCTCTCAGGCGCCGGTGTTCGCAGCGTCGCCGGTTCCGTGCCCGGCGGTGCCGACCCCGACCGGCTGGACGATGACGACGTCAGGCTCACCCGGGAGCACGACGACCGGCGGTTACGGCTGGACCAGCACGGCGCCGTACTCGTTCAGCGAAGTGCAGGACGCCGCTTCGAGGAAGACGTTCACCGTCACAACGACCACGTCAGTCGGCGTGACCGCCGGCGTCACCTACACCATCAACACCAACGTGACATTCAACTACGGCAGCAACAACGCGAACACCAGCAAGCCGCAAACCTGTTCGCTGGTGATGGGCGGCACCACGATCTTCTCCTACACAACCGGCTCCAGTCCGCTGACGACTCCTTACAGCGCCGTGCCTGTCAGCGGCACCTATCAAGCGACCAGCACGGGCTTGGTGGCACTGACCTTCACCTTCGCCGTCCAAGCGCCCGGCAGCGGCGGCAATGACGATGTCACGGTCACCTTGCCAACTTTTTCCAATTGCGTCGCCACCTGATCGATCACGGCCGACCCCAGCCCGCGGCGAGATAACTCGTGGCACCCATGGGCCGAGAGTCGGTAGCGTCCGGTTGTGGCCGACCCGATCTACGCCGACGCCGACCTTGCGGCCATCTATGACGCGCTGGACCCGGACCGCTCCGATCTGCTCGCTTATGCCGGAATCGTTGCCGAGTTGCGCGCCCGCAGTGTGCTCGACATCGGCTGCGGCACAGGGACATTCGCCACGCTGCTGGCCCAGTGCGGCGTGAGTGTGGTCGGCGTCGATCCTGCGGTCGCATCGGTCGAGCTGGCGCGCACCAAGCCGTATGCCGATCAGGTCACCTGGGTGGCAGGTGACCTCGCCGCGGTGCCGCCGCTGCAGGTCGACCTGGTCACCATGACCGCGAACGTCGCGCAGGTCTTCCTCGCAGACGAGGACTGGCGGGCCGTGCTTGTGGGCGCCCACTCCGCGCTGCGATCGGGAGGGCACCTTGTCTTCGAGACCCGTGATCCGGCACGCGCGGCATGGAACGCCTGGAATCGTGCCGATTCGCACACGGTCACCTTCATCGGCGGGGTCGGCCGTGTCGAGACCTGGCTGGATCTGCTGCAGGTCGACGACGCGCATGCCCTGGTGACCTTCCGGCATACGTTCGTGCTGCCCGACGGTGCGCGGCGCGTCTCGGAGTCGACGCTGCGCTTCCGGAGCCGTGAAGAGGTGCAGTCATCACTCGACGCGGCCCTCGAGACCATCGACATACGTGATGCGCCGGATCGAGCCGGGCTCGAAATGGTCTTCGTCGCGCGGGCATAGGCTGCCCCGATGAGCATCCTCAACGACACGATTGCCCGCCTCGACGGAACTCCCGGCACCCTCGCGGACCTCACCGGCGGCAAGCCGGCGCTGCTGGTCAACGTGGCCAGCAAGTGTGGTCTCACGCCGCAGTACGCCGAGCTCGAAACGCTCCAAAAGGACTACGAGGACAAGGGATTCACGGTCGTCGGCCTCCCGTGCAACCAGTTCGCCGGGCAGGAGCCCGGCAGTGCTGAGGAGATCCAGGAGTTCTGCAGCGCTACGTATGGCGTGACCTTCCCGATGAGCGAAAAGATCGAGGTGAATGGCGCCGGGCGTCACCCGATCTATGCCACCCTGACGCAGGCTGCGGACCAGGACGGTCGCACCGGCGACATCCAGTGGAACTTCGAGAAGTTCGTCATCGACGCCGGCGGCGAGGTGGTGCAGCGGTTCAGCCCACAGGTGACGCCCAGTGACGAGCGCGTCACGGCGGCCATTGCCAGCGCGATCGGCTGACACCACCCGTCCTATTCGACCTGGCGGTCGATCACGTCGGCGCGCTGGTCGTGAGATGTCTGCTTTTGCCGGATCGTGTCGCGGGATTCCGGCGGATCCTGACATTTGGTGGGGTGTGCGGCGCGCTGGTCGTGAGATGTCTGCTTTTGCCGGATCGCGTTGCGGGATTCCGGCAGATCCTGACATGTGGTGGGGTGTGCGGCGCGCTGGTCGCGAGATGTCTGCTTTTGCCGGATCGCGTTGCGGGATTCCGGCAGATCCTGACATGTGGTTGGGGTGTGCGGTGCGCTGGTCGTGAGATGTCTGCTTTTGCCGGATCGCGTTGCGGGATTCCGGCAGATCCTGACATGTGGTGGCGTGTGCGGTGCGCTGGTTGCGAGATGTCTGCTTTTGCCGGATCGTGTCGCGGGATTCCGGCGGATCCTGACATTTGGTGGGGTGTGCGCGCGCTGGTCGCGACCCATCCCGACCCATCCCGTTATGTCGTGCGCGGACAGCTCTGACTCAGACGGCAGTGGGGTGGGATCTCCTCAGATCCCACCCCACGTGTCGTCTGGCGGTGCTCAGACCTTGGCCAGATCCGGGTCATCCTCGGGCGTCGCGGACTCACCGGTCTCGTGCAAACCGGATCGGTGTGCACCGGCTGCGTGTGAACCGGCTTCGTGTGCGCCGGCATCTTCCGCGCTTGCCAGGTGGCGCGGGGCGGGACGCTCGTTGCGCGGCCGGATGAGCAGCGCCGCCACGATGCCGCCGACGATGCCGAGCACACCGGCCACGATCGCTGTCAGGCGCAGACCGTCAGCCGTCGCGATGTGGATCGCGGTGTGCAGTTGCTGTTGGTAGGCCGCCGGCACGCTGTGCAGCACCATCTGGCTCTGACCACCGGCGACTGCGTTGCCGATGGAAGACGACTTCGGCACGTGGTGTGATGACAGAGATGAGCTGATCCGCGAGGCGAACAGGCTTCCCATTGCAGCGATGCCAAGAGCGAAGCCGAGCTGGCGCGCGGAGTTGACGGCTCCGGCCGCCATACCGCCGCGATCCTTGGGCACCGCCGACATCGCGGTCGAGCTCAAGGTCGGAGCCGACAGTCCGACACCGACACCGGAGACGAACAGACCCGCGACGAGGGCCTTCCAGTCGGCGCCGGCGCCCATCTGGATGGCCACGATCACGCCGCCCACACCGGTGAGCGCGATGCCGAGGCCGACGGCCCACCAGTTGCGGTCACCGTGCATGAGTCGTCCGACGGATGCACTGGTCGCGAAGGATGCGATCGCGAGTGGCAGGGATGCCAAACCTGCCTCGACCGGCGACATGCCGAGCACCGATTGCATCCAGATAGAGGCATACGTCAGATAGGCGAATGCGCCTGCGGTGAGCACGAATCCGGCGATCAGCGCGCCGACGAACGGACCGCTGCGCAGCAGCGCGAGGTCGAGCATCGGGTGCTTCAGCTTCGCCTCGGCAATCACGAAGGCGACCAGTGCCACCAGAGAAACCGCGAACAGGATGACCACCAGCGAGTTGCCCCACCCGTGCTCGTTGGCGCGGATCAGCGCGAACGTCAGGGCCCCGGCGAAGACGGTGAAGGTGGACATGCCCAGGAAATCCAGCGGTGTGCGGTGCCGCTCGTCGGACCGCAGCACCACGAAGCTCAAGACGATCGCGGCGACCGCGAAGGGCAGGTTGACGAAGAAGATCCACCGCCAGGACAGGTGCTCGGTCAGCAGACCGCCCGCGATCGGGCCGATGGCCGCTGCAGCTCCCGAGACCGCACCCCAGATGCCGTATGCCGTGCCGCGATCACGCCCGTGATAGCTGTTGTTGAGCAGCGCGAAGGTCGTGGCGAACATCGCGGCACCGCCGACGCCCTGCACGGCGCGCGCCGTGATGAGGATCGAGGGGTTCTGCGCCAGGCCGCTCGCCGCGGACGCGGCGGCGAACAGCGCCAGACCGACGATGTAGGTCGCCCGGTGACCCAGCCGGTCGGCGAGCGAGCCGATACCCATCAGCAGGGCGGCCAGGACGAGGGCGTAGATGTCGACGACCCACTGCAGCGAGGTGAAGCTCGTGCGCAGGTTGTCGGCCATGGCGGGCAGAGCGACGTTGACGATGGTCACGTCGACGAGCAGCATCAGTGTGCCGGTGCAGATGGTGACAAGTGGCAGCCATTTGCGCATGGGTTCAACCTTTCCGATGAGGGGCGAGTGATCGGGATGACGACGTCTGTCGGCAGGGCGTCACTCGCGCTCCGCACAAAATCATCGGGGCCAGCACCGACAACGCGATAACCAGCGGTGCGTCGGCGTAGATTTCTGCTGTGCCAAGCAGATCTATGCGGAAAAACACCACTGTTGATGAGCTGGATGCCGGAATCATGCACGGCCTCCAAGTGGCACCCAGGGCTCCCTTCGCGGTGCTCGGTGAGGTCCTTGGAGTGTCCGAGCAGACAGTAGCCCGTCGGTACCGGCGATTGCGCAGCGAGGGGATCCTGCGAGTCATCGGGCTGCTGAACCCAGCGCAGATCGGCCTCACCCACTGGGGGCTACGGCTCAGGTGCCAGCCGAACGCCGCCGCCGAGATCGCCCAGGCTCTCGCCAGACGGGACGACATCGGTTGGGTGGCACTGCTGTCGGGTGGTTCGGAGATCGCCGCGTCGGTGCGCGCACGGACCGCAGCCGACCGTGACCGACTACTGATGGAGTTGCTGCCGCGTACCGCTCAGGTGCTGTCCATCGACGCCTTCGCCTATCTGCACATCTTCCGCGGTTCGTCGACGCGGGATTGGCGGGTCGGCTCGACGCTGCTGAACAAGGAGCAGGAACTCCTGCTGCAGGGTGGTCAGATCACCGTCGACGGACATGAGGAGATGCTGCGCGCCGACGACGAACCATTGCTGCGACAGGTCTTCCGCGACGGCCGTGCCACCTTCGCGACCCTTGCCGCTGCGACCGGCTGGAGCGAGTCGCGGGCAGCGCGTCGGTTCCAGCAACTCGTCTCGTCCGGGGTCGTCTATTTCGACGTCGACTTCTCGATGGCCGCCTTCGGGCTGACTTTGCAGGCGTACCTGCAACTCATCGTCGAGCCGTCCCGTCTCAGCGAGGTCGGCGAACGTCTCGCCGGCCACGACCGGGTGATGTTCGCGGCGGCGACGACCGGATCGACAGGTATGGCGGCCAGCGTCGCCTGCGGGGGCACCGAGGAACTGTTCCGCTTCGTGTCCGACGACATCGGCCAGATGCCTGGAGTCAGCCAGGTGCAGATCTCGCCGATCACCCGCACCGTCAAGCAGGCGGGCAGTCTGCTGGACGGAGACCGGCTGGCCACGCCCGTTCCGTTCTGAGGCGGGTGCGAAACACACAGGAATCTGGACAGTCGCCAGGCGTCCCAAACCGCGAATTCCGTTGGAAGATCATGGTTCCCGAGAGTTGCGGCATATGTGAACGGTCGCATCGGACCGGCACCGATCGGATGACAACGGACGAAAGACCACACCCCATGCGCGAAGCCATCCTCACTTCTCCCTCGAAACAGCAGCCAGCTGCTCGCTCGACAGCCCGACACCTGGCAGGAGCCGGGGCAGCCTTCGGTGCCATCGCCATGACCGTGGCGTGCATGGCACCTGCCGCTTCGGCCGCGACACCGCCGCCCACCGGCCCTGCGGGGTACGCCACCGGCTGCCCGGTCGTGGGCGGCGGTCAGGGCACGGCCAGCGCAATCAGGATCATCCAGGGCAAACTCAACAAACTCGACCTGGCCGGCCTCACCGTCGACGGCGTCAACGGGCCCGCGACCACTGCAGCGATCAAGACCTTCCAGCGCTCGCAGTTCATCACCGCCGACGGCGTCGTCGGCACCGACACCTGGCTCAAGCTGGGTGGCTGCAACAGCACGGTGACACCGACATACACCGGGTGGGTCGCGATGGGCGGCGGATCCATGCAGGACCAGGCGAACATCTATCAGTCGCCATCGTTCAGCGCGAAGGTCCTGGGCCACTACGGTGCGTACGCGAAGGTCACCGGCACGCTGACCGGCGAGTGGGTTCGCACCAGCGCCGGGTATGTCGACGTCGGCACGCTGGAGAACACCACCTCGGCGCCGGCGTCGCGCAACGGCAAGCTCGCGACGACCTCGATGTGCGCAGTGCCGCTCGCCTGGAACGCGCAGCACTCGTTCTCCGGCGGGGTGCTGACCTACACCAAGACCACGCAGCGCTATCTGAACTGCATCGCCCTGTGGCATCTGGCCGATCTGCAGAACGCCTTCAAGGCGCACTTCGGAAAGTTCGCGACGATCGATCTGACCTACCGCTCGTACGCCGAATAGCAGTACTGGTACAAGACTCTCGGCCCCACCGTGGCGGCCTACCCCGGCACGAGCGCGCACGGAGTCGGCCTTGCACTGGACTTCGAGCAGGACGCCACGGTCGGTCCGTTCGACTGGGGTCAGCCGGGCAGTGTGTGGTTGACCCAGAACTCCTCGAAGTACGGCTTCTACAACCCGTTCAGCTACGGCACCACAGATGAGTCGTACCACTTCCAGTTCGAGTGAACTTCAACAACCGCCTCGCCCTGGGTGCCGCCGCCACCAGCGCACGTATGACGCATGCACCGCCTCAGGCGGGCACCGTCATACGGCGCGGCCGATGAGGTGGCCGATGCCATAGGTGACACCCATGGCGAGCAGCCCGCCGGCGACATTGCGGGCGACTGCCAGCCCGACTCGGGCACCGCCGAGGCGGGCACTGATCAGGCCGGTGACGATGAGACCGATCACGACGGTGACCACAGTGGTGGCCACCCGCCACGACGGCCCCGGCAGCAGGATCGCCAGCAGCGGCAGTGCGGCGCCCACGGTGAAGGCGACCATCGAGGCGAAAGCCGCCTGCCAGGGGTTGGTCAGGTCGTCCGGGTCGATGCCGAGTTCGGCCTCGGCATGCGCACGCAGGGCGTCGTGGTTGGTCAGCTCGCGGGCGACATCTTCGGCCAGCGCGCGCGAAAGGCCTTTGCGTTCATACAGATCAGTGAGTTCCTCGAGTTCTTCCTCGGGCATCTCGGCGAGCTCGCGACGCTCCTTGCGCAGCACCGCGCGCTCGCTGTCGCGCTGGGTGCTGACCGAGACGTATTCGCCGGTGGCCATCGACAACGCACCTGCGACGAGACCCGCGGCTCCCGCGATGGCGATCGAATGACGGCTGGTGGTTGCGCCCGCGACGCCCATCACGATGCCGGCCACCGAGACGATGCCGTCGTTGGCCCCGAGCACACCGGCGCGCAGCCAGTTGAGGCGGTTGCCGAGATCGGGATGTGGCTCGTCGTGCAGTGTTTCGGGGCGTTCGGTGTCGGTCACTGCGGCTGCCTCCGGTTGATCTCGTCAGCGCACTCGTCGATGCGGTGCGCCAACTCGATGTCGAACTGGGTGACACCCCCGGCGGAATGAGTGCTCAGCGTCCACGTCGTGGTCACCCAACTGAGGGCGATGTCGGGGTGATGGTCCATCTGCTCGGCCTCCACTGCCACCAGGTCGATCAGACGCACCGCCGCGCTGAAGCTGGCCGCGTCATACGTTGCGGTGAGGGCTGTGCCGGCGCGGCGCCACGATGGCAGATCACGCAATTGACGCGTGATCTCGTCGTCGGTGAGCAGTCGGGGCATGGCCACGACACTGCCGCGCGACATTGCAGTTGTCCACGTAGGAAAGGCTGACCGTAGGCCGAATCCGGTGTCGTAGCCTGCGCACATGACGCATCGTCCGATCGTCGCTGCCGCTCTCGTCGACGACCTCGCCCGTCCGCGCACAGTGCTCGCCGCCATGCGGTTGCATCCCGCCCACCTGGCCGGTCGATGGGAGTTGCCGGGCGGCAAGGTCGAGGCCGGCGAGAGCGAGTCGGCGGCGTTGCAGCGGGAACTGGCTGAGGAAATCGGCGTGCAGGTCGAGATCGGCGATGGGCTGCCCGGGCCGCTGACGCCATTGGCGGACTCCGGCTCGCGCCCGTGGCCGCTCGACGGCGGACTGGTGATGTGCGTGTGGCTCGCCCGGATCACCGCGGGCGAGGTGACGTGCCACGTCCACGGCGCTGCCCGCTGGCTGACGGCTGCCGAGTTGTATGACGTCGACTGGGTCGCCGCCGACCTGCCGATCGTGCGGGCGATAGCGTCGCTGCTGGACTGAATGCGCGAGCGTCGCGCGCAAGGCGCGTCGCGTCTGCACGGCGACATCGCTCAATCGCACTCGTTTCTCTGGAAATTCGCTGCGTGAGGACGTGGGTTGATGGCTGGATCTCTTGACGGTGTGTTGGTCGCTGACTTCAGCCGGGTCCTGGCCGGCCCCACTGCCACGATGATGCTCGCCGACCTCGGTGCGACGGTGGTCAAGGTCGAACGACCCGGTGTCGGCGACGACACCCGCCACTGGGGCCCACCATGGACACCGCACTCCTCGGCCTACTTCGAGTGCGTCAACCGCAACAAGCGCAGCGTCTGCCTCGACCTCAAGGACGCCGGCGATGTGCGGCGGGCCCGTGAACTCGCTTGTCGCGCAGACATTCTCGTCGAGAATTTTCGCGCCGGCACGATGGACGGCCTCGGTCTGGGCTACGCCGACCTGCGCGAGGCGAACCCGGGGCTGATCTATTGCTCGGTGACCGGCTGGGCAGCGGAGGGGGAGCTGGACTGCCCGGTTACGACTTCCTGGTGCAGGCCGTCGGAGGCTTGATGAGTGTCACCGGATCACCGGAATCAGGCCCGACAAAAGCGGGTGTCGCGCTGGTCGACATTCTCACCGGCAAGGATGCCGCGATCGGGATTCTCGCCGCGCTGCACGAGCGTGCTGCTTCCGGTCGTGGCCAGTACGTCGAGGTCGCGCTGTTGACCAGCCTGCTGGCGGCGTTGTCGAACCAGGCGGCGTCATACCTGACGACGGGGGTCAGCCCCGGGCTCATGGGCAACAGCCATCCGTCGATCACGCCCTACGAGACCTTGCGGTGCCGCGACGGAGAGCTTGCCGTGGCATGCGGCAATGACGGCCAATTCGCCCGGATGGCAACAGTTCTCGGTGTCGAGGGGTTGGCGCATGATGAACGCTTCGAGACGAACCCGCAACGGGTGGTGCACCGCGACGAGCTGGTGGTGCGACTCGAGGCAGCCTTGGTGACCGATGATGTCGGCGCGTGGGTGCAGCGGCTCACGGACGCCGGAGTGCCGGCAGGTCGGGTCGGTGACATCGGATCGGCCGTCGACCTGGCGCAGTCGCTGGGTCTGCAGCCGACGGTGAGTTTCGCGTCGGATCATCCGGCGCAGGTGCGCTCGCCGATCTCGCTCAGCGCCGCTCCGGCGGCAAACCCTGCGCCACCACCGGACCTCGGCCAACACACCGAGCAGATTGTGCACTGGCTGGACGGCCCGCGCGGTTCATTGCCGGCATGAGGGGCGCGGGCTCCATCGGTCGGGTCACCGGCGCACCGGCGGCTTTCGCAGGACGCGTGGCAGGTATGCCGCTCCGGTGTCGTCGTCGGCCGCGACATCCTGTGGGTTAGAGATGGCGCAGCGTTGCAGGGACAGGCACCCGCAGCCGATGCACGATTCGAGGCCGTCGCGCAGCTTCTCCAGCGCGAGGATCTGCTCGTCCAGTCGCCCTCGCCAGTGTTTGGTGATGCGCTGCCAGTCGGCCTTGGTCGGCGTGCGCGAATCGGGCAGCTGATCCAGCTCGCGACGGATCTCGTCCAGCGTCAGCCCGACGTTGGAGGCGGCGCGGATGAACGCCAGCCGGCGCAGCACGCTGCGCTCGAAGCGGCGTTGGCCGCCCGAGTTGCGTTCGGCGCGGATCAGCCCTTCGGCCTCGTAGAACCGCAGCGCCGACGCCGCGAAGCCGCTGCGTTCGGCCACGGCTCCGACGGTCATCAGTTCGTGTTTGTCCACGGTCACATCCTGCGTCACGAAGGCAACTGCCGCACCGGTCCGCGACGCCGGGGCTGCAGACCCGGACGAGCGCGAGGCGGGTGTGGTCTGAAGTGCCTCAAATGCCTGAGACACTAGGAACTATGCCCATCGAGACCCGTAGTGACGTGCGGAACGTCGCAATCGTTGCCCACGTCGACCACGGCAAGACCACTCTTGTCGACAAAATGCTCTGGCAGACCGGTGCTTTCAGCGACCGGCAGACCGTCGAGACCACCGGCGAACGCGTCATGGACTCCGGTGACCTGGAGCGCGAGAAGGGCATCACCATTCTCGCGAAGAACACCGCGATCTCGTATGACGGGCCTGCGGCCGATGGCACCCCCGTCACGATCAACATCATCGACACCCCCGGTCACGCCGACTTCGGTGGTGAGGTCGAGCGTGGCCTGTCCATGGTCGACGGTGTCGTGCTGCTCGTCGATGCCAGCGAAGGTCCGCTGCCGCAGACGCGTTTCGTGCTGCGCAAGGCGCTGACCGCGAAGATGCCGGTCATTCTGTGCATCAACAAGGTCGACCGCCCCGACTCTCGCATCGAGGAGGTCGAGGAGGAGACCTACGAGCTGTTCATGGATCTGCTCGAGGACGCCGACGCCGACTCCGATCAGCTCGACTTCCCGGTGGTCTACGCCTCCGCCAAGGCCGGCATCGCGTCCTCGGAGCGTCCCGCCAACGGGGCTCTGCCCGACGGCGCCGACCTGGAGCCACTGTTCCGCACGATCCTGGAGACGATTCCTGCACCGACCTTCGACCCGGAGGCCCCGCTGCAGGCACACGTCACCAACCTGGACTCCAGCAACTTCCTGGGCCGACTGGCGCTGCTGCGCGTGCACAACGGCGAGATCCGCAAGAACCAGCAGGTCACCTGGTGCCGCCACGACGGCTCGCAGCAGAAGGTCAAGATCACCGAACTGCTGATGACCCAGGGTCTGGAGCGCCAGCCCGCCGAGAGCGCCGGCCCGGGCGACATCATCGCCGTCGCGGGCATCCCCGACATCACGATCGGCGAGACGCTCGCCGATGCTGAAAACCCGATCCCGCTGCCACTGATCACCGTCGACGAGCCGGCGATCTCGATGACGATCGGCACCAACACCTCGCCGCTGGTCGGCAAGGTGCGCGGTTCCAAGGTGACGGCCCGCATGGTCAAGGACCGCCTCGACCGGGAGCTCATCGGCAACGTCTCGCTGCGGATCCTGCCGACCGAGCGCCCTGACGCGTGGGAGGTGCAGGGCCGAGGCGAACTCGCGCTCGCCATCCTCGTCGAACAGATGCGACGTGAGGGTTACGAGCTGACCGTCGGCAAGCCTCAGGTGGTCACCAAGGAGATCGACGGCAAGCTCAACGAGCCGGTCGAGCACCTCACCATCGACACACCCGAGGAGTACCTCGGCGCGATCACCCAGATCCTCGCGGCGCGCAAGGGTCGGATGGAGCAGATGACCAACCATGGAACCGGTTGGGTGCGAATGGAATTCGTGGTTCCCTCGCGTGGCCTCATCGGCTTCCGCACCGAGTTCCTCACCGAGACCCGTGGCACCGGCATCGCCCACCACGTGTTCTCCGGTTACGAGCCCTGGTTCGGCCAGATCATCACGCGACTGTCCGGCTCGCTGGTGTCCGACCGCGCGGGTGCCGTGACGGCATACGCGATGGTCAACCTGCAGGAGCGCGGCACGTTGTTCGTCGACCCGACGACCGAGGTCTACGAGGGCATGATCGTCGGCGAGAACTCCCGCGCCGACGACATGGACGTCAACATCACCAAGGAGAAGAAGCTCACGAACGTTCGCGCCTCCAGCGCGGACAACTTCGAGAAGATCTTCCCGCCGCGCAAGCTGTCGCTCGAGCAGAGCCTGGAGTTCTGCCGTGAGGACGAGTGCGTCGAGGTGACGCCCGAGACGGTGCGGATCCGAAAGGTGGTGCTCGACGCCGGCGAGCGGGCGCGCACCGCTGCCCGTGCGCGGTCTGCGGCGAAGTCGGAGTAAGCACTCGGTATGACCCGTCTGCTGTTCGTGCACGCCCACCCCGACGACGAGTCGCTGTGGACCGGGCTGGCGATCGCACACCACGTCACGCTCGGTGACGAGGTGCATGTGCTGACCGCGACGCTCGGAGAGGAAGGCGAGGTCATCCCACCGGAGCTCCGCCACCTCGAACTACCGGCAGGGCAGCCGCGGAGGGTCGACACCCCTGACCCGCTCGCCGACGTCAGGGCAGATGAGTTGCGTTGTGCGACAACACAACTCGGTGTGACCAGTGCGGTCGTCCTGGAGCGCGGCGGCTCGTCGTACCGCGACTCAGGTATGGCGGGGACGCCTTCGTCGGCGCACCCTCGCGCGCTGACCGGCGCCGACGTCGATGAGGTCGCGGCAGCGATCGCGGTGCACATCGCAGCGGTCCGCGCCGAGGTCGTCGTGACCTACGACCGCACGGGTGGCTACGGGCATCCTGACCACATTCGGGTGCACGAGGCGACGCTGCGCGCGGTCGCGACGACCATGCCCGAACCTGAGCTGTATGCCGTCGTCACGCCGCGCAGTTGGGCCGAGGAGGACCGCGCCTGGTTGCAGGCGCACGTCAGCCGCGCGGGCATCATCGTCCCGACTGCGCAGGATCCGCACCTGCCCAGTGTGATCGATGATGCTGTCGTGACGCACACGGTGATCGACGACGACGCGATCGGCATACAGGCCGCAGCACTGCGCTGTCACCGCACGCAGGTCACGGTCTACGACGGCTATTTCGCGTTGTCCAATGACGTCGCCGTGCGCTTGGCGCCGCGTGAGGCATTCGTGCGGCTGGATCCGCGGACCGGCGACATCTTCACCGGGGCGGGCGGCGCCACCGGCCTGCGGCATACCGGACTCGCGTCATGACGGTGGACCCCACGCCCGAGGTCGACTCCGACGAATACCGGCAGATGATGGGCCGGCTGGTGACCGGTGTGTCCGTGGTGACGACTCGCGTCGGCGAGGTCGATCACGCCATGACGGTCAACGCCCTGATGTCGGTGTCGCTGGAGCCGGTCCTGATGGCGGTGAGCATCGAGCGCGAGGCACGTTTTCACGACGCGGTCGTCGCGGCCGGGGTGTGGGGGATGAGCATCCTGCCCGACACGGCACGCGGCGCGGCAGCCTGGCTGGCGACGCGCGGCCGGCCGCTGCACGGACAACTGGCGCGCATCCCGCACCACGACGGGCCGCTCACCGGAATGCCGCTGATCGACGGTGCCCTCGGCACCGCTGAATGCCGCACTGTGAACACAGTCCCCGCGGGTGACCACACTTTGCTCATCGGGCACGTACTCTCAGTGGCAATATCGGAGCATCCGGGGTCGGCCCTGGTGTATTACCGCGGTGATTTCGGAGTTCAGCGTTGACCGAGGAGTTGGATCGCATGGGGGACGACACCCAGGACGCTGCCAAGAAGTCGCACCGTGGTCGACACATCGCCTATGTCGCCGGTCCGTTGGTCGTGATCGCCGCCGCATACGTCGGTGTGGCGGCCTGGCAGTCCGGCCGCGTGGCCACCGACACCTCGGTCGGCGGTGTGCAGATCGGCGGCATGTCGCGCAGCGCCGCCGAGCACAAGGTCGCAGCAGCCGCCACGTCAAAGCTCGCGACGCCGATCACGATCGTTGCCTCGGGCAAGACGATGAAGGTGCAACCAGACGACAGTGGCATCTCGGTGGATGCCGCACGGGCGGTGGACCATCTCACCGGTTTCTCGCTCGACCCCGCGACGCTGTGGCGGCATTTCTCCGGTCACACCGCACGATCCATGCCGGTGGTGGTCGACACCCCGAAGCTGCAAGCCGCGATCGCGGCCGCCGGATCGAGCCTCAATGGTGCTCCGGTCAACGGCACGGTGAAATTCATCGAGGGCAAAGTCGTTCGCACCGACTCCACACCGGGCAAGGGCATCGACGCTGCCACCGTCGCCGGCCAGATCGCCGCTCAGTGGCCGGCGCGGACGTCATACGACGGGATCGTCGGCGAGCAGCAACCGGAGGTGACCAACGACGAGATCACCGACTACATCACAAGTTTCGCTGATCCTGCGATGTCCGGCCCGGTCACGGTAACCGTCGGTGACCACACCGCTTCGCTGGCGCCCGATCAGGTCTCGGACATGCTCAGCACCGTCGTCGTCGGCGGAAAACTGCAGCCGAAGGTCGACCAGTCGCTGCTGTCCACCACACTCGCCGACGCGACCGCCGGCTTTGTCACGGCACCGGTCAACCCCAAACTGATCGTCGCGACCGACGGCACCCGCACAACTCAGCCGGGCAAAGCGGGCACCGTCATACAGACCGCGAATCTCGGGCAGCAACTCATCACGGCGCTGACGAGTTCCGACCGCACCCTGGCGCTGACGACCACGCAGTCGCAGCCGACGATGACCACGTCGGATCTGAGCTCGGTCGGCACTCAGTTGATGTCGCAATTCGTGTCGGAGTTCCCGACCGGTTCCTACAATGCGGCGCGCACGAGCAACATCCGCGTCGGGCTGGGCAAGATCAACGGCACGGTCGTCGAGCCCGGGCAGACGTTCTCGCTGCTGGCGGCGCTGCGTCCGTTCACGGCGGGCAACGGTTATGTCGATGCGCCGACGCTGCAGGACGGCATCGACGTGCCGGGCATGGGCGGCGGCATCTCGCAGGTGTCGACGACGCTGTACAACGCGACCTTCTTCGCCGGGCTGAAGGAAGTCGCGCACACCCCGCACGCCTACTGGATCCCGCGCTATCCCATGGGTCGCGAGGCGACGCTGTGGGATCCCACGATCGACAACAAGTTCACCAATGACTCCGGGCACCCGCTGGTGATCCAGGCCGGCATCGAGGGTCACGCTGCAGTCATCCGGCTCTACGGCACCAAGGCGTTCACCGTGACCTCGACCACGAGTGCGCCCTTCGACATCGTGGCGCCGGGTGCGACCAAACACCTCAGTGGCGCGGCGTGCATCCCGCAACCGCCGCAGAACGGCTTCCACGTGACCGTGACGCGCGTGGTCAAGAACCTCAGCGGTCAGATCGTCAAGGACGAAAGCCTCACGACGGTCTACGTCCCTGCGGTGCGCGTCATCTGCAACTGAGCGGCACCGCCATACGTCGGCGGTCGCAGACTGCGGTCGGTATGCCGCACGCGCGTTCCCTCGCCCGAGCGTGCTGTATGCCGCGCCCGGCGTCGTGGAGATCGGTTGGACAGCACGGAAACAGCTCGTTGCCAACGGGTTTCAGAGCATTGCCTGCTCGCTGACGGTCAGCTTTCCTGCCTATCCTGTGCTGCGTCAGAACTGCCAATCGTGATGAATTGGAGATGCCATGTCCCATCTGGAACCCGCCGACCACGAGCACCACGTTGGTGACGGTTGCGAGACCGTGCAGCACGAAGACCACGTGGACCACGTCCACGGCGACGAGCGCCATGTCGAGGTTGCGGTCCACGCCGACCACGAGGGCGCACACACCGAGGGCGACGGCTGCGAGACGGTCGAACATGGTGATCACGTCGACCACTTGCACGATGGTCACCGCCATGTGCAGCACGGGGATCACGTCCACGAGCACTGAGCGTGACGAGCACTGAGGTGCTCATGAGCGGAGGTTCGTGAGCACCTCAGCGCTCTTCCAAACGACACGGTGAGGTGGTTCGGTCACTGACGGGCGTAGTAGTACTCGTGGTGCACCACGAATCCGAGCGATTCGTACAGGCGCACGGCCGCGATGTTGTCCGCGCTCACCTGCAAATAGGCGAGCGAGATGCCGCGACCGGCAGCCTCGGCGAGGGCGGCCTGCATCAGCAGCCGCCCGATGCCGGCACCACGCACCTCGGGCCGAACGTGCACGGAGAAGATCCCCATCCAGCCCTGAGCGAACGCCAGCCGGGCCACGCCGACCGGTCGTCGGTCCTTGAGCGCGATCGGAAACGCCGATTCCGGCACCAACGCGTTCATCCGGTCGACCACGTCGCGGTGCTCGCGCTCGCGGGTCGAAGCGGCACCCCACCAGTGCTCGTCGGGCTGGCGGAGGGCGATGACCTCCGCGGGCCGTATGGCGACAGCCTCGGACCGTGAGCCGTTTTCGTCTGTGCCGGGAGCCGTCACGAGCGTTTCTGGCGGTATGCCGAACCTCGTCTGTGAGGCTCCACTGGTCATCGGGATGCGCGGGACCGCCGCAGTCATCACCAGTGTGCGCTGAAACGTCTGCCAGCCGTCGGCGATCAGCTGCGAACCCAGCGCGTCGACGCGCGGGTCGAAACCTGTCGGGCCGAAGAGCTGGAACAACGGTGTCTGCCCGTGTTCGGCATACCACGAGACGGCACCGGCGACTGCCTCCGTCATGGGGGTGCCCGGATCTCCAAGAGGCAGAACGGAATTCGCCCGACCGGTATAGCCTTCGGCGGCTCGTGACAGCCACCGGCCCTGCCACCGCGACTCCAGGGGTGGCATCCCTGCGACCATCAAGTCCTCCAGGTCGGTGGCAGAGATCGCCAGGTGTGCCGCGCCGCGTCGGGCCGGCGCCGGCGGAACCTCCTTGGCGGCGACGACCAGTTCGCGCTCGATGCGCACAGGTCCGCGCCGGGTCTTGACCGTGACGCTCAGTTCGTCCACAGCAGTGAGTTCGCCGACGGCATCGGTGAGGCTGGGTGTGCCGGCCGGCGCCGACAGATCGCCGACTGTCCGGAGCCGGTAGCGGACCACGACGCGCATCCCCACCCGCAGGACCGAGCTGAGGGTGGACTTACTTAGGTCATCGCGGGGCACGGCGGCATACTAGGTGGCGACATCGGCAGGCGCGCTGGTCACAGCCGCCACAGAGGCACGGTAAACCCAGCAGGAGGACCTTTTTCCCATGACGTATGTCATTGCGCAGCCATGCGTGGATCTGAAGGACCGCGCCTGCATCGAAGAATGCCCCGTCGACTGCATCTACGAGGGCGAACGCAGTCTCTACATCCACCCCGACGAGTGCGTCGACTGTGGTGCCTGCGAGCCGGTCTGCCCGGTCGAGGCGATCTACTACGAGGACGACGTCCCCGAGCAGTGGGCTGACTACTACAAGGCGAACGTCGAGTTCTTCGACGACCTCGGCAGCCCTGGTGGCGCCGCCAAGATGGGCGTCATCAAGAAGGACCACCCGGTCATCGCCGCATTGCCTCCGCAAGAGCACGACGAGTGACGAGCCGGCGTGCCCGTCACCGATCTGCCTGATTTTCCTTGGGATTCGCTCGCTGAGGCCAAGGCGACAGCGTGTCGTCATCCTGGTGGGCTGGTCGATCTGTCGGTCGGAACGCCCGTCGATCCCACCCCACAGATCCTGCAGGACGCGCTCAGCGCTGCGGCCGACGCACCGGGATATCCGCAGGTGTGGGGCACGCCCGCTCTGCGCGAGGCGGTCAGCAGCTGGTTCGCCGTGCGGCGCAACGCCCCAGGCGTCGACCCCGACGGTGTGCTGCCCACCATCGGCAGCAAAGAGTTCGTCGCCTGGCTCCCGACACTCCTGGGTCTGGGCCATGGTGACGTCGTCGGATTCCCGGAAGTCGCCTACCCGACGTACGACGTCGGTGCGCGCATCGCCGGAGCCGACCCGCAGCCCGCAACCGGTCTCTTGCAGTACGGCCCCAAGGCGCCGCGTCTGCTCTGGCTGAACACCCCGGGCAACCCGCACGGTCAGGTGTTGCCGGTGTCGCATCTGGCGAAAGTCGTTGACTGGGCTCGAAATCGGGGAGTCATCGTCGCCAGCGACGAGTGTTATGCCGAGCTCGACTGGCGTGCGGACCCGGACGGTCTGACCACGCCGAGCATCCTGGACGAGCGCGTCTGTGGCGGCAGCCACGAGGGTCTGCTGGCGGTGTACTCGCTGTCGAAGCAGAGCAATCTCGCCGGCTATCGCGCCGCCTTCGCTGCGGGCGACCCACAGCTGATCTCGCGCCTCGTCGGAGTGCGCAAGCACGCCGGAATGATCGTGCCGTGGCCGGTGCAGCGGGTCATCGAAGCCGCCGTCACCGACGTGACCCATGTGGCGGAGCAGAGGGCGCGGTATGCCGCCCGCCGCACCCGGTTGCGCGGCGCCCTGGAAGCTGCCGGCTGGCGGATCGACCACTCAGAGGCAGGGCTCTACCTCTGGGCGACACAGGGCAAGCCGTGCCGGGCCAGTGTCGACGACCTCGCGCAGCTCGGGGTCCTGGCCGCACCGGGCGACTTCTACGGAGCGGCAGGGGCGCAGCACGTACGGATCGCACTCACCGCGACCGACGAGCGTATCGCCGCCGCGGCCGCGCGCCTCGGCGCGTGACTGCTCGCACGGACGCGCCCCGGCATACTGCTCGGTAACCTCGGGTCCGGCATCTCGGCACCCGCAAAAGACGCATAATCACCGCCATGTCAAGCCCTCCAGGTCTTGACATCAGGGGCGATTCGTCGGTTCGCATTCCGCAGGAGTAGCGTCGGGCGCGCTGACTTAACCGGCCGTTTCGCGCCGGAATCTGCAAAGGACGGATAGCACATGACTGACCAGGCATCTGCCACATTCACGGCCGGAGACAAGACGCTGGACTTCGCTCTTGTCCCCGCCTCCGAGGGCAATGCGGGCTACGACATCTCGTCGTTGCTGAAGGAAACCGGCAATGTGACGCTCGACGTGGGATTCGTCAACACCGCGTCCTGCAAGTCGGCCATCACCTACATCGACGGTGACGCAGGCATCCTGCGCTACCGCGGCTACCCGATCGATCAGCTGGCCGAGGGCTCGACCTTCCTCGAGGTCTCCTACCTGCTGATCTACGGGGAACTGCCGACTACCGACCAGCTGGCGGACTTCACCGAGAAGATCCGCCGCCACACGATGCTGCACGAAGACCTCAAGGACCTGCTGCAGGCGTTCCCGCGCGATGCGCACCCGATGTCGGTCCTGTCGGCCGCGGTGTCTGCGCTCGGCACGTTCTACCAGGACTCCTTGTCGATCACCGACAAGGATCAGGTTGAACTGTCCACCGTGCGCCTCATGGCCAAGCTGCCGACGATCGCGGCCTACGCACACAAGAAGAGCCAGGGGCAGCCGACCCTGTACCCCGACAACAGGCTCAACTTGGTCGAGAACTTCCTGCGTATGACGTTCGGCTTCCCGTCCGAGGGCTACGACGTCGACCCGGTCGTCGCCAAGGCACTGGACCAGCTGTTCATCCTGCACGCCGACCACGAGCAGAACTGCTCCACCTCGACCGTGCGCCTCGTCGGCTCAGGCCATGCGCACCTGTTCGCGTCGATCTCCGCCGGTATCCACGCACTGTCCGGCCCGCTGCACGGTGGCGCCAACTCCGCCGTGCTCGAGATGCTGGACTCGATCGAGACCCAGTTCGGCGGCGATGTCGACAAGTTCGTCGAGAAGGTCAAGAACAAGGAAGACGGCGTGAAGCTCATGGGCTTCGGGCACCGCGTCTACAAGAACTACGACCCGCGCGCCGCCATCGTCAAGAAGTCCGCCGACGACGTGCTCAAGAAGATGGGCGTCAACGACCCCAAGCTCGAGATGGCGATGCGTCTGGAAGAAATCGCGCTCAAGGACGACTACTTCGTCTCGCGCAAGCTCTACCCGAACGTCGACTTCTACACCGGTCTGATCTACAAGGCCATGGGCTTCCCGACCGAGATGTTCACCGTGTTGTTCGCCATCGGTCGTCTGCCGGGCTGGATCGCCCAGTGGCGCGAGATGATGGAGGACCCGGCCACCAAGATCGGGCGCCCGCGTCAGCTGTACATCGGCGAGACAGAGCGCGCCTTCGTGCCCGCCGACAAGCGCTGAGTCTCGTTCAGTACGAACAGATCCCGCAGTCACCGGTCTGGTGACTGCGGGATCTTTCGTTGTCGGTGGCCCGGCTCGGATCGTCCTATCTGTTCTGTAGGCGCGGTCGGGTCTGACGGCGCTGCGGAGTCGGTCCTCAGTGCGCGAGGTCGATGCGGACGGCTGCAGAGCCGCTGGTCGGTTTCTTCGCAGCGTGCCACTTCAGGCCGTTGGGCCCGCGGTGCCGTTGCCACTCCTGGTCGCCGACCGTGACGGTCTGTATGCCGTCCACCTGGGCGTGCGCGACCGCCCAGGACGCCAGCGCCCAGGCGGTCTGCGTCGAGGCGGCGTCATATCCCACCGATGTCGTGTGTGCGGTCGTCTGCAGGCCGGTCTGGCGAGTGATCTCCTTCACCACCTGAGCCGGGGTCGCGGACGTCTTCGCGGCGTCCAGCCGGCAGCCGATGCCCTGCTGGGTCTGTCCGGACAGGACACTCGCGAGCACCTGGCCCTGGCTGGTGTGCTGGTCGTAGCCGTCAGGGAAACCACTGAGTTGCACCGACTGGGCGGCAGCGCCCGGGTCCATCGTCTGCCAGCCGGACACCTTGCGCAGCGCGGTGTAAAACGACTGGCTGGCGTAGACCGGATCCTGGATCTGAGCTGCCGTTCCCCAGCCCTGGCTGGGCCGCTGCTGGAACAACCCGAGCGAATCGAGGTCGCCATACGACAGGTTGCGCATTTTGGACTCCTGCAGCGCTGTCATCGCGGCGATCTGGCCGGCGCGCTCAGGCAGGCCGTCCTTGAGGACACCCACGCCGACGATGGTCGCGGCATTGGCGCTCTGATCCGGATCCCATTGGTAGGAATAGCCGCCTGCGGCGAACGTGCACGACGGGCTGCCGAAGTTCTCGATGAGGTTGTCGTATGCGACCTTTCCGCCGTAGCCGATGCCGCCGAGCAGCGCCAGCGGAATCAGGCAGCCGATCGTGCGGCGCACCGGGCCGCGGCGCTGGTGTTCCTCGTCGTAGAAGTCGTCGTCACCGAAGGCCGGCTCGGGGTCTTCGTCATACCCGGCGGCGGGGTGTCCGTGCGGATAGAGCCCGACGACCTCTCGGTCATTGGCGTTGTGTCGGTTCTTGCGGCCGAATGCCATCGTGGTCGTCGCCCGCTGTCAGTTGGCGTGCAGCACATCGTTGAGTTCGATGCCATGCCCCTGCCGTGCCCGGCACTCGACGACGCCCGTCGTGGAATTGCGGATGAACAACATGCCGTCGCGCCCGGACAGCTCGCGCGCCTTGACGACCGCACCGTCCGGCAGGGTGACCTTGGTGCCGGCGGTCAGGTAGAGCCCGGCCTCCACGACGCAGTCGTCACCCAAAGCAATGCCGATGCCGGCCTGAGCGCCGATCAGGCAGCGCCGACCGATGGACACGCGCTCGGTGCCACCGCCGGAGAGAGTGCCCATGATCGAGGCGCCACCACCGATGTCGGAGCCGTCGCCGACGACCACGCCCTGCACGATGCGGCCTTCGACCATGGACGTGCCGAGCGTGCCGGCATTGAAATTGCAGAAGCCCTCGTGCATGACCGTGGTGCCGGGAGCCAGATGCGCACCGAGTCGCACCCGGTCGGCATCGGCGATCCGAACGCCTTGCGGCACAACGTAATCGGTCATCCGCGGGAACTTGTCGATGCTGAACACCTGCACCGGGTGATCCTGCCGCAGGCGCATCCGCGTCGTCTCGAAGTCATCGACCGCGCACGGTCCGACGTTGGTCCAGACGACATTGTTGAGCACACCGAAGATGCCGTCGAGGTTGATCGAGTTCGGCAGCACCAACCGGTGACTGAGCAGGTGCAGTCGCAGGTAGGCGTCCGGCACATCGGCCGGGGGAGCGTCGAGGTCGATCGCGACGTGCACGACCTGCGTCTTGACCTCGCGCCGGGGGTAGTCGCGCGACTGCGCCGCGAGTTCGGCGGGCTCGGCGTACGGGTCGGCCGCGGGGGCCTCACCGAGCGCGGGAGTGGGGAACCAGGTGTCGAGGGTCTCCCCGGCATACGTCTCGGTCGCCAGGCCGTAACCCCATGCACTGCGCTGCGTCGTCATGGGCTCCAGGGTAGGGGCTGAGGCTGACCGGGCCGGGAACCGTCCGCGGCACGCGAGACGCCGTCATACGAACCGGTGGCATAGGAAACAATGCCGAGTATGTCGAGCCTGGATCTGACCCGTGACGTCGTCGACCTGACCGCAGACCTCTGCGACATCGCATCGGTGAGCAAGAACGAAACCTCGATCGCCGACGCCGTCGAAGCCGCGCTCCGACAGTTGCCGCACCTGACGGTTCAGCGCGACGGCAACGTCGTCGTCGCGCGCACCGACCTCGGCCGGGCGGAGCGGGTGCTGCTGGCCGGGCACCTGGACACCGTGCCGCTGACCGACCCGCCGAACCTGCCGGTGCGCCGTGTCGACGGCATGCTGCACGGGCGTGGCACGACTGACATGAAGGGTGGCGTCGCGGTCCAATTAGCTTTGGCCGCAACGCTTTCGCAGCCCTCGCGCGACGTGACCTATGTGTTCTACGACTGCGAGGAGATCGAGGACGAGTTCAACGGACTGCGCCGGCTCGCGCAGGATCACCCGGACTGGCTCGCGGCGGATTTCGCCGTGCTGCTGGAGCCGACCGATGGTGGCATCGAGGGTGGCTGCAAGGGGACATTGCGCGTCGATGTGCGTACCAAGGGCATCGCCGCGCACTCGGCGCGGCCGTGGAACGGCCACAACGCGATTCACGATGCCGCGGATGTGCTGGCGCGGCTGGCGGCGTACGAGCCGCAGACGGTGCAGGTCGACGGGCTCGACTACCACGAGGCGCTCAACGCTGTCGGCATCAGCGGCGGCATCGCCGGCAACGTGATCCCTGACGTATGCACGGTGAGCGTGAACTACCGATTCGCGCCGGACAAGAGCGCGGATGATGCCTTGGCGCATGTGCGTGCGGTCTTCAATGGGTACGAGGTCACGCTCGGCGACTGCGCCGTCGGCGCCCGGCCCGGCCTCGACAAGCCTGCCGCGCAGGCATTCGTCGCGGCGTTGGACCTGCCGGTCGTGGCGAAGGAGGGCTGGACCGATGTCGCGCGGTTCTCTGCGCTGGGGGTGCCGGCGGTGAATTTCGGGCCCGGTGATCCGAACCTCGCGCACACCGACGACGAGCGCTGCCCGGAGCACCAGATCAGTGGCGCACTAGCGGCGCTCACCCGCTGGCTGGCCTGACGTCCCACGTGCGTCGTGCTTGCGGACGTGGGTGTGCCACTCGCGTTGCCCTCGGTCGTGGCGAGTGGCGTCGAGCTGCCCTTGGCGATCGCGAGTGGCGCGGGATTGCCCTCGGTAATCGCGAGTGGCGCGGGATTGCCCGTGTCGGGTCCTGGTGAGGGCGCATGTGTGCCACTCGCGTCGTGCGGGGGCGTGGGTGTGCCACTCGCGTTGCCCTCGGTCGTGGCGAGTGGCGCGGGATTGCCCTCGGTTATCGCCAGTGGCGCGGGATAGCCCTCGGCGGTGGCAAGTGGCGCGGGATTGCCCTCGGTAATCGCGAGTGGCGCGGGATTGCCCGTGTCGGGTCCTGGTGAGGGCGCATGTGTGCCACTCGCGGTGCCCGCCGGGATCCCTTGGCGCGGAGTTGCACTTGGTGGTGGCGAGTGGCGCGGGATTGCCCGTGTCGGGTCCTGGTGAGGGCGCATGTGTGCCACTCGCGTCGTGCGGGGGCGTGGGTGTGCCACTCGCGTTGCCTGCCGGGATCCCTTGGCGCGGAGTTGCACTTGGTGGTGGCGAGTGGCGCGGAGTTGCCCTCGGTGATCGCGAGTGGCGCGGGATTGCCCGTGTCGGGTCCTGGTGAGGGCGCATGTGTGCCACTCGCGTCGTGCGGGGGCGTGGGTGTGCCACTCGCGTTGCCTGCCGGGATCCCTTGGCGCGGAGTTGCACTTGGTGGTGGCGAGTGGCGCGGAGTTGCCCTCGGTGATCGCGAGTGGCACGTGATTGCCCGTGTTGGTTCCAGGTGAGGGCGCAGGTGTGCCACTCGCGTCGTGCGGGGGCGCATGTGTGCCACTCGCGTTGCCTGCCGGGATCCCTTGGCGCGGAGTTGCCCTCGGTGGTGGCGAGTGGCACGTGATAGCCCTCGGTAATCGCGAGTGGCGCGGGATTGCCCGTGTCGGGTCCTGGTGAGGGCGCATGTGTGCCACTCGCGTCGTGCGGGGGCGCGTGTGTGCCACTCGCGGTGCCCGCCGGGCGGATGCGTACCACTCCTCTGATTGCTGTGGCTTGTATGACGGACGGCCGCCTGAGACGGATCTGGTTGAAGATCAACCAGATCCGCTCCTGGCGGCCGTCTTTGCAAGTACCGGGGTCAGTCTGCTTCAGGCAGCGGTGCGCGGGTGCCCATGACCCGGACCGTGCCCATGACCCGGACCGTGCCCATGACCCGGACCGTGCCCATGACCCGGACCACCGCAACCACCGGTCGGCTTCACGCTTGCAACCGCACCGTCTGATGTCAACAGCACCTGCGGCGCGCGGGAGCCGTGGAAGTCGAGCAGCGACACGAAGGACGCAGCCCGCGAGTCGAACGAGCCGTCACCGATCTGCGGCAGACGCCAGTTCTGCTCGATGAACTTGATGATCGAGGCCTGCTCCAGCGGAGTGTTACCGATGTAGTTCTGGCGGCTGTACGGCGAGATCACCAGGAACGGCAGGCGCGGGCCGGGGCCGCAACGGTCCTGGTGCGCAACGGGATTCGCAGCGACCGCCTGGCACGCGGGCGTGTTGAGCGTGGCATCCGAGGAGCCCGTCAGCACCTTCGACGCCTGGTGGTCATACCAGCCGTCGGAGTCGTCATACGTGATGACGATCGCCGTGCTGCTCCAGTCCTTGGACTTCTCGATCGCGTTGACCTCGTTGGTGATGAAGTGCTCTTCGTCGATCGGATCTGAGTAGCCGGCGTGGCCGTCCTCGTACTCCGGAGCCTTCAGGAACGAAACCGCAGGCAGGTCACCGGCGTTCAGCGCCTCCTGGAAGTAGGACAGGTCGTAGTTGTGGTTGGCCTGACCGTTGTGACCGATCTCGGCGAGCGACTTCGGTGCCAGGTGGTGCGGGTTCGACGTCGACTTGAAGTACTGGAACGGGTCGTGGTGCGGGCTGTAGTCGACCTCGGACTCACCGTTGACGTTCTCGTGCGCGGCGCCGCACACGGCATACTTCTGGGTCGAACTGGCAGCCTGGGTCGGCGCGAAACCACCCTGGAACCATCCCCAGGTGACGCCCTTCTCGTTGAGCAGGTTGCCGATGTTGAGGCCGGACATCTCACCGAGATTGTTGGTGGAGGTGTGGTTGTTGTCCGAGCAGTCGTCGAAGGCCGGGTCGGGGTCGTTGGTGTCGGTGCCGACGCCGGCGGAGTTCGGATCGGAGACGACATAACTGTCGCTCGTGGGCTGCAGCGTGGTCGGGTTGACCGCCCGCATTCCGTAGGTCTGACCGGCGATGAGGTTCAGTGCGCCGGGAGTCGACGGTCCGTATGTCGAGCCGAAGAAGGCATCGCTCATCGCGTAGTGCTGGGCGTAGTTCCACTCGGCGGTGACGGTGTTGCCGTCGTAGTAGCCCATCGCGAGGCCAGGGGCCTGGAAGGCGCCGGTGCAGGTGTCCTGCGACGTGAACTGCACGAACTTGTCGTTCTTGCCGCCGTCGGTCGCCTTCTGTTCGGGCAGGTAGGAGTGGTTCTGGTCGCAGGTGACCGCCTGTGCCGGTGTCAGCCGGAAGGGCTGTTCCAGGTTGGGGTTGTTCTTCAGCAGGCCCGCGTTCTGCTCGGTGTTCGCGCGCGGAGTGCCTTTGGCAGCAGTGAATTTCACGCCGTCGGTGTTCGTGGCGTTCGGGTAGGTCCCGAAGTAGTGATCGAAAGAGACGTTCTCGTCATACAGGACGACGATGTGCTTGATCGGTGTTGTCGTGTTGCCGGAGTTGTTGACCGGCGCCGGGCTGTGATGCTCCGGCAGAGCGATGGCATTGCTGGCCAGACCGAAAGCGGCGAAGCCGCCGACACTCACGGCGGCCGTCGCTGCAAGAGCGATGCGGGTCGTGTGACGGGTGGGCACTGTGGATTTCCTTCCGGAGGGGTGATGGGTTTGATTACGCCAGCAACGCGCGGGCGTAAACATCTGTGGGGCCCTGAACACCGGGCAGCGCGAAGAAGTAACCGCCTCCGACAGGGGTGATGTAGTCGACGAGCGGCTCGTTCGCGAGGCGTTTCTGCACGGTGACGAACTGCCGGTCCAGGTCCTGGTTGAAGGCGCCGAAGACCAAGCCCATGTCGAGATTGCCGACGTCGTCGACGCCACGGTCATAGGAGAAGGACCGGCGCAGGATCTGCTGATCGACTGTCTGCGGGGTGCGTGGATTGGCCAGCCGGATGTGCGCATCAAGCGGGATCGTCGAGCCGATCGCATCGTTGGTGTAATCGGGTGGGGTGTCCTCGGAGCCACCGGACAGCGGTGCCCCTGAATCCTTGCGGTGGCCGAACATGCGCTCCTGCTCCGACACCGACACCCGATCCCAGAACTCGACGTGCATCCGGATCAGCCGCACCACCTGGTAGGTGCCGCCCACGGCCCACGTGGGTTCGCCGGTCGACGGCGTCACCCAGATGAGTTGATCCATTGCCGCCGCGTTGCTGATGTCAGGGCCCTGGATGCCGTCCTTGAACCCCAGCAGGTTGCGAGGGTGACCGTCAGGACGCGGTGGGGGAGTGAATCCGTCGACGCGCCAACGCAATTGCAAGTTCGACCTGGTCGACCGGCAGATGTCCCGTATGGCGTGCGTGACCGTGTCGCGATCCTGCGCGGTCAAGGTCACCAACAGATCGCCACCGGTGCGCGTCGGATCGAGCTGGTCGTTGACGAAGGTGTCCATCGGCCGCAACCGTCGCGGCTTGTGAGCTGCCAGACCGAAGCGGCTGTCGAACAACGTCGACCCGACGGCGACCGTCACCTGGAGGTCACCGGCGGGATTGGTGGGGCCCAGGGTTCCGTCGTCCGTCGCCGGCGCCGCGACGCCCAGATCGGCGGGCGGCCCACCAGCGGTCAGGATGCGGGCACGGTCGGTCAGCGCGGCGAACATCGCTGCCAGTTCTGTCCTGTTGCGCGCTGTCACGTCGAACGCCAGGTGCGCGGATGCCGGCGCAGGCGCGGGCAGTATGCCGTTCTGGTGCATCCCGTGGAACGGCATCGTCGTCGGAGCGCTCGCAGCGCTCGGATCGGCAGCTGCAACGCTCAGCGCGGCGACCGCAGCGCCACCACCCGCTACCAGGCCGCGGGTGAACAGCCCGCGCCTGCTGAAGCCCGACATCGGACACGCGCCTTCGGCCGCTGCGTTCGTGTCCTCATGCTTCTCGGCGCTCATGTTCGTGGTCGCGCCTCTGCGAAGCGTTCCGGGCCTCACTGCGTTCGTGTCCTCATGCTTCTCGGCGCTCATGTTCGGGTTCTCCCTGGAGCTCATGGCGTCGCCACCCTGGGTTCCAACATCGACGCCTCCGGCGCGAGTAGTTCGGTCAGGCCGGAGATGTCGGAGTCCACCAGCTCGTGACCCGCGCTCGGCGGCAACTGCGTCGTCGACCACACACCGTGCTGGGCGGCGATGTCGGACTGCGCCTGACTGATTGCCGGGGCGATTTGTGCGAATTGCGGATCCCGTGGCTGCAGAAAGGGTTTCACCAATGACAGCAACTCGGTGGTCCCACTCAGCTGGGCGCTCGCCTCCGCCAGTTCGGCATGCGCGCCGTAGTCGTCGACACCTGCCAATGTCACCTGCAAGGTGTCCTCGCTGATCTCATGCGTGCGCAGCACGATGTCCGTCGGATCTTCTTCTGCTGCAGCGAAATTCGACCGTAGTGCGATGACGTTGCTCACCAACGTCCGTCCGAGCGGTGCCAGCGTCGTTGCCGACTGACCGTTCCAGAGTCCGAACTCGATGCGCTCCAGGCCCTGCCAATGCGGGTCGGCAGTGCCGCCGGACAGCCCGTGCGCATCCCCGTCGATCGCGTCGCCGAGATCACCGAAAGCGTCATACGCGGCGCCCAGCGTGTTGTATGTCGTGTCCGCGGTCAGCCAGTCGCGTCGTGCGGCACCCAGGTCACCCGACGACAGGTCGTTCGACAACGTTGTCACCTGCGACCGCAACCCGACCAGGCGACCGAGGATCCATTCCTGATACGTCACGGCAGCAGGCGTCAACTCGCCCGCGGTGACCGGTTGCACCGGCAGGGTCTGACCCTTCGCGTTCCCGGTGACCGAGATCGTCGGACCCGTGACCGGATCGGAGTCGTTGATCGAGCACACCAAGTGGTAGCTGCCGGCGCCGACGGACGCGCGCAGCGTCGCGGTCTCTCCGGGTCCCATCGGGTCGACCTCCGCGACGATGGCACCCTGCGTCGTTTCGAGGTAGACCTCGCCCGCGCTGGTGTCGGTGTTCATGAGCGGAACCGTCACCGGCCCGGCCGTCGCGTGCGTCCAGCCCTGTCCGCAGTGGCTGAGCGACACCTGCACGGGAGCGTTCGAGGCACTGTGCGACGACGAGCTCGCGCACCCGGCGAGGGCGACGGCGAGCGGCGCGATCAGCAGGCTGCGGATCCAGGTCGGTCGTGACACGCGGATCAAACTAGGGGCGGCTTCGGCGGCTTCAGCTCGATGCTGACAGCTGTTCACTCCCGCGTCGACGAATTGCCAGACGGCTCTCAGCTTGGCGCCACGCATCGTTGGCCGGACGTGAGAGATTGGCGACCGTGAAGATTGAAGACCACCTCGCGTCCGAGGAATACCGTCGCGGCGCGACCACCCTCCGCGGCCGGCACGTGCCCACGACGACGACCGACCAGCGTCTGCTGGACAAAGCACAAGACACCGACTGGGTCCACACCGATCCGTGGCGAGTCATGCGAATCACCGCGGAATTCGTGGAAGGCTTTGGCTCGCTCGCCGAACTCGGGCCTGCAGTCAGCGTTTTCGGCTCTGCGAGATTGAAGCCGGACAGTCGTTATTACGCCGCCGGTGTCGAACTCGGCAAACTGCTGGTCGAGGCCGGCTACGCCGTCATCACCGGTGGTGGTCCCGGAGCGATGGAAGCCGCGAACAAGGGTGCCAACGAGTCCGGCGGCACCAGCGTCGGACTGGGCATCGAGTTGCCTTTCGAAGCCGGCCTCAACCCGTATGTCGATCTCGGCGTCAACTTCCGTTACTTCTTCGTGCGCAAGACGATGTTCGTCAAGTACGCCCAGGGGTATGTCGTGCTGCCCGGCGGTTTCGGCACCCTCGACGAACTCTTCGAGGCAGTGACGCTCGCCCAGACGCAGAAGATCACCAGCTTCCCGATTGTGTTGCTGGGCACCAGTTTCTGGACGCCGATGATCGACTGGATCCGGCACACGTTGCTCGTCGAGGGCATGATCAGCGACGGCGACGTCGAGCGCCTTCACCTTGTCGACGAACCCGCGGACGCCGTCCGGCTGATCGTGCGTGACGACGTGCGACTCGCGCAGACCCGGCCGGAGTGAGGCAACCCATCGGAGCGTCGCGACCGACGGCGGTCTCGCACGCGACAACTCCTTCCCAGGCAACCGTCGGTCACCCCCACCGTGGCCGCATCGTCGCTGGCTAGGCTGTCGCCGTGCTCGTCTTCCTGATCGCCCTGCTCCTGGTCGTGATCGGCCTCGTCGTCTTCGCCGTGCTCGGCCGCTTCGGTGCGCATCTGGAGGAACCCACTCGCACCTCGGCCTTCGAACCGCTGCCGCGCGGCGAGATCACTGCCACCGACATCGACGTGTTGCGCTTCGACCAGACGCTGCGCGGCTACCGCATGGGCCAGGTCGACGATGTGCTCGATCGGCTTCGTGCCGAGCTCGCGGCGCGTGACGAGCACATCGAGCGGCTGCTGAACGAACGCTCCGGGCGGTCGGCAGCCGACCTGCGATCAGGCGGCTTCTTCGACACCGACCCGACACCGCCGCCCAGCTGATGCTCGGGTCCGTGAAACCTCTTGTCGTCCAGGCGTATTCGACGGCTTCCGTCGATCGGCTCTGGGAAGTGGTGACCGACTGGAACCGCCACGGCAGCTACTTCCCGCTCACGACCATGCGCATCGAGCCCGGGGCCCCAGGCGTGGGGCAGGAGTTCGCCGGCACGACCGCCGTCGGTCCGGTGCGCTTCGTCGATTCGATGGTGGTCACACAGTGGCAGCCGCCGGGCCGCGACGGCTGCTTCGCCATACGTAAGACCGGGCGTCTGCTCGCCGGCACCGCAACCGTGCGTGTCCAACCCGAAGGCGACGGGTCCAGGATCACCTGGACCACCGATGCCGGCCCCCGACCGCAGTGGCTGGGCCGAATCGTCGCGCCCGTGTCACGTGTCGCCGGCCGCCTGATCTACGGCCGCGTCGTCACAGGTATGGCGAAGGCCGCTGCGCGTGACGACTGAGCCAGACGACGGGATCGTCGTCGGCGACGACGGTGTCGCACGATGCGCCTGGGCCGGAAGCACTTCGGACTACCTCGTCTACCACGACATCGAGTGGGGCGTGCCGGTGCACGGCGAGGCCGCGTTGTTCGAACGCATCACCCTCGAGGCCTTCCAGTCCGGGTTGTCCTGGCTGACGATCCTGCGCAAGCGCCCGGCGTTCCGGCTCGCGTTCGCCGGCTTCGACGCCGAGGTCGTGGCGCGCTACGGCCCGACCGACGTCGAACGGCTCATGTCGGACGCATCCATCGTGCGCAACCGTCGCAAGATCGACGCCGCCATCACCAACGCTCGTGCGGTGGTCCGGCTGCGCGAGCACGGTGGTCTCGACGGGTTGATCTGGTCGTTTCGCCCGAGCCGGCACACCCCGCCCGCAACACTCGGGGACGTCGCTGCCGTCAGCAGCGAATCGACAGCGCTGGCAAGGCAATTGAAGAAGCTCGGCTTCGCTCACGTCGGCCCGACCACCATGTATGCCGCGATGCAGGCGTGCGGTCTCGTCGATGATCATCTGACCGGTTGCGCACGCAGCGGAGCCGCCGGGGCGTGAGGCCCCGGCGGCTCCGGTGAGCTGTTGCGTCGCAGCGGGTGCCGTCAGTCAGCATCGATGCGGCCGGTCAGCAGCATCGAGAACTGGTCGAATCCGTCCTGCACCGCTCAGTGCTGCTGGTCGTCCTGCGGCGGGTACTGACCGCCCTGCGGCGGGTACTGACCGCCCTGCTGGCCCTGCTGGCCCTGCGGCTGTTCGGCCGGGGGATAGGCCTGCGCCGGCGGCGTTGCGTGCTGACCGGGTAGCTGCACACCCTGTGGGTGGCCACCGGCCGAGCCATCGTGACTCTGTCCGGCGCCGATCGCCGGGCGTTCGGCGGACCCGAGAGTCGGCTGTGCGACGGTCTCGGGCTCGGGAGCACTGGTCGACGGCGCCGCTACCGGCGGTGGCACGGTGTCGCGCACGGCTCGGTTCGAGTGCGCGGCGGTGGCGGGGTCCTCGATGGTCTGACGCGCCACGGCCTCCGCGTCGGCGACGGCCTTGGCGACGGCCGGGTCACGACTCAGCTTGAACCACTCGGCCACATCGTCGTCCTCGACCGGGATGCGCTCCTCGGCCGGCGGCATCTCGTAGCGGAAGGTTCCGTCGTCACCCTGCGCACCGAAAGACTTTGCGAATCCCTGCAGCGCAGAACCGAAGTCGCTCGGCACCACCCAGACCTTGCTCGCCTCGCCCTTGGCCATCTCGGGCAGCGTCCGCAGGTACTGGTAGGCCAGCAGTTCCGGCGTCGGCTTGCTCGAGCGGATCGCGTTGAACGTCTTCTCGATGGCCTTGGCCTCACCTTGTGCGTGGAGGTACTGCGCCGCACGGTCACCCTCGGCGCGCAGGACCTGCGACTGCCGATCCGCCTCTGCGGCGAGGATCGCCGCCTGCTTGGCACCCTCGGCCGCAAGGATCTGACTCTGCTTGTCACCCTCGGCCGACTTGATTGCCGCTTCCCGGTGACCTTCGGCTGCGAGAATCGTGGCGCGCTTCTCACGGTCGGCCTTCATCTGCTTCTCCATCGACTCCTGGATCGACGGTGGCGGGAAGATCGACTTCAACTCCACCCGCGCGACACGCAGGCCCCACCGACCGGTGGCCTCGTCGAGCACACCGCGCAGTTGCGCGTTGATCGTCTCGCGGGAGGTCAGCGTCTCCTCCAGCGTCATACCGCCGACGACGTTGCGCAGGGTCGTGGTGGTCAGCTGCTCGACACCGATGATGTAGTCGTTGATCTCGTAGACCGCGGCGCGTGGCTCGGTGACCTGGAAGTAGACGACGGTGTCGATGTTGACCGTCAGGTTGTCCTCGGTGATCACCGGCTGCGGCGGGAAGGACACGACGCGCTCACGCAGGTCGACCCGCGCTCGCACCCGGTCGACGAACGGCATCAGGAAGGTCAACTGCCCCGACACGGTCTTGGTGTAGCGGCCCAGGCGTTCGATCACGGCCGCCTCGGCCTGCGGGATCAGGGCCATGGATTTGGCGACGATGATGATCACGAAGATCACGATCACCGCCACGACGATCAGTAGTGCAGGCATCTCAGCTTCCCCTTCTCACGACGGCTGTTGCGCCGTCGATCTCATCGATCACGACCGTTTCGCCGGTGCGGAACGTGTCACTCTCATCGGCCGGCCGGGCAGACCAGACATCTCCCTGGACGCGGATCTGACCCCCGGCGTTCCCGAAGGCAGCCACCACAGTGGCCTCCTTCCCTCTCAACGCCTCGATGCCCATCGGAGTGCTCGGTGTGCGCATCAGGTGCCGTTTCAGCACCGGACGGACACCGACCACAAGGCCCACGGACACCACCGCGAACACCAGCGCTGCCAGCCAGACCGGCGCGCCGAGCCAGGCGGCAGCGGCAGCAGCCAGTGCGCCGCCACCCAGCATGAGCAGCACGAACTCGCCGCTCAGTGCTTCCCCCGCGGCGAGCAGCAGGCCCGCCGCGAGCCAGAGGATGGCCGACATGCGGTCAGTCTGTCACGCGCGGTCCGCGCACGGCGGCTGGTCGCCCCCGTGCTCCGTCGGGGCACGCCCCGCGCCGTCGGCGCGCCGTCACTTCGGCGGTCCACCGCGGCGCGGAGTTTCGTGACCTCAGTGACCGGTGAATTCAGGTGCGCGCTTGTTCAGGAAGGCGTCGACGGCCGCGTGGTGGTCGTCGGTGGACCCGGTCGCAGTCATGAGCTCGGCTTCGTGTGCCAGTGATTCGGCGAGGGTGTGGGTCGCGGAGAACTCCACCGCACGTCGCATCGCGCCATACGACAGGGTCGGTCCGTCGGCCAGCCGGGTGCCGACCTCGTGCACCCGAGCCGCGAAGTCGTCGGCGGCGACCACCTCGGTCGCCAGGCCCAGCGTCAGCGCCTCCGGCGCGCGGACCGTGCGCGGCATGAGCAGCAGTTCTTTGGCCTTGGCCATGCCGACCAGTCGTGGCAGCCAGAACGACGAACCCGAATCGCACGACAGCGCGATGCCGGCGAAGGCCAGGTTGAAGCCGGCGTCCTCGCTGCAGATGCGCAGATCACACGCGAACGCGAAGGCGGCACCCGCTCCCGCCGCGACGCCGTTCACCGCGGCGACGACCGGCTTGTTCATCGTCGACAGCGCGGTGACGATCGGGTTGTAGTGCTCGGGCACGGTCGTGAACAACGCATCTGCCCCCTGCGCCAGCAGGTCGACGTGCTCCTTGAGGTCCTGCCCGACGCAGAACGCGCGCCCGGTGCCGGTGAGCACGACGCAGCGCACCTGGTCATCGTCGGTGACCTCGTCGATGGCGGCGAGCAAGGCCTCCTTGGTCGCGACGTCGAGAGAGTTCATCGCCTCCGGCCGGTTCAGTCGGACGGTCGCCAGCGCCCCGTCACGTTCGAGCACCACGGGTCCATCGGTCATCTCGTCCTCCGTCTTGTCATCGGCGTGCGCCTGGGTCGGCAAGACATTCTGCGACGTATGCCGTTGCGCCCGGCCACAGGGCTGTCGTCGCCTCGCGGAAACGTTCGGCAGCCTCCTGCCCGGGCCAGGCGTCGGGTAGCAGACGTGCAGGCAGTCCCGGATCGGTGAACAAGAACTTGCGCCAGGCGTGCACGATGAGTGCCCGGGCCGCGTAGGCAGACTCACCGGACCGTATGGCGCAGCTTCCCGTCTGCTCGCGTAGCCACAGAAGGAAGCTGCTGTATGACGCAGCCAGCGCCTCGAGGTCCCACAATTGCGCGGCCAGCTGCGCTCCGGGCTGTTCCAGGTTTGCGTGGAACGAATGAAGCGGCACTCCTGCGGTGGCCGCGCCGAGTTCGGAGCTGGCGCGAGGCGCGACCCAGGTGCTCGGTCCGAGCCGGCCGTATCCGAGGAACTGCAGTGAGGCAGCGAGCCTGTCGCGAGCACTGCGATCGCTGACGTGACCGGTCACCACGACGTGCCACCGGCCGTCCCAGTCGTGCACGGGCCCTTGGAAGATGCGGGTCCATGCTGCACCGAGCCGGGCTCGCGCCCGTGCGGTGGCGACATATCCACGGACACCGTGGTCTTCTCGTGGCGCGAGCCACCCCTCACGGGTCATCCGGGAGATCGCTGTCCGCGTAGCGGGCGCCGCGACGTCGACTGCCCCGGTGAGCCGCACGACGGCCTGGACCGGAGCCCAGCCGTCACGCGCGAGGAGGTGATCGCCATACAGGTCGAAAATGGCGGATCTGGCGCGCATGGGCCCCAAGTCTGCCTCAGGATGACGGGTGCAGGATTTCCCCCTCGCGGTGAATCCTGAAATAATGGGCCAACGACTGGTCGCACCGCCGGGTCTCCGGCACACCAACACTGCGTGGCATTTCGGTGCGGCTGCTGATGCAGCCACGCAGGCGGAAGGGGAAGCACCCATGGCGGCGATGAAGCCGAGGACCGGGGACGGTCCGCTCGAAGTCACCAAGGAAGGCCGCAGCATTCTGCTGCGCATGCCGCTCGAAGGTGGTGGCCGCCTGGTCGTCGAGATGAACGCCGAGGAGGCCAAGGCGCTCGGCGACGCGATCAAGGGCTGCGTCGGCTGACCTGCCGCACATCCGTTCATCGAAAACGGCCCTCGCTCCCGATCAGGGATCGTGGGCCGTTTCGCTGCCCGGACCGGCCATCTGCCTCCTGCCGCACTCAGCGGCCAGACTCAGCGGCGCACCGCTGTGAGCAGTCCGTCGCCCACCGGCAACAACGTGGTCACAAGTTCCGGATCCTCGCGCAATTGTTTGCCGAGGTCCCGCAGGAGCACCGTCGTCTCGTCGCGGTCAGCCGGGTCGGCGACCCGGTCGCGCCACAGCATCTTGTTGATCGCGAGGACGCCGCCACGTCGCAGCAGCCGCCGTGCGTGCGGGATGTGGTCGGGATAGTCCTGAGCGTGGCCGTCGAGCAGCACCACGTCGTAGCCACCGTCGGCCAAGCGTGCCATCACCTGCAGCGCGTCGCCGGTGATGATGCGGGCGCGTTGCGCGGCGACACCGGCCTCGCTGAAAGCCTGACGGGCAGCGCGCTGGTGTTCAGGATTGATGTCGATCGTGGTCAGCACACCGTCGCTCGGCATACCGTCCAACAGGCAGAGCCCGGAGACTCCCGCGCCGGTGCCGACCTCGACGATCGCCCGGGCATTGGCCGCCGCCGCCAACACGCGCAGCGCCGCACCAGCACCGCTGCTGACGGCTTCGCAGTGCAGCTTGGCGGCGCGTTCGCGGGCCCGGTCGAGCACGTCAGTCTCAGTGACGAATTCTTCGGCATAGGCCCAGGTCGCCGGCCGCATCGATGACATGACAGAAAGTTAACCGGTCATCGGGGAAACGAATCGGCCCGGCCCGCCGTTGTACCGGCTGAACCGTCATCGACAGTGGATTGTGTATGCATAGCGGATCCACAGGTTCACAGGCAAGGATGTCCTAAGTAGGGACTTCCGACAACGAGATGAGTGCAACGCCATGACCGACCAGCCGCTGCGGGGAGCAGTCAAGACCGAGGTGCCAGATGTGGCCCCTCCGGGCTGGCAGCCACCCACCTGGGAAGAAATCGTCACCGAGCACTCCGCGCGCGTCTACCGCCTCTCCTACCGTCTGACCGGCAACGTCCACGACGCCGAAGACCTGACCCATGACGTCTTCGTGCGTGTGTTCCGTTCGCTGCACTCCTACCGACCGGGCACCTTCGAGGGCTGGTTGCACCGCATCACCACCAACGTCTTCCTCGACAAGATGCGCCGCAAGCAGCGCATCCGCTTCGACGCGCTCGCCGACGACGCCGCGGCCCGCCTGCCCAGCCGCGAGGGCAGCCCGGAGCAGCTGTATGCCGATGCCCACTTCGACGACGACATTCAGCGCGCGCTCGATGCTCTGGCGCCTGACTTCCGTGCAGCGGTCGTGCTCTGTGACATCGAGGGGCTCTCCTACGAAGAGATCGCCGCAACGCTCGACATCAAGCTCGGCACGGTGCGCTCGCGGATTCACCGTGGGCGCGCGCAGTTGCGCGAGGCGCTGGCCCATCGCGCTCCGGAGAACCGCTCGTCCGGCGCACGTGTCGCCACCCCGAGCCTGACGCCCGCCGTGGGGGTCCGTTGATCTTCGCCCGCACCGAGGAGCACCTCGGAGATCGCATCGCCGACTATGTCGACGGTGTGCTCGATGCCGCGGAGGAACACAAAGTCGAGGTCCACCTGACGGTCTGCCAGCACTGCCGCCATGCCGTCGAGCAGGAGCGGGCGATCATCGCCCAGTTGCGGTCGGTGCGCTTCGACGCGGGCGGCCACCAGCAGATGATGGCGAGTCTGTTGTCGCTGGCCGGCCCGGACAGCGGTGTTGGCGCTCATCCGATGGCAGGCCCGGTGGCAGGTTCGGACCGGCAGGCGCTCGCGGTCGTCACCGCCGGTGCTCCGCCGCAGTATCAGTCCGCGCGCCGCTCGATGGCCTGCGCGTTGTTTGCGGTGGCCGGATGCGTCGGGGTCGCCTTGGCGGCGACGAGCGCGACCGTCGGCACCTCTACGCCGCCACGGCACCAGCCGGCCCTGTCCAACCGGGCTTTCCACGTGCATGACCTGCCGGGCACCACCTCGACGCCGATCCGCACGGTGTCCGCCCGCGGGCCGCAGCCGGAGGATTCGGTGGCACAGATCGGCTGGCACTTTCCGTAACCACGTGCTGACACGGGGTGCCGGATCGTCGCGCTCCGGTCCGGTGGGCCGCCCGTCGTGACGCGGGTGCAAGAATCAACACTGCAGCGCCGTATGGCGCGAACGTAGTCGCGTGCCTCCCCGCGGAGCGCCCACAACGCAGAAGAGGATGGCAGTGGAGATCTTCGGCATCGGCACCTCGGATCTGTTGATCCTGATCGTGCTGGCGATGGTGCTTGTGGGTCCGGACCACTTGCCGGAGTATGTCGGCAAACTGCGAACGTTTATCCGTCAGGCTCGTGAGATGGCAGACGGGGCCAAGTCGCAGCTCAAGGACCAGATGGGTCCGGAGTTCCAGGACATCGACTGGCGCGCGTACGACCCCCGGCAGTACGACCCGCGCAAGATCGTGCGCGACGCATTGTTCGACACACCCGGTGACGCAGCGGCCCCGGATGCCGCAGCGGTTCCGCCGACACCGGCGCCCTATCTCAACCCGGCCAACGACTACCGCAGGTTCGATCCCGACCGGGCCACGCCGTTCGACCACGACGCCACCTGACGCCTGTGCAGTGCCCCGGATGGTGGGGCAGCGCACAGCGCCGGAAGAGGGGAGTCGACCCGCCTGGGCAGTGCCCCGGATGGTGGGGCAGCGCACAGCGCCGGATCGCGTGAACCCGGCTGCGCCGACAACGACGTCAGCGACCAGCCGGCGTCAGCCCGAGCGAACGACCGGCGAGTCCGCGAGCGCGTGAGGCCAAGCCACGAGCAATACCGCGCAGCGCGACGGCAGCGGGAGCGTCCGGCCGGCCGAGAACCACCGGCATACCGGCGTCTGCGCCCTCACGCAGGGTGACATCCAGCGGGATCTGACCGAGCAGCGCAACCTCGGCTCCGACCGAGCGGGTGAGCGATTCGGCGACAGCGTGACCCCCACCGCTGCCGAAGATCTCCTGGCGAGTGCCGTCGGGGAGTTCCAGCCACGACATGTTCTCGATGACACCCGCAATGCGCTGTTTGGTCTGCAGCGCGATGGCCCCGGCGCGCTCGGCGACCTCCGCGGCGGCCTGCTGCGGTGTCGTGACGACCAAGATCTCTGCGTTCGGGATCAGTTGGGCGACCGAGATGGCGATGTCGCCGGTGCCCGGCGGCAGGTCGAGCAGCAGGACATCCAGGTCGCCCCAGAAGACGTCGCCGAGGAACTGCTGTAGCGCGCGGTGCAGCATCGGCCCGCGCCACACGACAGGTTGGTTGCCGGGCACGAACATGCCGATCGAGATGACCTTCACACCGTGGCTGTCGGGCGGCAGGATCATGTCGTCCACCTGGGTGGGTCGACGCTCCACGCCGAGCATGCGTGGCACCGAGAAGCCGTAGATGTCGGCATCGACGACGCCTACGCGAAGGCCCGAATCCGCAAGAGCCGCAGCCAGATTCACGGTCACCGACGACTTGCCGACGCCGCCCTTGCCGGACGCCACGGCATACACGCGGGTCAGCGATCCCGGCTTGGCGAACGGGATCTCCTTCTCGGCCTGGCCACCCCGCAGGCGGTCACGCAGGGCGCCGCGTTGCTCGTCCGACATCACACCGAGGCGCACGTCGACGCCGGTGACACCCTCGACGGCGCTCACCGCCTCGGTGGTGTCCTGGGTGAGCTTCGACTTGAGGGGGCACCCCGCGATCGTCAGCAGCAGGGTCACGGTCACGTGGCCGGTCTCGGAGATCTCCACGGATTCGACCATGTCGAGCTCGGTGACGGGGCGCTTGATCTCGGGATCCTGAACGGTCGCCAGCGCGGCCGCGACGGCGTCCTGGGTGGGGGCAGACATGCTCTCCATCGTAGGTGGGCGTCTGGATGACCGTGCGGGCGCCCGGGGGCACCCTGCAGGCGCGTGGACGTCCACTGGCATCCGCAGGATTCAGCGGGTGGAGACCTCGGCCTCGAGGTCGGGTTCGCTCGGATCGTGGCGCAGATAACCGCGTTCTTCCATCTCGTCCAGCAGCGAACGCAACTCCGAGCGCACGAAGTCGCGCGTCGCGGTCTCGCGCATCGCCAGCCGCAGCGAGGCGACCTCACGGGTGAGAAACTCGGTGTCGGCGAGATTGCGCTCGTCGCGCGCCCGGTCGGACTCGATGGCGACGCGATCGCGGTCGTCGTGGCGGTTCTGTGCGAGCAGGATCAGCGGAGCGGCATACGACGCCTGGGTGGAGAAGAACAGGTTCAGCAGAATGAACGGGTAGGGGTCCCACTTGAGACCGTAGATGCCCAAGAGGTTGAGCGCGATCCAGATGATCACGAAGATCGTCATCCAGATCAAGAACTGCGCGGTGCCCATGTAACGCGCGAAATCCTCGGCGAACCGGCCGAAGGTGTCGGACTCCATCTGGATGCGCGGCAGCAGCCGGCGTCCCGCCTCACGCGGCTGATCGAGGCGGGAGGTGTCGCCGGGGCGGCGGGTGGTCCGCTTGGTGACAGGACGCTGTTCGTCGCGATCCTTCTCAGCCATCGGAAGCCTCCAGCTGGGTGCTGTGCTGCCGGTGCTCGGTGGCTCGGCGGACATCGTGGCGTGCTTCCCGCCAGTCGTCGGGGAGGATGTGGTCGAGGACGTCGTCGACGGTCACCGCGCCGAGCAGCCGACCCGTGTCGTCGACGATGGGCACGCTCACCAGGTTGTATGTCGCGAGCATGCGCGTCACCTCCCCGAGCGGCGCCACATCACGCAACGGCTCGATGGTCTTGTCGACAACCGCGCCGACCGCTGAATGCGGCGGTTCACGCAGCAGTCGCTGGGTGTGGACGATCCCGATGAATTTGCCCGTCGGGGTTTCCAGCGGGGGTCGGCACACGAAGACGCTCGACGCGAGCGCGGGTGCGAGCTCTTCGCGGCGAACGACGGCCAGGGCCTCCGCGATGGTCGCCTCCGGGCCCAGCACGACCGGCTCGGTCGTCATGAGACCACCGGCGGTGTTCTCGTCATACCGCAGCAGACGTCGCAGCGGCTCGGCTTCGTCGGGCTCCATCAGTTGCAGGAGTTCTTCGGCCTGGTCCGGATGCAGGTCGGCCAGCAGGTCGGCGGCATCGTCAGGTTCCATGGCCTCGAGGACGTCGGCGGCACGCTCGGTGTCGAGGCCGGCGATGATCTCGACCTGGTCGTCCTCTGGCAACTCCTCGAGCACGTCGGCGAGCTTGTTGTCGTCGAGTGCGGCCGCGACCTCGGCGCGGCGCTTGGGGTTGAGGTCGTGGATCACTTCGGCGAGGTCGGCGACGCGCAGGTCGTCATACGTCGCGAGCAGTCGTTCCGCGCTCTGCGCCTCGGGCTGCTGGTGCAGCCCCATCACGTCGCGCACGTCGACGAGCATCGTCTTGCCGTTACGCCGCCGGGTCAGTCGCGACATCGCCTTGGATGCGGGGGACACGCGGTCGACCTGGCGGACGAAAACCCGCACCATGACCCAGTCGCGGCGGGCGTTCTGCTCGATGGCGGTGTCCTCGACCAGCGCCGTGAGGATCTCGTCGCCGTCGCGGACCTGCACCTCGCGGTCGAAAAGCTCTGCAAGCACGAGGGTTTCGCCGGTGCGCTGCTCGAAGCGACGCATGTTGACCAGCCCGGTCGTGATGACCGAGGCGGCATCGATGCTGGTGACCCGGGTCATCGGCACGAACACCCTGCGTTTGCCGGGCACCTCCGTCACCAGGCCGATCGCCCGCGGCTGGCTGCCGGTGAAGGTGATCACGACATCTCGGACTCGGCCGACCCGATCGCCGAGAGGGTCGAGAACGGTGAGTCCGGCGATTCTGGCTACGAAGACGCGGGTGCTCACCCGGGTAGGTTAGCCAGTTGCCGTGGACGAAGTGGCGTCGGTCTCGATGCGCCAGCAGGTGCACTCCTGAGCCCACCGCGAAGCGACGTCGCCCGTCGGCGTGTTCTGCCGTGCGGCGAGCAATGCGGCAACGGCGGTGTCCCACTCGGGTGTGTGCGGCGCGAGCGTGATCGCGCGGGCGGGCAGCGGACCGACTGCGGCCCGGGTGTCTTTGTCGCGGAGGGTGATCTGCAGGGTGGCCGGCAGTGGCGGCACCCGTTGTTCGCCGGGCCCTGACAGGACGTATGCCGCACCCTCGGCTGCGGCATACCAGACCGGAACGGTGCGCTCCGGCAGCACCAACCAGGCGATCTTCGACTTGGCCAAGGCAGTTGCGGCATCCATCACGGCATCGACGATAGACCGCGGTCACGGCGGGCATCCGTCGATTGCTCGACGCGCCGTGCCAACCGGCGCGGGTGCTCGCGCGTCTTACCTGGTGTCGCCGCCGGTCACGGACGACGGGCCCTTCGGGGGAGCGCCGTGGCGTGACCGGCGGCGAACCATCAGTGTTGGTCGGCGTGAACCCGAGCGATCCACGCCTCGACGTCGGCGCTGCTGCTGGGCATCGACGCCGACAGCACTTCGCAGCCGTCGGCGGTGACCAGCACGTCGTCCTCGATCCGCACCCCGATGCCGCGGAACGCCTCCGGAGCCAGCTCGTCGTCGGACTTGAAGTAGAGGCCCGGCTCGACGGTCAGGATCATGCCCGGCTCGAGCTCGGCGTCCATGTACTGCTCCTTGCGGGCCAGGGCGCAGTCGTGCACATCGATGCCGAGGTGGTGGCTGGTGCCGTGGACCATCCACCGGCGGTGGAACTGGCCGGTGTCCTTGTCCAGCGTGGCCTCGACGTCGACGCCGTCGGGCAGTAGGCCCCACTCGTGCAGGTGCTCGGCGATGACCCGGATGGCTGCCGCGTGCACGTCGGAGAACTTGTTGCCCGGTTTCACGGCGGCGAAGCCGGCCTGCTGGGCGGCATACACGGCGTCGTAGACCTTGCGCTGAGCGTCGGAGAAGGTGCCGCCGGCGGGCAGTGTGCGAGTGATGTCGGCGGTGTAGAGCGAGTCGACCTCGACACCCGCGTCGAGCAGGATCAGATCCTGCTCGCGCACCTCGCCGGTGTTCTTGATCCAGTGCAGCGTGTTGGCGTGGTCCCCGGCGGCGCAGATGGAGTCGTAACCGACGCCGTTGCCCTCGTGCCGGGCGTACAGACCGAAGACGCCCTCGACCCAGCGCTCGCCGCGACCACGACGGATCGCCTCGGGCAGGTCGGCGATGACCGCCTCGAAGCCGTGCTCGGTGGCGAGGATCGCCGCGCGCATCTGCTCGATCTCCCACTCGTCCTTGGTCAGTCGCAGTTCGGACAGGAACTGTGCCAGCGCCTGGTCGAGTTCGGTGGATTCCTCGGTGGCGCTTTCGCGGGCCTGCTCGACCAGCGAGGTCACCTCTCCGTCGGCATCGCGGACGACGCGGACGGTGATGACGCCGGCATCCTTGGCGACGGCGTCCTTGAACTCATCGATGTGGCGCGCGTGCAGCCCGAGCTCGGATTCGATGTCGGCGATGGTCGCGCGGGCGCCGACCCAGAACTCGCCGTACCTTGAGTCGGCGAAGAACTCCTCGGTGTCGCGGTCAGCGAGCGGGCGGAAGAACAGCACCGCGTCGTGGCCGCCCTCGGCCTGCGGCTCGAGGACGAGGATGGCGTCGGGTTCGCGGTCGCTGCCCAGGCCGGTGAGGTGTGAGAACGCAGAGTGCGGTCGGAACACGTAGTCGCAGTCGTTGCTGCGGACCTTCAGGCCACCCGCAGGGATGACCAGGCGTTCGCCGGGGAACTGCGCGGACAGTCGCTCGCGGCGGTCGCGGGCGTATGGCGCGACCGCTGCCTCAGGCGTGGTCGCGTCGCTGCGAGGTGCCCAGCCGGAGGCGATGAAGTCGCGAAAGGCTTCGCCCAACGGCGGGTTCCGGTGCTCTGGTTTCTGCTGCTTCTCGCTCATCCAGCCATCGTCGCAGAGATCACTTCTTGGTCCAGGCCCAGGTGCCCAGGATCGAGTCCAGGGTTTGCGAGGCTTGCGCGGAATCCTTGGTGGAACTGCTCATCTGGAGCACGTAGACCACGGAGTTCCACAGCACGAAGTACTGCGACTGGGTGACTTCGACACCGTCGGCGGTGCGCTCGACGGTGAAGCCTTGCGAGGGCAGCCCGCCGATCGCACGGTCGGGCAGGTTCGTGACGGTGGCGTTCTGTTGTTTCCACGCGGTGGTGGACTGTTCGATGACATCGGCCAGCGATGGCGGGTTTTGCTTCTCGATAACCACGATGAAGCTCTCCGTGACCTGGTTCTGCGGGCTCGGTGAGCCCACCGCAAGCGCGGCCGATTTCTGTTTCAGCGGCTTCCACGTCGCGGGCGCGACCAAGGCGAAGGTGCCGTCCGTGCTCTTGATGCTGCCGGGGGCCATCGAGGTGACCGGGCTCGGAGACGCCGAAGCACTGCCCGAACCCGATGCGGAGCCGGTCGCCGAGGCGGCGGCGGAACTGGGCTCGGCAGGTCCGGCGTCGGCGCATCCGGCGACCGTGGCGCAGGCGAGCAGGGCGACAAGAGCTGTCCGGCACAGTAAAGCTGCACGACCGTTGACCATGGTCGCCAAGGGTACTTCCGCGCGGTGGGTTCAGCGGCAACGGGATGCGGGTCACCGTCGGGGTTGTACAACCTTGTCGGGATCGAAAAACGCTGTGCTGGAAGGCTTCCAGAGCAGCACGGTCGCGGCGACGCCGACGATGAGAGTCGGCACCGACACCAGCGCGAGCACCGGAGTGCCGCGGGTCAGGAAGCCGATGATGAGCAGGACGTTCATGACCGCCAGCACGGTCGCCAGGATGCGGGCCCAGCCGTGACCGGCGCGATTTGCCAGGGCCATGACCAGCCACAGCACCAATCCGATCAGCGACAAAGTCACGAAGACGGAGTACGTCAGGTCGGCGGCACGGGTCACCTGCGCGGCCGAGAGATGAGCTGATCCGGTGCGGTGCCGGTTGGCGTCCTGGATCGTGTGCCGGAGGCTGTGCCGCGAGGCTGCGGTCGTGGCGACGGTGAGGATCGAGAGAGCAGCACCGGCATACATCAGTTTGACGGCGGTGACCACGCTGGCCGGGCGGGGCGGCCGCACACCCGTCGTCGAGTCACGAAGCGTCTCACCGGTCATGGCGGTAGCTTCGCACCCGCTCACGACAGTTGCCCACCGCCGTCCGCATTCCGCTGTCTGGCGGAACTCCCGTTTGCGGGACGGCAGCCGGGTATGGTGCGGCGGTGCTGCTGACGATCCTCAACGTCGCCGGTATCGCGGTCTTCGCCGCATCCGGCGCGTTGCTGGGTGTGCGCCGCAGGCTCGACCTGTTCGGCATCTGGGTCGTCGCGGTGCTCACCGGTGTGGGCGGCGGCGTGATGCGGGACGTCTTCCTGGGCGTGAATCCCCCGACGGCCCTGCAGGATTGGCGCCTGATCGGTATGGCGAGCCTGTCCGCGATAGCCATCTTCTTCTTCCACCCACAGTTCTCGGCGCTGCGCCGCAGCGTCCTGATCCTCGACGCGCTGGGCATGGGGCTGTTCGCGTCCACCGGCGCGCTCACCGCGGTGCACCATCACACCAGTGGATTCGCGGCGGTGCTGATCGGCATCACGACGGCTGTCGGCGGGGGTGTGCTGCGTGACGTGCTCGTCAACGAGGTGCCGCTGCTGGTGCAACAGCGCGACCTGTATGCCGTGCCGGCCATGACCGGCGCCACTGTCGTGGTCCTGCTGCAGCACGGCGGCGCCGCAGACGGACTCACGCTCATCGTCGGAACCCTGCTGGCGAGTGGGCTGCGTCTGGTTGCGGTGCGGCAACGCTGGCGTCTGCCGATGGCAGCCGACCGCGACTGAGCCGGCTCAGCCCGGCGGCCGGCTCACTCGATGACGCCGGTCGGGCGGTCGCGCTTGAACAACTCCGCCCAGGTGACGACGTCAGGACGCCGGCGCAGCAGTGCGCGACGCTCGCGCTCGGTCATGCCGCCCCACACACCGTGCTCGATGCGGCTGTCGAGTGCATCCGCCAGACATTCGGCGACGACGGTGCACCTGCGGCAGATGCTCTTGGCCTTGCGCTGTTCGGGGCCGGAGCCGAAGAGATTGGCGGTGCCAAACGCTTTCCGGCATGCGGCACTGGCTACCCAGTTGTCGTTCCAGACGGGTTTATCGGAAGAAACGCAGGTCATTTCCTGGCCCTGACTTTCTGTCGCAAGCAATTGCGCAAGGAATGAGTGGGAGGTGCTTCCAGTGGACGGGGCGCACCTGGTGACAGGACGATCTCGACCCGCCGTTTCGGCGGGTGGAAGCGGTGCATTCTCCGACGGGTCACGGGCGACCGGCGGAGGCTCACCGGCGTCCACGTGGTGCGGTGGGCTGCTGGTGGGCGAACGCATCGGAGTGTCCACGGGCAACTGAATGATGTTGCCGGCCAACGATGACGGCGAACGGCCAGGCGACGAAGCGCGCGGCGTGTTCGGTGATGCGGCGGGACTACCCCTCGCCGTCACATGGCTTGAAGACCGCGTGGTCTCGCGTCCGCCATGAGTTCATCGGCTGTTTGCCCCTCATGAAATGTTGAAGATAGTGCGCATTACCGCCGTCGAGGGAACCGTGTCTCACTGAATGGACGGGTCCTCACAGCGGTTATGCAGTGAACTAATAGAGTTTCTCGGCAGTAACACTTGGATGACACATTTGAAGCGGTGTCGGTGCCCGTCGATAGGGTTGCGAGAATGCGCATCGATCTGCACACCCACTCCACCTGCAGCGACGGCACGCAGTCACCTGCCGACGTGGTGCGCTCCGCTGCTGCAGCCGGTCTGGATGTCGTCGCGCTGACCGACCACGACAGCACACGGGGGTGGAGCGACGCGTCGGATGCTGCACTCGAGACCGGCGTCTCGCTGGTGCCGGGCATCGAGGTCTCCTGCGCCACCGACGGCATCAGCGTTCATCTGTTGGGCTATCTGGTCGATCCCGGTGATGCCGCATTGTTGGCGGAGCTGGAGCACGCGAGGTCTTCGCGGCGTACCAGAGCGCAGCGGATCGTCGACAAACTCGCGCCCGACACGGGCCTGACCTGGGACATGGTGCAGCAGCAGTTCGGGCCGGAGACCACCATCGGACGGCCGCACATCGCCGACGCCCTCATCGCGCACGGCGTCGTTGCTTCGCGTGAGGAGGCGTTCGCGTCATACCTGCACAATTCCTCGAAGTATCACGTGTCGCATTACGCACCCGACCCGGTGACGGCGACGGCTCTGGTGCGTGCAGCGGGTGGTGTGCCGGTCATGGCGCACCCGTTCGCCGCCAAGCGCGGTCGCACGGTCGCGGACGACGTCATCGAACGTATGACGCAGGCGGGCCTGGCTGGTCTCGAGGTGCACCACCGCGACCACGATGCGGCGGCGGTCGACAAGGGGACGGCCCTGGCGGCAGACCTGGGTCTGCTGGTCACCGGGTCGAGTGACTACCACGGCGCCGGCAAGCCCAACCGGCTCGGCGAAAACACCACAACGCCAGAGGTGCTCGAGCAGATCATCGCCCAGGCGACGTCCGGTGTGCGGGTCACAGCTCCATGAACGAGGTCGCGCAAGGTGAACTCCCGGGTATGCCGCAGCGGCTGTTCATCGCCAGCCCGAGCAAGCTCGGGGCCTGGCTGGATTGCCCGCGGATGTACCGCATGGCCTACCTCGACCGGCCCAAGCCGGCGGCACGACCGCAACGGGCGCACACCTCGATCGGGCTGACCGTGCACAACGTCCTGCGCGATTTCTGGGATCTTCCGGCGGATCGCCGGACGCCGCAGGGGGTGCGCGAGCTGGTGCGAACTTCGTGGATCGACAGCGGTTTTCGCGATGCGGAGCAGTCGACGATGTGGCGCGGCCGGATCACCGGCGAGATCACCGACTACCTGCGCACCACCGACCGTGAGACGCAACCGCTCGGCATCGAGCGCACAGTGGCGTTGAAGTCGCCGACCCTGGCGTTGTCCGGTCGCATCGACCGCCTTGACGAGCGTGGCGACCAGTTGGCGGTCGTCGACTACAAGACGTCACGTCGGCCGTTGCATCCCGACGACGCACGCACCTCGCTGGCGTTGGCGTTCTACGCGGCAGCCGCGTCACGGATGTTTCACCGCCCGTGTCACACGGTCGAGTTGCACCACGTGCCGACCGGGGAGGTGATCCGTCACGAGCACACGGCTGAGTCCATCGCTCGCAAGCTCGCGGAGGCCGAATCCATCGCTCGTGATCTGCGCAAGGCTGCGGACGCCTACGCACAGCAGGGGGTCGAGGCGTCGCAGTTTGCGCCGAATCCGTCCGCGCTGTGCCGGTGGTGCGATTTTCGGGCGCATTGCCCGGAGGGTCAGGCGATGGGGCCGGAGAAGAGTTCCTGGGCTGCGCTGGAGTATGACGAGACCGCCGCGCCGATGGGGTGACGTGTGATGTTCAGCGTTGCGCTGCCGGTGCACCCCCATGCTGCACCGGTAGCGCAACGCTGGGTTGTCGACCCACCCCAGTCAAACAACCCTTAACAGGATGGGGCCTTGTTAAGCGCGCTGCCATAGGTCTTAGGCCCAATTTCGAGCGAGGCGGGTCTTAGGACCTTCATCTGCGACTGTCTCCATCGGCGACTGTATGGCGCGGGGTCGCGTCAGTGGCGGTTCTGCTCGGAGACGGGACCGACGACCCAGGCGATGGCGGATCGCTGGGTGACGCCGAGCTTGCGTAGCACGCTGCCCACGTGGGCTTTGACGGTCTTTTCCGAGATGTGCAGTTGCTTGGCCAACTGAGCATTGGTGAGGTTGTCGTCGGCGATGAGCCGCGCGACCTCCTCCTCCCGCGGTGTGAGCGCGAGGTGCGGGGAGATGCCCGGACTGCCGTCGGCCGGTCCCAGCCGGCCCACGAGTTGGCCGATCTCGACCTGGATGTGTTCGCAGAGCAACTGCACGTCGCGGGCCCGTTCGGCCAGCGACGCCATGGGTGAGGCCGCGGCCTCCTGGGCCAGCAGACCGATCGCCCGGCGCAGCCGTGTCAGTCGAGTGTTGACCTCGGTGATGAGGTCCATTTCGCCCAGGATCAACGAGCTGTCGAGCTCGGGATACAGGTCGTACAACCGCAGTTCGTCGTGATCGGCCACGTCGCGTGCCAGTGAGTGCATGAGTGCTCGGGCCAGCCATTCGAGGGCGCGGATGACCTGATCGTCATACGAGTCGGCAGCGAGACTCTGGATCGAGATGATGCCCGCGACGTCGTCACTCACCGGGTCGATGAGCGGGACGATTGCCGCATCCAGCGACATCTCATCGGTGTTGCCGAATGGTATGGCGTGCGTCAGTTTGGCGCCGTTGTCCTCGCGATAGGCATACGTCCGCTTGCTCATGCGCACCCAGTGCGCCACGCCGCGCTTGCTGAGCTTGCTGATGTCGGGTTGCAAGAAGACGTCGTGGTCGTAGATGTACGGGATGTAGAACAGATCCTCGTCGCGGAAGAACCCGATGTAGAAACTGTCCACCCTTGCGAGCGCGCTGATCGCGCTGCGGCAGATGGCATACCGCAGGGTGCTTTCGCCACGGTCGGTCCGACGAAACATCCGGTCCGCCAACCGCAGCCGTTCCACGAAGTCAGCCGAGAAGGCAGTGGTGCCAGCGGTTTTCAATTCGTGCGTCATGACTGAGCCGGACCGATCGATCAGTCCTGAGGTAGCGTCGGCGCTGCGGCAGCGCTCCCGCCGTCCCCGCCACGGGTGCGCCGACGCCGACGGCGCGGGCCACCGGAGCGGTCGGAACCGCGACTGCCGGCCGACTCGGCCGACTCGGCGGTGCCGGTGCGAGGACGACCGGATCCTGCGTCGCGGGATCCCCGGCCCCGTGAGCCGCCGCCACGCGAACCGGAGCGGCCGCCTCCGGACTTGGCGCCGTGACCGGACTTGCCCGTCTCGCCGAGATCTTCGACCCGCTCGGCGGCGAGGCCGGCTCGGGTGCGCTCCGACCGCGGCAGGGTTCCGGCGGCGGAGGAGGGGATGTCGAGGTCGGCGAACAGATGCTCGGAGGAGGAGTAGGTCTCCGGCGGCTCAGCGATGCCGAGATCGAGCGCCTTGTTGATCAGCGCCCAGCGCGGCATGTCGTCCCAGTCGACGAAGGTCACCGCGACGCCGGTGTTGCCGGCGCGGCCGGTGCGGCCGATGCGGTGCACGTAGGTCTTCTCGTCCTCGGGGCACTGGTAGTTGACGACGTGGGTGACGTTCTCGACGTCGATGCCGCGCGCGGCAACGTCGGTGGCGACCAGGATGTCGACCTTGCCGGTGCGGAAGGCGCGCAGTGCTTGCTCACGCGCGCCCTGACCGAGATCACCGTGGATCGCGGCTGCGGCGAAACCACGCTCGGTGAGTTCGTCAGACACCTTCGCGGCGGTGCGCTTGGTGCGGGTGAAGATGATCGTGAGGCCACGGTCCTTGGCCTGCAGGATCCGGGCGAGCATCTCGACCTTGTCCATCGCATGCGCGCGGTAGACGAACTGCTCGATCGCCTTGACGGTGTGGCCGTCGTCGCCTTCTTCGTTCATCGCCCGGATGTGCGTCGGCTGGGTCATGTAACGACGCGCCAGCGCGACGACCGCGCCCGGCATCGTCGCCGAGAACAGCATTGTCTGGCGACTGGCCGGGGTCATCGCCAGCAGCTTCTCCACGTCGGGCAGGAATCCGAGATCGAGCATCTCGTCGGCTTCGTCGAGCACGACGGAACGGACGTACGACAGGTCGAGGTGGCCCTGGTTGACCAGGTCGATGAGACGCCCGGGGGTGCCGACCACGACCTCGACGCCTGCCTTGAGCTGGGCGACCTGCGGCTCGAAGGCCCGGCCGCCGTAGATAGTGGCGACACGTATGCCGCGCCGCTTCGCGGCGGTGGTCAGGTCGCCGGCGACCTGGACGGCGAGCTCGCGCGTCGGCGCCACGGCAAGTGCCTGCGGCTTACCGGCAGCCGGCAGGTCGTCGAAGGCGGCGTCTTTAGGCGAGACGCATCGGGCCAACATGGGCACGCCGAAGCCGAGCGTCTTGCCGGTGCCTGTCTTCGCTTGTCCGATGATGTCGTGGCCGCCGAGGGCGACCGGCAGTGTCATGGCCTGGATCGGGAACGGGTGCTTGATGCCGGCGTCGGCGAGCGCGGCGACGATGTCGGCGTGGACGCCGAAATCCGCGAAAGTGGGCTCGGCGGTGGTGATTTCGCTTTCAGACATGGGTGTGTGAGGTTTCCTTCACGACTCTGCGGACCGCGCTCGTGGCTGCGGATGACCGCTCAGGTAGGGGAGCCGATCGGGTTTTTCGCGGGCGCTCTTGCGCCGAATTTCAGGTTCACTGCCGACCGGGCACCGAATGCTTGACGTCCCGAGTCTATCGCGGGCTCGCGTTTGGGCGGACCGTTACGATTTGGGCCATGTCCGACGCTTCCGCACCACCTCCCGACGACCGGGTCGCACGGCACGGTGACCGCACCGAGGCCGACCTGGCCGATCCGGAGTACCGCAAGGGCGCGATCGCGCTGCTGGCTGCGTTGGCATATGGCGAGCTGGTGAGCTTCTTCACGATCGTGCAGGAGGCGACCTTTGCCCCGCGATCGCAGGACAAGGAGGCTCTTGCGCGGGTGGCGACCGTGGAATTCGGCCACTACGAGGGTCTGTCGGCACGACTGCGTGAACTGGGCGCCGACCCCCACGAGGCGATGGAGCCGTTCACCCGGCCGATCGACGACTGGCACGGTCGGGCCCGTCCGTCGAACTGGCTGGAAGCGCTGATGAAGGTCTATGCCGGCAACTCGATCGCGGTCGACTTCTACCGCGAGATCGCCGCGCTGGTCGACCCGCAGACCCGCGCTCTCGTCGTGCATGTGCTGTCCGATGGTGAGCAGGTCGAATTCGCGCGCTCGCAGTTGCAGGCGGCGATCGCCGCCGACGAGAAGGTCGCCGGTCGCCTCGCGCTGTGGGGGCGGCGGCTGGTCGGGGAAGCACTGTCGCAGGCGCAGCGCGTCGCTGCTGAGAACGACGACCTCACCAACATGCTCGTCGACGACGGCTCCGGCCACGGCCTCGACCTGGCGGAGCTCGTGCGACTGTTCGCCCGGATCACCGACCGGCATACCCGGCGGATGGAAGCTCTCGGGCTGTCTGCCTGAGCCCGACCGATGAAGGTCCGTGTCCCACCGGTGCACGGACCTTCTGCCTCTTGGGGGTCTTGTGTGGCGTTCGGTATGCCGATCGCGGTCGGTCAGCGACGAACCTGTCTGCGCCCGGTCATGTTGCCGTAGAGCACGATCGCACCGGCGGCGACGATGACGGCGATGATCCAGGAGATCCACGGGTGGCCGTGCTTGAACGCGGCGCCGAAGATGATGCCGACGATGAGCGAAGAGACCACGCCGATGACGATCGTCATCAGGATCGAGATGTCCTGCTTGCCTGGCAAGATCAGTCGAGCGACCGCGCCGATGATGAGCCCGGCGATGACCGAACCGATGATGGCACTAATCATGTCAATCTCCTTGTCCGGTCGCGGATGAGGGTGGAACCCGCGACCATGAGTTCTTGCTGAGAGTGTCTCGCTGCTGACTGTGCCCTCGCCAAAACGCCGCGGGCAACCGAAAAGCCGCGACGCGCCGGGCGATTGGCCAAAAAGCACCCCTCCGGGTGGGCGCGGCGGCATACAGCACAGCGCTGTCGAAAACCCGGTGACCGAGGGGACGGACCCGGGGGAGAATCAGGGTGCACCCGCATGGAGCGGAGCCGGCGACGGTGCGAAAGTCGACTCGCCATACTCCACACTGGCCGTAGGTTTCATCCGAACCGGCCCTTCGATCTTCGCTTCGGGGAGAGGAACGTCATGTCGCACACCGCAGGAGGGCACGAGCCCGCCGGCACACCGGACAGCTCGGGCAGGCAGGTCGCCGCGTCTGCCGAGCATCTGATCAAGACGTACGGCAAGGGCGAGACCACGGTGCACGCACTGCGGGAGGTCACGATCGACTTCGCCGCCGGTGAGTTCACCGCGATCATGGGGCCGTCGGGTTCGGGCAAGTCGACGCTCATGCACTGCCTGGCCGGGCTCGACACCGCCACGAGCGGCACCGTCCGCATCGGCGACACCGAGCTCACGCGCTTGTCGGACAAACAGATGACCCGCCTGCGCCGCGACCGGGTGGGCTTCGTCTTCCAGGCGTTCAACCTGGTGCCGACGCTGACCGCCCGCGAGAACATCACGCTGCCGCTCGACATCGCCGGCCGCAAACCCGACAAGGAGTGGATGGCCACGGTCGTCGGTCGCCTGGGCCTTGAGGACCGCCTCGGCCACCGGCCCAGCGAACTGTCCGGTGGTCAGGTGCAACGTGTCGCGTGTGCCCGTGCCCTCGTCGGCCGGCCCGAGATCATCTTCGGTGACGAGCCGACCGGCAACCTGGACTCGCGGTCGTCGGGCGAAGTGTTGTCGATCCTGCGCACGTCGGTCGACGACCTCGGCCAGACCGTCGTCATCGTCACCCACGACCCCCGTGCGGCGTCCTATGCGGACCGGGTGGTCTTCCTGGCCGACGGTCAGATCGTCAGCGACCAGCGCGGGCTGTCGAGCGACGACATCTTCGAATACATGAAGCACCTCGACAACGGTTCGCATGCCGGCGATCCCGACCAGGTGGGCTGAACCATGGCCAACGCGATGCGCAAGGTGTCCTTGCGCAATCTCGCCGCCCACAAGGTGCGACTGGCGCTGACGGTGCTGTCGGTGGTGCTCGGCACGTCCTTCGTGGCCGGATCCATCATCTTCACCTCGACCATCTCGCAGTCGTTCAACAACATCTTCGACAAGGTCGCGATCGGCGTGGACACGCAGATCACCCCCAAGTCCGGAGCCGAGAGCGGCTTCGGTGGGGGCCAGACCCTGGGAGTGCCCGACTCGGTGCTGACCACGATCCAGCAGGATCGCGCGGCGCTCGGGGTCAACAAGATCGTCCCGACATACAGCGCGGGGATCGTGCTCGCCGACGCCTCGGGCAAGGCGGTGCAGTCCGGGGGCGCGCCCAGCGTCGGCCAGAACTGGATACCGACCGCTGAGAGCCTCGACCCGGGCGGATCGACGATCATCGCCGGCGGTCAGGCGCCGTCCGCGCCCGATCAGGTGCTCATCAACAAGTCCGCCGCGGACAAGGCCGGCCTGCACGTGGGGTCGCACACCAAGGTCGTCGTCGAATCCGGCAATGCCACGCCGATGAACGTCGTGGTCGTCGGCATCGTGAAGATGGTCGGCGACACCTCGGGCTACACCTCGGTGTACTTCGACCAGTCCACGGCGCGCTCGCTGTTCAGCGACGGATCGCACGTCGCGAGCATCCAGATGTCCGCCGCGAGTGGTGTCTCACCGGACCAGCTCCGAGCGCGCATCGAGGCGAAGTTCCCCGGGCAATACACCGTGCAGACCGGTGACCAGGTGCGGCAGAAGGAGAAGGAGGCGGTCAACCAGTTCCTGCAGATCTTCAACTACATCCTGCTGGCCTTCGCCGGGATCGGCCTGATCGTCGGCACCTTCATCATCTACAACACCTTCTCGATGATCGTCGCCCAGAGGGTGCGCGAGTTGGCGCTGTTGCGGGCGATCGGGTCGAGCCGTCGCCAGGTGACCAGGTCGGTGCTGCTCGAAGCGTTCGTCGTCGGTCTGATCGGCTCGGTCGTCGGGCTGGTCATCGGCTGCGGTATCGCGGCCGGATTGCAGGCGCTGCTGTCGGCGCAGGGCTCCGGGTTGCCCACCGGGGGGCTGACCGTCACCTGGGTGCCGATCGTGTCCTGCCTCGCGGTGGGCATCATCGTCACGATGATCAGCGCGTACGCCCCGGCGCGGCGGGCCTCCAAGGTGTCACCCGTCGAAGCGATGCGGGAAAGCCAGACCGACGGCGCTGCATCGCTGAAAATGCGGACGATCATCGGCGCGGTGCTCGGAGTGCTCGGCATCCTGGCGCTGGTGACCGGTGGGTCCGGCAAGGGTGGTGGACCGGCCGGGCTGGTCGGCCTTGGCGCGGTGTTGCTGATCCTCGCGGTGGTCTTCGCCGCGCCGGCGCTGTCGCGTCCCGTGGTCGGAGCCCTCGGCCTTGTGCTCGCCCGGCCGTTCGGCAAGCTCGGCCAGCTGGCGCGCACCAATGCCTCCCGCAATCCGCGGCGCACCGCCGCGACGGCGTTCGCCCTCACGTTGGGTCTGATGCTGGTCGCGGTCATCGGCACGCTCGGGTCGTCGTTCAAGGCGACCATCGACAAGGCCATCAGCACCGATGTGACCGCCAACCTGATCCTGACCTCGTCCGGACAGACCGGTGGGCTTCCGTCGTCGGTCGCTGCGAATGTCGCCAAGGTCGACGGCGTCGGCCGGGTTGTGCAGCTGAGCAACGTCCCGGCCTACCTGGACGGCAGGCAGTATGTCGGCACGTCGCCGTCCGGCGACCTGTCGAAGGTGTTCAAACTGACCATGCTGCAAGGAAATTCGCAGATCGGCGGCAACTCGATGCTGGTGTCGGACAAGGAGCTGACGTCACACCGCTGGCACCTGGGGCAGACCGTGGACTTCACCAACAAGTTCGGCGCCGATGCGCAGGTGCAGATCACCGGTGTCTACAAACAGAGCGCGCTCGCCGGGCCTTACCTGATGGGTGACGCGGCCTATCAGAAGCTCACGCCACCGCAGCTGCGAGTCGCCTTCGTCCTGCTCGTCGGCACCAAGCCTGGCGCCGACCAGGGCGCCGTGCAGAACAGCATCGAGGAAGCCACCAAGGACTACCTCACGGTCAAGGTGCAGACCCGCCAGGAGTACGCCAGCGCCCAGGCGTCGACGATCAACCAGATGCTGACGGTGCTCTACGGGATGCTTGGTCTGGCCCTGGTGATCGCTGTGCTCGGCATCATCAACACACTGGCGCTGTCCGTCGTCGAGCGCAAACGCGAAATCGGGATGTTGCGCGCCGTCGGCATGCTGCGCGGCCAGATCCGGCGGACGATCTATCTGGAGTCGATCCTCATCTCGATCTTCGGTGCGCTGCTCGGGATGGTCATCGGTGTCGCCATCGGGTACGCCCTCGTGCGGACCTTCCGCGAATGGCTGCCGAGCATCGAGGCCGTGGTGCCGTGGGGAACGATCGTGTTCACCCTCGTCGCGGCCGCGATCTGTGGACTGCTCGCCGCCCTGTGGCCCGCGGTGCGGGCAGCGCGCACCAAACCGCTGGAGGCCATCGCCGACCTGTGACCGATCGCGTCCGGCCCGGGCAGGTATGCCGCGGCCCGGCGCGCCGGGCAGGCATCACGCGAACGGTCGTACTCGAACAGACATGACGAGAGCCCGCTCCCTGGCAGTAGCGCCGGGAGGCGGGCTCTCGTCATACGTGCTCGGCGTGTGTCAGCCGCCGAAGCCGACGCGGCCGCGTTGCTCGGAGCCGATGTCGATGTACGCCAGCGCCGTGGCGGGCACAACGACGGTGTGACCGCGCTCGTCGACCAGCATGAGCGGCTCGCCGCTGGTGAGCGACTGCGTCACCAGATCCTGCACCTGACGCGGCTCCTGGGTGGACTCGAACACAACTTCACGGGCGACGTTCTGGACGCCGATCCTGACCTCCACGGTTGGAGCTCCTTCTGCAAGGTAGAAATCTTGGACGGTCACATCATGCCGAGCGGCACGTGGACGTGTGCTGACAGCCGCAACGAGCCGGCGGGGTGGATCATTCCTGAGCAGTCGCGGCTCCGAGTTCGCTCTCCGGGTGCAACGGGAAACCGGCCAGGCCACGCCACCCGAGAGTGACGACCAGACGCTCTGCCTCCTCGCGCGGCAACTGGTCACGCTGCTGCATCCAGTACCTCGCAACGACCTGCGCCATCCCGACCATGGCGACGCCGAGCAGGTGACTCTGTTCAGGTGCCAGATCGGTGTCCTCGGCGATGACATCGGCCACGGCGCCCGCGCACTCGATACCCATGCGTTCGACGCGCTGGGCGACCGCGGGCTCGTTGATCAGGTCGGACTCGAACACCAGCCGGAAGGCGGCGTCCTCGCGCTCGACGAACGAGAAGAACGCGCCGATGGCGGCGGCGACGCGATCAGGGTTGTCCGTGGTGGACTCCATCGCGGCCTGCACCTGTGCGGGCAGGTCGGAGGTGTGCTGATCGATGAGCGCGAGGTAAAGGTCGAGTTTGCCCGGAAAGTGCTGGTAGAGAACGGGTTTGCTGACGTGTGCGCGGTCGGCGATCTCGTCCATCGCCGCGGCGTGGTACCCCGATTCGACGAAGACGGCTTGCGCGGCCTCCATCAGCTGGGCACGCCGCTCCGAACGCGGCAGCCTACCGCCCCGAGCCCCGTTGTCGGGCGTTGTGCTCACCATGGCTCCTCCTTCTGACGACCGTTCATCCGGCCACCGCCGACCATCCTAGAGCGCGACTACGCTCGGGTAACGTGAGTCCACAGCCACTTGTCCCTCCCGGCCCTGCGCTGACCGCCGCCGAGATCGGCCGGTATTCGCGCCATCTGCTGCTGCCGGAGGTCGGCCAGGACGGCCAGCGCAGGCTCGCTGCCGCGCGTGTGCTCGTGGTCGGAGCCGGCGGACTTGCCGCACCGGTCTTGTCGTATGCCGCTGCCGCGGGGGTCGGTCACCTCACCGTCGTCGACGACGACGCCGTCGACGTGAGCAACCTGCAGCGGCAGGTGATCCATCGCACGGCGGACGTGGGCGTGGCGAAGGTGCGATCGGCGGAGCGCGCTGTGCGCGAGTTGAATCCAGGTGTCGAGGTCGTCGGTGTCGCCGAGCGTGTCAGTGCCGACAACGCGCTGGAGTTGTTCGCCGATCACGACGTGATCGTTGACGCGACCGACAATTTCGCGACGCGCTATCTGGTCAACGACGCCTGCGTGTTGCTCGGGCTGCCCTTGGTGTGGGGAGCGATCCACCGGTTCGACGGGCAGGTCTCGGTGTGGTGGGCAGGTGAAGGCCCTTGCTATCGCTGCGTCTTCCCGGTGGCGCCGCCGGTGGGAGCCGTGCCCTCGTGCGCGGAGGCCGGTGTGCTGGGGTCGATCCCAGGAGTCATCGGCTCGACCCAGGCGACCGAGATCGTCAAGCTGATCCTGGGGATCGGTCGGCCGTTGACCGGCCGGATGCTGGTGCACGACGCGCTCGCGGGGGACTGGTCGTCGGTGCCCGTCGCCAGAGATCCGGACTGCCCGGTGTGCGGTGAACATCCGACGATCCGCTCACTCACCGACAGCGCTTCGTCCTGTATGTCGCAGGTTCCCTCGCCCGTCGCGCCGGCTCCGACCGTCACAGCACGTGAGCTCGCACGCCTGGTGGCCGTCGGCGAGCCGGTGCGCGTCGTCGATGTGCGCTCGGACGCCGAACGCTCGATAGCGGTGCTGCCCTTTGGTTCTCACGTCGAACTCAGTCGTTTGGAGGACGGAGGCGCTTTCTCCGACGTCACCGATCTCGCCGGCGACGAGCCGGTGGTGTTCTACTGCAAGAGTGGAGTTCGCTCGGCGCGAGCAGTCCAATTGGCAGCTGGCAGAGGCATTTCCGCGCGATCGCTCGACGGCGGGATCCTCGCGTGGATTGCCGACATCGACCCGAGTCTGACGGCGTACTGACCCACGATGACTGTTCACGAGTTGCCCGACGCGGCCGAGGCGGTGCTCGCTCAGGTCGATCGGGTGCCACCCGGATGCGTCGTCACGTATGGCGACATCGCGGCGGTTCTGGGGATCGGTCCGCGTCAGGTCGGTGCGGTGTTGTCGGAATACGGCTCGCTCGTGTGCTGGTGGCGGGTGTTGCGCGCCGACGGCCGACCGCCGCAGGGGCACGAGGATGCGGCGATGGCCGCGTATCGCGAGGAGGGCACTCCGCTGCGCGGTGCCTACCTCGACCGCGTCGACCTCGCACGTGCTCGATTCGCTTTGGGCTGAGGGCTTTTCGTCATACGTGGTGGCTCGCTTGGCGCCGCCTCGCCGTCTCGTTCTTCGGTGACCTGGCACCAGTGGTCGTTTTGGCGCTCGGGTAACGACAGGTCGTGCCAGGTCGCCCAGGGTTTTGAGGGGTGACGTGTCTATACTTCTCTGCAAATGTCAGACATTTGCAGAGAACTGGATTTGCGATGAAGACACCCGTGCGTCAGACGCCGTTGGTCGTCCAGGTCACCGAGCAGTTCCGTGCCCTCATCGAGGACGGATCGTGGCCGGTCGGCGTCCGCATTCCCGCCGAACTGCAGCTGGTGCAGGATCTCGGCGTCAGTCGCAGCACCGTGCGCGAGGCGCTGCGCTCGCTTGCGTCCGCGGGCCTCTTGCAGCCACGGGTGGGCGATGGCACCTACGTGATCGCCCGCGACGATCTGGCTGCGCTGCTGGCTCGCGGTGACGAACTGCAGGATCTGCAGCAGGTGCTCGATGTGCGCAGCATCCTCGACGTGGCGGCGGCCTCCTGGGCAGCCAACAGGCGCACCACTGCGGATGTGCAGAGCATGCGTCGGGCGCTCGCGGCACGACGCAAGGCGCACGATCGGGACGACCGCGCGGCATACGTCACGGCCGACGTGGAGCTACACCGCTCCGTCGTGCAGGCGAGCGGAAACGCTTTGCTGCTCAGGCTTTACGACGCCTTCATCGATGTGGTGACGGAGGCTGTCGACTCGACGACGACCCTGCCGGAGGACCCGAGGCTGGGCGAGTTGCACCGGGAACTCGTCGACGCGATCGAAGCGCACGACGGTGGTCGTGCGGCTGACACCGCCGCGGAACTGGTGCGCGAGGTGCAGTCGGCCGATCGGCACGCGTCGTGAGCGTTGCGACAGGCGGCCGTGGGAGTGGCGTGAGCCCGGGATTCGGCGCTGTCGCCGCTGTGCTGCTGGTCGCCGCTTCGCTCCGATCGGCGATCACCGTCGTCGGACCGGTGCTCGATCAGATCGGAGCCGCAACAGGACTGGGACATGCGGCGCTCGGACTGCTCGGTGCCGTGCCCCTGCTGGCATTCGCCGTCGTGTCACCGATGGTGCACGTGATGGCCGCTCGTTTCAGCCCCGAAAGCAGCCTCATCGTCGCGCTGGCCGCCATCACCGTGGGCACCGGCATACGGTCGGTTCCCGGCAACGGATTCCTTTGGTGCGGCACGGCGTTGCTCGGCGCGGGCATCGCGGTCGGCAACGTGCTCGTCCCCTCGATCGTGAAGCGCGACTTCGCCGGACAGGTGCAGTTGATGACCGGTGTGTATGCCGCGGTCATGAGCGGTATGGCGGCGATCGCCTCCGGCCTCGCGGCCCCTCTGGCGCGCTGGACCGGGTCATGGAGGTGGGCTCTGGCCTGTTGGGCTGCGGTGTCCGCCGTCGCCGTGCTGGTGTGGATCCTTCGTCGACGTCCGACGGGCACCGAGCCGCCGGCCGGTGCGGTAAGCGCTGCTGCAGAGAATCCCTCGAACACGGTCAACGTGTGGGCGTCGGCGCGGGCGTGGCAGGTGACGGCGTTCATGGGCTCGCAGTCGTGCTCGTTCTACGTGCTGGTGACTTGGCTACCGAGCGTCGAAGCCGATCGCGGGGTCAGCGAAACCACCTCGGGTATCTACCTTTTCGTTTATCAGCTGATCGGGATCATCGCCGGTGTGTTCGTCGCGGTACCGCTGCGGCGCAGGCAGCAGAGCGGGGTTGCGGTGGCGATCACCGTGCCGATGGTCGTCGGGTCCGCGGGTCTGATCGCACTGCCCGCACTCGCGCCGCTGTGGGTGATCGTGGCAGGGGTGAGTTCCGGCTGCGGAATCGTGGTGGCCCTGGCGTTCATCGGTTTGCGTTCGAGTGAACACTCGGTGACCGCCCGACTGTCCGGTATGGCGCAGTCCGTCGGCTACTTGATCGCGGCGCTCGCGCTCCTTGGTGCTGGTCTGCTGGCCGGAGCCGCAGGCGACCGGAGCGTTCTTTGGCTGGTGCTGGCGATCGGCTGCGTGCAACTGGTGCCGGCCTGGCTGGCCGGTCGTGCCGGCTTCGTCGACAGTGTCTCCCCACGTCAGTCCTGACGGCCGCTTCGGCACGATCACCATGGCCGCGAGGGCGCTTGCGGCATACGTTGTCGGCGCCGCGTGATGGGATGTCGCCGTGGTGCAGATGCGACGAGCCCCCGATGTGGCCAGCAGCCCGCCACAGCTGGACGACGTGCAGCAGGCCGTGTGCGACAGCACTGACCGCGCGCTGGTGGTGCTGGGAGCGCCCGGCACGGGCAAGTCGACCGTGGCCGTCGAGGCCGTGGTTGCTGCCGTGCAGCGGGGGACAGCACCCGACCAGTGCCTGCTGCTCGCGCCGACCCGGCTCGCCGCCGCAGCCCTGCGCGATCGGGTGACCGCGCGGCTGCAGGGCACCTCCACCGAACCGCTGGCCCGCACCCACCAGGCGCTGGGCTTCGGCATCCTGCGGCAGCAGGCTGCGCTGGTCGGCGACCCTGCGCCGCGCTTGCTCAGCGGACCCGAGCAGGATGTCGTGCTGCGAGAGTTGCTCGCCGGTCATGCCGCCGGCGACGGCCGGCCGCCGCGCTGGCCGGATTTCGTGAGCGAGGCGCTAACGACGAGAGGCTTCCGGGGCGAACTGCGCGATCTGCTCATGCGCGCGGTCGAGTGGGGTCTGTCCGCTGACGACCTCGCCGGCCTCGGTCGTGACCATGGCCGGCCGGAGTGGATCGCCGCCGCGCAGGTGCTCGACGAATACGACCAAGTCACCGCGCTGAGCCAGCCCGGCGCCTTCGACCCTGCGTGGATCCTCGGGGCCGCCGCAGATGCGCTCCAGGACGACCCGGCCGCGCTGGAGCGGATGCGCCGGTCGACCCGGCTGATCGTCGTCGACGACGCGCAGGAGCTCACCCGGGCCGGAGCCCGCCTGTTGCGCCTGATCGCCGGCCAGGATTCGCGAGTCGTGCTGATCGGCGATCCTGATGCGACTGTCCAAGGTTTCCGTGGTGCCGACCCCAAGCTGTTCGGCCGGCTCGGGCAGGAGTGGGGCGCGCCGGGCCGGATGATCCTGCCGTTCAGCTACCGCAGTCCGCGGGCCGTGCGCGCCAGTGCCGAGCAGGTCACCAGTCGCATCGGAGCTGTGGCGGGCGGTGACCATCGCCGGGTGCAGACCCGACCCGGTGGACGCGTCGACGTCGCGTTGTTGCGCGCGACATCCCAGGAAGCCGCGCACATCGCAGCGGCTCTTCGCCGCGCACATCTGCTCGACGGCGTCCCGTGGCAGCAGATGGCAGTCATCGTCCGAGGGCAGGGCCGCGCAGGCACCTTGCGTCGAGCACTTTCGGCGGTAGGTGTGCCGATCGTGTCGCCGCCGAATGTCGTGCCCCTACGCGAAGAGCCTGCGGTGCGTCCGCTGTTGCTGCTGATGGAAGCCGTCGGCCGCCTCGTGGCCCACGATCCGGTGCCGATCGACACCGAGGCGGCGATCGAGGTGCTGTGTTCGCCGGTGGGCGGTGCCGACGCGGTGGCGCTGCGGCGGTTCCGGCGGGCGTTGCGTGCTGCGGAGATAGAGTCCGGCGGTTCGCGGTCCTCCGACGAGTTGCTCGCCGCCTCGCTCATCGATCTGCCGTGGCTGCCGCTGCTGGGTCCGGAAGCAGCCCCGGCGCGTCGGGTGGCTGCCGTCATACATGCCGGGCACGAAGCGGCGACCGAAACCGACGCGACCGCTGAGACCGTGCTGTGGCGGATGTGGGCGGCGTCCGGCCTGGCCGACGCCTGGAGCGCGACGGCGCTCGACGGCGGGCCCGCCAGCGCGCGAGCTGATCGTGACCTGGACGCGGTCGTCGCGTTGTTCGGTGCGGCCGCGACGTATGTCGATCGTCTCCCGGGCGCCGCGCCGATGGACTTCCTGGAGCACATCCGAAGCCTTGACGTGCCGGGGGACCGCCTCGTGGCCAGCTCTCCGGAGGACGAGCGGGTCGCGCTGTTGACGCCGCAGGCGGCGGCCGGTCGTGAGTGGACCTTCGTCGTGGTCGCAGGAGTGCAGGAGGGCGTGTGGCCGGACCTGCGGTTGCGCGGGTCACTGCTCGGGTCGGAAGCGCTGGTCGACGTGCTCGCGCAACGTGGCGACTCGCTGCGCGCGGCGCAGGCCGCGGTGCGCTACGACGAGACACGGCAGTTCCTGGTGGCCATCACGCGGGCGTCCGAACGACTGCTGGTGACCGCTGTCCGCAGCGACGAAGATCAGCCATCGGCATACCTGGATCTGGTGGATCCCCTTGGCGATGAGGCAGATTCAGGTTCTGACACATTGCGACCGTTCACCGAGGTCGCGCGACCGCTGACCCTGGCTGCTGCTGTCGGGGAGCTGCGGCGTGAGCTCGTCACCGGCGATGATCAGCAGCGCGACCACGCCGCCGGGATCCTCGCTCGGCTGGCTGCCAACGACGTGCCGGGAGCCGATCCGGCGCGCTGGTGGGCGCTGACCCAGCTGAGCGACGACCGTCCGCTTCGGCTGCCCGATCAGTCGGTGAAGGTGTCGCCGTCCAGGATCGAGGGCTTCCGGCAATGCGGTCTGAACTGGTTGTTGACCACTTCCGGAGGCGATGGCCCGGACGTCGGAGCTGCGTCCATCGGCACCCTGGTGCACGAGGTCGCGCAGGAGTTCGCCGACAGCGACCCTGCCGCGATGGCGCAGGCGCTCGACGACCGGTGGGCGCGGCTCGGCTACGGCTCGACCTGGGTCTCGGAACAAAAGCGCGTGCTGGCCCACCAGATGCTCGTGCGGTTGACCGGTTACCTCGAGGAGGCGGCGGCGCAGGGCTGGCTGCCGGTCGGGGTCGAGGTGCCGTTCTCGGTGCTGGTCGGTCGGGCCGAGCTGACCGGTCGTGTCGACCGGTTGGAGGAGCACGACGGCACCCTGCGGGTGATCGACCTCAAGACGGGCAGCAAGAAGCCGCCCCAGGCCGAGATGCCGGGGCATCCGCAACTCGGGGCGTACCAAGTCGCCACGACCGAGGGCGGATTCGAGGCCGGCTCGACCTCCGGCGGTGCGGCGCTCGTGCAGATCGGCAAAGCCGGTGGCAAGGACACCGCCAATGTGCAGGTGCAGGCGCCGCTGGACCGACAGGCTGACGGTCGATGGGCCTATGACCTCATCGCCGACACCGCCGACGGTATGTCAGCGGCCACGTTCACCGCCCGGATCTGCGACCGATGCGGCACCTGCCCGGTCAAGAGCTCGTGCCCGCTGCAAGCCGAAGGTGGCGTGCTGTGACCGAGCCGATGAGATACAGCGCCGTCGCGATCGCCGACACGCTCGGGGTGCCGTCGCCGACCGCCGAGCAGATCGCTGTGACCGAGGCGCCGCCGGATGCACCGGTCCTCGTCGTCGCCGGTGCCGGCTCAGGCAAGACCGAGACGATGGCCGCGCGCGTGGTGTGGCTGGTCGCAAACCGGTATGTCGACCCCGACGAGGTGCTCGGGCTGACGTTCACCCGCAAGGCAGCCGGGCAGCTTGCCGAGCGCATCGGTCAACGGCTGCGACGGCTGCGACGCGAGGGGCTGTGGACACCGACACCGGACACCGACGGCACGCCCACGCTCGGAGATCTGCCGACCGTGCAGACCTACCACTCGTATGCCGGGCGGCTGGTGGGCGAGCACGGTCTGCGATTCGGCATCGAGCCGGAGTCACGGCTGCTCTCAGAGGCCGCCGCCTGGCAGGTTGCCGCCGAAGCCGTGTTGTCCTACGACGGCCCGATGGATCTGGTCGAGGCGCTCGACACCAATGTGACCTCCGGTGTGATCAACCTGGCCGGTGAGATGGCCGAACACCTCGTCATACCAGCGCAATTGGGGGAGTATCTCGGCCAATTGCTGCGCACCACCGGTGACCTGCCGTCCTCCGGCCGCACCACCGTGAAGATTCAGGACATCGCCAAAATGCGGGCCGCGCTCGCCGCTCGCGCCCAGATCGTGCCCATCGTCGAGCGGTACATGCAGCTCAAGCGGCAGCGCTCCGCTCTTGACTTCGCCGACCAGATGGCGCTGGCCGCGCGGCTGGCGCAGGCTTTTCCAATTTTGGGTGCTCTTGAGCGCCGTCGTTTCCGGGCCGTCTTGCTGGATGAGTTCCAGGACACCAGTGAGGCCCAGATGGTGCTGCTGCGCTCGCTGTTCGCGGCCTCCGCCGACCCGGTCCGCGTCACGGCCGTCGGCGACCCGAACCAGTCGATCTACGGTTGGCGCGGCGCGAGCGCGACGACGCTGGCCACCTTCCCGCAGCTGTTCGCCGATGCTGCCGGACCGGCGAAGGTGCTTCAGCTGTCGACAAGTTGGCGCAACGACAGCGCCATACTCGACGCGGCGAACCGGGTGTCGGCACCTTTGCGCGCGGCCAGCGCCGTGCACGTCGAGGTCTTGCGCCCGCGCCCCGGGGCCGGCGTCGGCGAGGTGACCGCAGCGCGGCTGCAGGACCTGGACGCCGAGGCCGCGTATGTCGCCGACTGGATCGCGCAGCGGCATACCGAAGCGGGCGGCGAATGGACCGGCCGTACGGCGGCGGTGCTGTGCCGCAAGCGGTCGATCATGGTGCCGGTCGTCGATGCCCTTCGCCGGCGCGGCATCCCGGTCGAGGTGGTCGGTGTCGGGGGTCTGCTCACGACTCCTGAGGTCGCCGATGTCGTGAGTCTTTTGTGGGCAGTGCAGGATCCGACGCGTGGCGACAAGCTGATGAGGCTGCTCACCGGCCCGGCGGTCCGACTCGGCGCGGCTGATCTCGACGGTCTCGGTGCATGGGCGCGCCACCTCTTGCGACGCGACCAGCCGAAGGTCGATCGCGAGCGCAGCGACATCGAGGCCGAAACGCGCGACCGTCCCTCGATCATCGAAGCGCTCGACGAGTTGCCGTCCGACCGCTGGCGAGGCCCTGCCGGTGAACGCCTCAGCGGTCCGGCGCTGGAGCGTCTCGCCGGCCTTGGGCGCGCGATCCGCCGGCTCCGCTCGCTGACGGGTCTGCCGCTGTCGGAGCTTGCCGGTGAGGCCGAGCGTGCGCTCGGTCTCGACATCGAAGTGCTCGCCATACCGGGGCAGACGCCCGAGACGGCCCGCGTGCACCTTGACGGATTCGCCGATGTCGCAGGTAGTTTCGCCGCTTCCGCCGACCGCCCGACCCTCGGCGGATTCCTCGACTGGCTCACGACGGCCGAACGTGAGGAGCGCGGTCTCGACCGGCCGTATCTCGAGAGTGAGCCGCGTGCTGTTCAGGTGTTGACGGTGCACGCCGCCAAGGGCCTCGAGTGGGACATCGTGGCGGTGCCGGGCATGGTGGAAGGTAACTTCCCATCCCATTCCGGCAAGGTGAGCTGGCACAGCGAGTTGCACGGCTGGAAGATCAGCCCCGACGGCGAACCCGGCAATCCGGCGAGCTGGCGCACCAACGACGGCGCGTGGATCGTAGGGGTCGAGGGTCTGCCGTTCGATCTGCGGGGGGACGCCGACGGTTTGCCGCAGCTGCGCTGGGCCGAGGCGTCGGACGCGGCTGAGCTGCGTGACGCGATCGCCGAATTCCGTTCAGCTGCAGGTGATCACGCGCTGCAGGAGGAACGTCGACTCGCGTATGTCGCCTTCACCCGCGCCCGTTCCCAGTTGTTGCTGACCGCGGCGGTGTGGACCACCAGCGCGACACCACGGCTGACGTCGCGCTATCTGACCGAGCTGGTCGACGCAGGCCTCGCGCGCACCGACGCCTGGGCGGATCTGCCCGAACCGGAGCCAGGTGAGACGGCCGTCGCCGACCCGCGCGGCAGCCGCGATGCGAGCAGCCTCTGGCCGACCGATCCGCTGGCGGCGCGGCGTGCCCAGTTGGCAGATGGGGCGCTGCGCGTGCAGGAGGCTGTCGCGCGATCTGCCGGCGCCGACATACCTGCCGCCGACGATCGTGAACAAGAAATCGACCTGTTGCTGCGCGAACGCGCCAGACAGCGTCGTCGTGAGCCGCAGGTGGTCCAGGTGCCGCGGCACTTGTCGGCGTCGGCAGTCGTGGCTCTCGCCGACGATCCCGAGGCGTTCGCATTGCAGTTGCGTCGTCCGCTGCCGACGCCACCCGCGCTGGCCGCACGCCGAGGTACGACCTTCCACGCCTGGATCGAGCAGCACTACTCGCGCGCGGCGCTGGTCGACGTGGTCGAACTCCCCGGAGCTGCCGACGCCGACGCCGATCCGGACGCCGACCTGGCAGCGATGAAGGACCTCTTTCTGCGGTCGCAGTGGGCTTCCTTGGAACCCGAGGAGATCGAGGTCGCCGTCGAGACGTGGATCGACGGGATCTCGGTGCGCGGGCGCATCGACGCGGTCTTCCCGCGCTTGGGCGGAGGTTTCACCGTCGTCGACTGGAAGACCGGTGCCACGCCGACCGGTCGGCGAGCGCAAGTGCGGGCGCTGCAGTTGGCGGCATACCGACTGGCGTATGCGCGGCTGCGAGGCATCTCCACCGACGCGGTGGATGCTGCGTTCTATTACGCCGGCACGGGCGAGACGGTCTGGCCGCCGCTACCAGCGGACGACGCGATCGGGGAGTTGCTGGCGGCCATTCCCGGTTGAGCAGGGTGGTGTCCTCAGCAGCGCCAGAGCTCAGGTCGTGCTGTCGTCGTCGATCGGGTAGGTCGACGACTCAGGCAACGTGTCGGACTCGTCGCCAGCGGGGGGCACGCCGTTCGTCGCATTCGCAGTGCCCGCCGAAGCCGCAGCGCCCTTGGACGACTGCGGTCGCGGCGCCGGACGGCTGATCGGGATCTCGACCGTCTCGTCGTCCTCATTCGACTCCGACAGCTCCACCACCTTGATGTCTCGCGGGTCGACCTGACCGGCGCTGTCGTCCTCGACCGCAGCGGGACGACGACGACCCGGTGTGGGCGGCATCAGCGAATGGTCGTCCTGAGTGGCCGCATCCAGTCGGCGCAGCGCGGCTGTGCGACGCTGCACACGCTCTTTGTCGTCCGCGGCGACGGCATTCATCAGCGCATTGACTCGCTGCAGTTCCGCAGCCAGTCGCACCCGTCGTTCGAGATGGATGTCGGGGGAGTCGCGCCGGGCTGCGGCATACGACTCGAGGACGGTGTCGAAGGCCGCCGGATCGGCCAGCACCGAGAGGACCGCGAAGTCCTCGGCAGGGTCGGAGACACCGGCGGCTTCCCACCCGGTGATCGCGGTGATCGCGGATGCGTCGTCGATCAGCACCTGCGAGCCCTGCAGCGGCCCGTGCACGGTGCAGGTCGCGAACTTCCACAAAGTGACCTCCTCCAGCGCGCGCTCCCAGCGCGCCAGCAGGCCGGTCGGCACCAGCCCGGTCGCCGCCGCACGATCGAGGGTCGCGAGGCGCCGTGCGCGGTAGGCGTCCGCGTCGTACGTGGGCAGCCCAGCCTCCTCGACGACCCGCGGATCGATGTCGTGCAGGGTCGCAACGGCCTGGCCGATGCTGCGCGCGAGAGCGCTTCCGGGCTCGAGTTCGCGCCATACGAGCGCAGTGCCGGGAAGGCGGGGCATCACCGCGACGGTGTCGCCATCGGCGGTGACCGTGGTGCCCTCGATGTGCGGCACGGCATACGGCAGGCGCTTGGCCAGCAGCTTCAGCAAAGCCCGCGAGGCCTCCATCTGGGCGCCCGCTGCCGTGGTCAGGCCGACGCGCACCACCCACTCGCTCCCGTCGCCGTCGGTGAGGAAGGCGATCTGGAAGCGGTCATCCGGGCCGGTTGCGGTGCCCTGCACGCTGGTGGGGCGCAGGCGGTGCACGGCTGAGTTGGCGAGTGCGGCAAGGGTCAGGGGACGGCGGAGCACGGCCACAACGGTATGCCGAACCGACCGCATAACCTGGTTGCCGTGCCCGCAACATCGCAAACTGGTTTTGATCTGATCCTTTCCCGCACCAGCCTCGACAGGGCGGGCAACCGGCGGCACGATCCGCAGTTGGTGGCTTCGCTGATCTCGTCACCGACCACCAGAGTCCTCGAGATGTATGGCGAGCGCGTCCGCCTCACTGGCGCCGCCGCGACACGGCTGCCCCTTCGCGAGCCGCGCCCGGCGGACGAGGACGGCCTCGTGGTCTTCCTCGGCGAGATCGACGGCGCCGACCTTGTGTGCGTGATCCGCGACCGCGCCGACGCCGACGACGACCAGGTCGTGGGGCTGCGTCAACTCGGCGCGCAGCTGCACGCCGACGATGTCAGCATCCTGGTCACCGCGGCAGGAATCGCGAACTGGCATGCAACACAAGGCTTTTGCAGTTTCTGTGGTCACCGCACCGTGATCACCGAGGCCGGCTGGGCTCGGCATTGCAACGGGTGCGGCAAGGATCACTACCCACGCACCGACCCCGCCGTCATCATGTCCGTCATCGACGACGACGACCGCATCCTGCTGGCACGCGGCCACAACTTCGCGGGCAAGGGTATGTCGGTGCTCGCTGGTTTCGTTGAGCCTGGCGAATCGCTCGAGGCCGCGGTCGCCCGCGAGGTCATGGAGGAGGTCGGCGTGCCCATCACCGATGCACGGTTTCTGGACAATCAGCCCTGGCCCTTCCCGTCCTCGTTGATGATCGGTTACACCTGCCACGCGACGGAGACGGAATTGACGATCGACCCGGGCGAGATCGCTCGCGCCCGCTGGTTCAGCCGTGAGGAGCTGGCGACCTGTGTCGCCGAGGGCGACGTGCTGTTGTCGCCGCGGCTGTCGATCGCGCGTCATCTGATCGAGCACTGGTATGGCGGGCCCATCGAGCAGCCCGCCGAAGCTGCATTCCTGCGCCGGTCCTGATGGTCGACGCAGACGAGATCCTCGCCGGACTCGACCCCGAGCAACGCGAGGTCGCCAGCAATCCGCTCGGCCCGATGTGTGTGCTTGCCGGTGCCGGCACCGGCAAGACGCGCGCGATCACCCATCGCATCGCGTATGGCGTGCACTCCGGCGCCTACCGGCCCGACCGGGTGCTGGCCGTGACGTTCACGGCGCGAGCCGCCGGGGAGATGCGCACTCGATTGCGCGGCCTGGGGCTGCCGGCGGTGCAGGCCCGCACCTTCCATGCGGCCTCGTTGCGGCAGTTGCAGTATTTCTGGCCCAAGGCGATCGGCGGCCCGACCCCGGAGATCCTCAAACAGAAGGCACCGGTCGTTGGCGAAGCCGGCGCACGGCTGCGCCTGCAACTGGACCGCGTCGTGATCCGTGACCTGGCCGCCGAGATCGAATGGGCGAAGGTTTCGATGCTCACTCCGGAGACCTACCGCGCGGCCGCGACGCGGGCCGGGCGGTCCCCGGCCGAGCTCGACGTCACCGCGATGGCGCGGTTGTGGGAGACCTACGAAGAAGTCAAGGCCGAGCGCGGCGTGATCGACTTCGAGGACGTGCTCCTGCTGATGGCCGGCGTCATGGTCGACCACCCCGACATCGCCACCACGGTGCGCCAGCAGTACCGACACTTCGTCGTCGACGAATACCAGGACGTCAACACCCTGCAGCAGACGCTGCTCGACCTGTGGGTGGGGGAGCGTCCCGACTTGTGTGTCGTCGGCGACCCGGCCCAGACCATCTATTCGTTCACCGGCGCCTCGCCGGAGCACCTCACCGGCTTCGCGCGTCGTCGTGCGGGCACGCGCACGGTGCGATTGGTTCGCAACTACCGCTCGACGCCGCAGATCGTCGGGTTGGCCAATCTCGTCCTGTCAGCCGGGCCGCGCCGGGCCGACAGCGTGCAGTTGCAGGCGCAGTCGGCGTCCGGAGCAGAGCCCACGCTGACCGCCCTGTCCGATGACGACGCCGAAGCGGCATACGTCGTCGGAGAAATCAAAAAGCTTCTCAGCCAAGGATATTCGGCCAGTGAGATCGCGATTCTCTATCGCGTGAACGCACAATCGGAGGCGCTCGAGCAGGCGCTCGCGGCCGCCGACGTGCCCTATCTCGTGCGTGGCGGCGAGCGATTCTTTCAGCGGAAGGAGGTCCGGCAGGCACTGGTCTACCTGCGCGGTGGCGCCAGGGGTGACGACGGATCTGAGCCGCTGGGTCGCATGGTGCGCGACCTCATCACGAGTGCGGGGTGGTCGGTGCAGCGCCCCTCCGGCGGTGCGGTGCTCGAGCGGTGGCAGTCGCTCAACGCGCTCGCCGAACTCGCCGACGACCTGAGTGCCGCCGACGAGAGTATGCGGGTGCGTGACTTCGTCGCCGAACTCGACCGCAGGGCTGCCGAGCAGCACGCGCCTACCGTCGACGGGGTCACCCTTGCCTCGCTGCATGCGGCCAAAGGGCTTGAGTGGGATGCCGTCTTCCTCATCGGCTGTTCCGACGGGCTCCTGCCGATCTCGCTGGCCGAGGGGCCGGCAGCGATCGAGGAAGAACGTCGCCTGCTGTATGTCGGGCTCACCCGCGCTCGGCGGCATCTCGGCCTCAGCTGGGCAGCCGCACGCAACCCGGGCGGTCGCGCATCACGTCGGCCGTCACGCTTCCTCGACCCTGCGGCGGCCGTTCTCGGTGATGGAGCACGCAGTGCGCCGAAGTCCGGGGGTGGCCGCAGCACCGGTGGTCGCCGTCAGGTGAAGTCGCTCAAACCCCGCAAATGCCGCACCTGCGGCGCCGACCTCGACACGGCCGCCGAGCTCAAGATCGGCCGGTGCAACAGCTGCCCGTCGACCTACGACCAGTCGCAGTTCGAGGCGCTGCGCGCGTGGCGCCTCGCCGTCGCCACCGCCATGAAGGTACCGGCGTTCGTGGTTTTCACCGACGCGACGCTGATCGCGATCGCCGAGACCGTGCCGGCCACCGCCGCGCAGTTGTCGACCGTGTCCGGCGTCGGTGCACAAAAGCTCGCCAGGTATTCCGAGTCGGTCCTCGCAGTCCTGTCAGGGACGGACCCCGAGGATGCCGCTGCTCGCTGCGTGGCGCAGACCGCCGAGGGTGAGTGATCCTTGAATATTCCTGGGAGCTGCACGACGCGCCACGGAGGCCACCGTCAGCGGCGTGACCGGGAGAATGTCTGTTGTCCAAAAGTGTTCACGCACAATGGTATTCGTCGATTTCGATGCACTCTGAAAACAAATTCATTAATTCAGTTGCCGACGTGCACGCGCGCCCCGTAGCCTGATGGTCGTTCAGCCCAGACGTTCAGGTGGCGTTCTGGGGACCGCGATGATGCGAAGGAGGGTTGGCGACATGGGAACGACGAAGATGACGCAGATGTGCAGCGTGCACGTCGCGATGCCGTGTGCCCAGATCACGATGCCGACCCTGTCCGGCATCCGCGTGCGCTTCCTGGGGACCAGTGTCTCGATCGATGCCGGCCGCACTTTTGCCACGGGCGACAAGTCGGTTGCGCGCGAGCGCGGCATCGGCGGCGCTGATGCGATGGTCCTCAACCACTCCTTCGGCTACCCGTCCGCCGTCTTCGAAGCCGGCGCGTGCCGTTCCGCTGTCGATAGACCACCTGTCTGAAAGGTATTCAGACTGAAGGTCGCATCGGCCGCGGAACCCACACAAGGGTCCGCGGCCTTTTTGTCGCCGCTGGCCGATCCGAATCCACCAGACAAGGAAAGTCCGAGCTGATGCAGCACAGCACGAGCAGCACGATCGAAGCCGGCGCACATCCCGCGTCGACATCGAGACACGAACCGCACACAAGGGGTCGGGAGGAGAAAGAGGTGACACCGATGATGCTGACCGCATTGATCGACGCCACGCAGGAGGTCGAGGGGCAGGACGAGGCGCTGCCGTGCCGGGTGAACGACCCCGAGCTGTGGTTCGCGGAGCGACCCGCGGACGTGGAGTTCGCCAAGGCGCTCTGCGCAACATGTCCGCTGCGCGCGGCCTGCTTGGCCAGTGCACTGGATCGCGAAGAGCCGTGGGGGGTATGGGGAGGCGAGTTGTTCCTCCAGGGCGTGGTGATCCCGCGCAAGCGGCCGCGTGGTCGTCCTCGCAAAGAGACGGTTGCGGCATGACGCGCAAGATAAAGCCGGCCACGGCTCGCCGTGGCCGGCTTTTTCATGCCCGCATCGTCGTGGGCCAAAGAGCCTCGCGCTTGCGCCGCGAGTCACCTCACTCCAGCGGCGGCAGGGCGGCGCCGGGCACGCACCGAGTGAAGATTTCGCGGGCCGGCACCGTGCCGCCGATCTGGCTCAACACCGCGATGCCACCCAGCCAGGCACGGTGGATCAGGAGGTACTGCGGCGGCAGGTTGAGCCGCAATCCGACTGCGAAGTTGTCGTTACGAGGATCGTTGATGTAGCTGAAGATGCTGCGCAGCCAGGGCCGGTCGAAACGGAACTCGTTGTGCCGCAACGGTTCCAGGAAGATTCCCAGATAGTCCAGCAGGTCGTCCGGGTCGACCTTGATTGATTCTTTGACAAAGCCTTCCGCGCGCAGTCCGTCGAGCACGGTGTCGGCGTCCTCCCGCAGCGCGGCGGTCATCAGCTCGCCCATCGCGACCGGCAGACCGTCCGGGAGGCGATTCACGGCGCCGAAATCCAGCACACCGAGTCGGCCGTCGTCCAGCAGCCGGAAGTTGCCCGGATGCGGATCCGCATGCAGCAGGCCGGCGCGATCGGGGCCGCCGACCAGGAACTCGAAATAGCGGGCGGCCGCGAGGTCGCGTTGTTCCTGGGTGCCGTGCGTGATGATCTCGGCCAGGGGGATGCCGTCGATCCAGTCGCTGACGATGACGCGGTCGGTCGCGGTCACCACCTGAGGGAGCAGATAGTGCGGGTCGTCGGCATATGCGGCGGAAAACTGCTCCTGCATCGAGGCTTCGAGGCCGTAGTCGGTTTCCTCCGCCATACGGCCCTTCAATTCGGCGAGGATCGGGGCGACGTCGAGCCCCGGCACCCACCCCGTCGTCAGCCGCAGCACCCGCGAGAGCTGGTTGAGGTCGGACATGAGGGCCTGCGCAGCGCCGGGATACTGCACCTTGACGGCAACCTCGCGGCCGTCCTTCCACACTGCGTGGTGCACCTGACCGATGGAGGCGGCGGCACGCGGTTTGTCCTCGAATTCGACGAACCGCGAACGCCATTGGTCACCCAACTGCTCCGCCAGCGCAGCATGCAGGGAGGACGTCGGCATGGCAGGTGCGGAATCCTGCAGCTTGGTCAGCGTCGCCCGGTATGGCGCAGCGACGTCGTCGGGCAGCGCCGCCTCGAACATGGACATCGACTGGCCGAATTTCATCGCTCCGCCCTTGAGACCGCCGAGCACCTTGAACAGTTGTGCTGCGGTCTGCGCCTGCATCTCGGCTGCGACTACTTCGGCGGGGCGACCACCGACGCGTTTGCCCAGGCCGATCGCCGCGCGTGCGCCGACGCCGAGCGGAAGGCTCGCGAGGCGGGCAGTGCGCACGACGGTCTTGCGTGGCAAATCGGTCATTGAACCATTGTCACCCCTGCGCATTTCACCCACAGCAGGCCGGGTGGCGGCTCCACAGATGATGGAGCACCCGCGGTTGGGGAGCGGCCACGGACAGACTGACGCCCAGCGGCAGCGGCCGGCCGCGGAGCACCCCGCGAGCGACGAGGCCGACGAGGCCGGCCGCGACCGCCGCCACCTCGGGATCCGCGTGCGCGGGCTCCTGCCATCGTTCCAGAGTCCCGCGGCCGGCCAGCCACTGTGCCCACCCCGGATCGTGGTCGCCGCGGTGCAGATCAAGGCACTGCGCGCACGGACCTGATCCGGGCCGCAGCAGGGGTCCGATCGTCAAACCCTCGCCGCTCACGATCACCGGCAACTGGCTGATGCCGTGGCGGTGCCATCGCCGTGCTGCCAGTGGTGGCAGGGCTTCCGCGGCCGGCAGCACCACCAGGTCGGGGCGCAACTGCACGACCGGCGGATCATGCTCGATCGCGGCGACCCCCACCGGATCGCTCGTGGTCTGCCGCCCAATCCGGTTGAGCACAGCGCTGATCTGATCCGCGACCGTGCCATTGCCCGCCACGACGAACCACCCGGGCGACTGGGCCGGGGGTGTGAGTCGACCCGCGGCGTCGTTGACGACGGTCAGGACGTCCGTCCAGCGGCGGGAGGGTTCGTGCCGCCGTGCTGTGAGGCGGTCGATGCCGCTGACCCCAGGACCCAGGGACACGACCGCACCCACCTCGGCGTCGGACAGCCCGGTCACGACCAGACCCGGTGTGCCCTGGCGCTCGAGCAGCACTTCGCCCGGGCCGCGGCGACGTGCGCTGATCGGCAGGATCTGTGTCGGGAATCGATGCTCGTCGACGGCAACGGACTGTGCGCTCATGATCGTCTCCGGAGTGCTCGGCGCGGATCGCGCTCTCGGTCGCTTGGTCGAGCCGTCACAGTGCCACCGGCGCAGCAGTGACCGCAGAAAATATCCACAGAAATCCCAGGACCGGAATGAGGTTCATCGCGTATGTCGGTGCTTTGGCCTAGGTTCAGTGATCATGGACCTGCCGCCCAACGTCGAAGTGCGGCGCTCTGCGCGTCGCCGTCGCACGGTCTCGGCATACCGCGAGGGCGATCGCATCGTGGTGCTGGTCCCGGCGCGGATCACCCGGGCGGAGGAGTCCCGGCTGGTTGCCGAGATGGTCCGCAAGGTCGAGTCCGCAGGTGATCGCAGCCCGCACACCGACGACGAGTTGCACGCTCATGCGCTGCAGTTGTCCAAGATCCACCTCGGTGGGCTCGCCCATCCGGCATCGGTGCGGTGGGTGAGCAACCAGAACTCCCGGTGGGGGTCGTGCACCCCGGTCAACGGCACGATCCGGCTGTCGGACCGGCTCATCGGTATGCCGGCCTATGTCCGCGACTACGTGCTGTTGCACGAACTGGCGCACCTGCTGCAGCCCGACCATGGCCGCAGCTTCTGGGCGCTGCTGGAGGCGTACCCGCACCTCGAGCGCGCTCGCGGGTTCCTCGACGGTGTCGGTTATGCCGGCGGGGTGACACCCGCGGACGACGGGAGCGGCTCCGACGACGCGGACACCGATGCAACCGACGGCGGCGTCGCAAGCAGCATCCCCGATTGACCGCAGTGCGGCCCGGTCACGCGCGTGCCAGTGTCGCGATGCAGTCGCCGAGCTCGGGGTCGGTGTCGCTCGGCAGGTGCTCGACCGGCCACCACCGCACATCGTCCGACTCGTCCGAGACCGCGATCGGCGCGTCCGCGGGTGCGGTCGCCGCCAATCGCAGATCCAGGTGCGACCGGCATCGCCCGAATGCCGCGGTCAGCGGGTGATGGTGCAAGAACAAGGCGCCGGGTATGACGCTCAGCCCGTTGATGCCGGACTCTTCCGATGCCTCGCGCAGGGCCGCCGCCTCGACCGAACCGTCGCCGTCCTCGAAGTGTCCGCCCGGTTGCAACCACAGCCGCGCCTTCTTGTGCAGCACGAGCAGGACCTGTGTGCGGCTCGCGTCGAAGACGACGGCGCTGGCGGTGAAGTGATCCGGCGGCCCGTGCCGCCACATCGCGTCTGGAAACGCCTCGAGGTGAGCGAGGAATTCATTCCGTTGCGGTGATGCCGGCGCCGCGGTCAGCAGCCGCCGTGCATCGAGCCACAACCGATCTGCGGCGGCACCGGGCGCCGCAGGACCCGACTGTGCGGCGGCGCATGATGCTGACCCAGTGGTGGGGTCGGTTGTCACCGGCCGTCCGCCGGGCCGTCGCCGCCGGAGCCGTCGTCGGGTTTGTCAGTGCGATCGGAGTCGTCGGCACCGTCGGCCTCGCGCTCGAATTCCGCCTGCCCTTGCGCGAGGAGGGCATCGAGTGCCGCGTCGACCTCGTCGCGTTCGGCGGCGACGGGGGCAGGATCGCGACGACGCTCGACATACGTCATCGGGTCGTCGAGATCAGCGGCACCGGGAGCGAAGTCGGGGTGCTTCCAGGACTGGTCGCGCTCCTGCGAACCGAGCGAATCATCAAGCGCGGCAAACAGATTGGCGGCATCGCGCAGGCGCCGTGGCCGGAGCTCGAGGCCGACCAGGGACGAGAACACACGCTCGGCCGGGCCACCGGACGCACGACGGCGGCGGATCGCCTCGGTCAACTGCGCGGTGTGCGGCAGGTGCGGGGCGGTGGCCTTGTTGGCGACGACCTCGACCCAGCCCTCGACGAGCGCCAGCAGAGTCTCGAGGTGGGCAAGAGCGCGCTGCTGAGCCTCCGAGGGTTCGGGGGAGAACATCGACCCCTGCAGGGCGCTCTGCATCGCGGCCGGGTCGGAGGTGTCGGCTTCGGAGATCGCGCGTTCGATGCCCTCGGTGTCGATCGAGATGTCAGCGGCATACGACTGCACCGCGGCGATCAGTGCGGGTCCCAGCCACGGCACCGAGTGGAAGAGCCGGACTCGTGCAGCCTCGCGGGCGGCCAGGTAGAGGTGGACCTCGCCGCCGTCGACGCCCAGGCCTTCGGCGAACTCGGCGAGATTGGCCGGCAGGATCACCACCGGGTTGCCCTCGACCAGCGGCAGACCGACCTCGGTGCCGCTGACCAGGTCACCAGCAAGCGCACCCACGGCTTGACCCACCTGCAGCGCGAACATGCCCGAGCTCATCTTGGCCATCATCGGCTGCATCTGGCCCATGAGCGCGGCCGGGTTGATGCCGGCCGGCAGGCCGAGCTGTGCGGCGTCCTCGGGGTCGAGGTGGGCCAGTTGCTCGCGCATCGCACCCTCGATCGCGCCGCCGACACCTGCCGCGACCGGCTCGACCAGTTGGCGCCACAACGGCATTGTGTGCTCGACCCACTCGGCCCGGCTCCACGCACGTGCCGGGCCGGCAGCGGGGAAGTCGGTGACCTCGTCGAGCCACAGGTTCGCCACCTGCACCACTTGCTCGACATCTCGCTGAGTGGCGGCTCCGACGCTCGAATCGCCTTCAGCAGCAACAGTCTTGCGCGCGATATCGGTTGCCATGGTGACGTTGAAGGCGCCGTCGCCCGGGTCGGCCATCATCGCCTGCAACTGGCTGGTCAGCATCTGCATCATCGAGGGATCGACGCCTTCGACGCCCATCTGCTGCAACGCGTCGGCCAACTGCGACGGATCGCCGTCGCCGCCCATCATCGAGCGCAGCAGCTCACCGAGGTCGGGTTGCTCCGGCTGGTCACCGGGCAACTCGGGCGGGTTGTTCGACATACGATCTCTCCTTGCCGCAGTGTGCGGTGGCACGACGGCCGTCAAGGTGGTCGTCCGCGCCGGTGTGTCTCTCGTCGTTTAGATAACCACGAATAAGGGAGGGTGAGTTCCTGTGGGTCGCGGTGATCGCTCAGAGCGTCATCTGCAGGTTGCCGTCACGCGGCCCGGCGGACCGGTTGCCGCGGCGATCTCGCGGGCGCTGACCGCTCGAGGTGCGATCTCGGGGGCGGGCACGGTCACGGTCCACGCGATCACCGACCATCTGGCCAGCCCCACCCTCGGCGAACAACTCGACGGCATCCACCATGTCGTGCACGTGGTGTCACCCACGATGCTCGATCACGATCTCGCCGAGGCGGCGGATGCCCGTCGCGACCGTCTGGTGCGCGAGGTGCGCACCCTGGTCCTGGCCTGTGCCGCCACCCGGGTGCACAGCCTGGTCGTCGTCACCGGCGCCCAGGTGTATGGCGCACGACCGACGAACCCCGTTCCGCTGCCCAAGGATTCACCGTTGCAGGCGGAGATCGGCCCCGGCCTGATCGGTGATCTGGTGGCGGTGGAGCAGGCGGTCGCCGACGCCCGACCGCTGTATCCGGCCCTCGACATCACCGTGGTGCGGCCTGCGGCGATCGTCGGTGACGGTGTCGACACGACCTTCACCCGGCACTTCGCCGCTCCTCGCCTGTTGCGGCTGGGTGACAGCGATCCGGCCTGGCAGTTCGTGCACGTCGAGGATCTGGCGACTGCTGTATGCCGGATTCTCGACCACCGGCTGGGACCCGTCGTGACAGTGGGTGCCCCCGGGTGGTTGCGGCAGGCGAAGGTCGAGCAGTTGACCGGTATGAGCTCGGTGCAGATGGGCGTGTCGACGGCGCATACGGTGGTCAGCAGGCTGCAGCGCTTCGGGCGGCTCAAGGCGCCGGTCACCGACCTCGACTACATCGCGCACCCGTGGGTGGTCTCGGCCGACGAATTGCACGCGGCAGGATGGCAACCGGCATACGACAACGAGATGTGCCTGCAGGTGCTCTTGCACGATGTGCGCGAGCGCACGGCCGCGTCGGTGCTGCGCATCGATGCCAAGGAGGGTGCTGCCGCACTCGGCGCCGCGAGCGCAGCGCTCGCGGTGGGCGCGACTGCGGCGATCATGCGGCGACGCCGCGGACGGAGAGGATGACCATGACCACGCTTCAGGACCGGGTGCGCCTGATCGATCTGCGCGAGACTCCGCTGTCGGTGGACGAGGTGTGGCAGGCGGTCAGTGATCCCGCGGCCGGCGGTGTCGGCTTGTTCGTCGGACAGGTGCGGCGCACAGATCACGCGAAATCCGTTGACTTGCTTGAATATTCGGCCCACCCGACAGCGCTGGAGGAATTGCGTGCAGTGGCGCTGGAGGTCATCACCGACGAGTGCACCGCCATCGCCGCCGTGCACCGCGTCGGCCGGCTCACTGTCGGCGACCTGGCGGTGGTCGTGGCGGTCAGTGCGCCGCACCGGGGAGAGGCCCTCAGGGTGTGCACAGCGATGATTGACACCCTCAAGGCGCGCGTACCGATCTGGAAGCACCAGGTGTTCCTCGACGGATCAGACGAATGGGTAGGGATGTGAGCAACCAGCCAGGCGGAGACCCCGCACCGGCATCGTCCGACACCGAGACCACGACGCCCGAGGCGCCTGCAAAGGCGCGACTCTTCGGTCGCGGCAACATCATCACCGCTGTCGTGGCGGTCGTCATCATCGCCGCCATCGTGGCGCTCAACGTCATCCACGTGCCGGTGGCGATCCTGCGACCCGGCCCGGTCACCAACACCCTCGGCACGATCGACGGCAAGCCCGTGATCCAGATCGACGGCGCCAAGCGGTATCCCGCCACCGGCAACCTCGACTTCACGACGGTCTCCATGGCCGGTGGTCCGCAGTATCCGGTCAGTGTCATGGAATGGCTTCGGGCCAAACTGGATTCGAACGCCGAGATCGATCCCGAGAGTGAGTGGTTCCAGACCGGCGTGACCTCCCAGGAGGTGCAGCAGCAGGGCAACGTCGAGATGACCAACTCCCAGGAGACCGCCGAGGTCGTCGCGCTGCGCGCAGCGGGCTACACCGTGCCGGAGAAGATCACCGTCGCCGGGCTCGAGCCGAAGGCCGCGGCGACCGGTTACTTCACGACCGGCGACGTGCTGGTCAGTCTGGGCGGTCACCCGGTGACGACTCTCGACTCGATCTCGTCGTACATGTCCACGGTCACGCCCGGCAGCAAGGTCGCCGTCGTGGTGACTCGCAGCGGCAAGCGGATGACGCTGCAGGTGCCGACCGCCAACGACGGCAGCGGGCACGCGGTCTTCGGCATCGAGGTGGTGCCGTCATACACGTTCCCGGTCAAGATCACCGTCAACGCCGGCGACGTGGGCGGCCCGTCCGCGGGCACGATGTTCACCCTCGGGATCTACGACCTGCTGACCTCCGGCTCACTGACCGGCGGCAACAAGATCGCCGGCACGGGCACGATGGCCGAGGACGGCACGGTCGGCCCCATCGGCGGGATCCGGCAAAAGATGCTCGGTGCCAAGGGAGCCGGCGCGAAGTTCTTCCTGGCCCCCGACAGCGACTGCTCCGAGGCCAAGGGCCACATCCCCAGCGGCCTGACGGTCATCGAGATCAACTCGTTCAGCGACGCGCTGACAGTGGTCAAGGAGATCGCGGCCGGCAAGACCTCGGGCTTTCCCGGCTGCTGACCGCTGCGCCTGCGCCTGCGTTCTCGTGCAAGCGGCCGGCGTCAGTCGTGCAGCGTCGTGCTGAGCGCGTGCACGAGGCCGGGCGCGATGTCGTTGCCGATGGCGACCTTGTCGTCACTGTCGTGCGCTCGCTGCCGCAGCAGGCAGATGGACTCACCGCTGCGCAGGACGGCCACGAGCAGGCGTACGTCCGAGCGGTCGGGGTGCGCGGCGAGCGCTTCGGCGGCCTCGGTGGGGTTATCCGGCAGGTCACGCTCGGCCTCCGGCGGCACCACGATGCGCTCCAAGGCAAGTGCGACGCCGTCGACCTCCGGCGGCCAGGCCAGTTGCCGCAGCAACGACTCGATGGAGGAGGTGTGCGGCACGCCGTCCTGCTCGATCGTGCTGTATGCCGCAGGATCCGCCGCGCCCAGTTGCGCCGCCAGCGCGGGCTCGCGTTCGAGCAGACCGGCATTCGTGGCGATCGCGAACAGTCGCGGTGCCTGATCCCAGCCGGCGGCCGCGACATGACGCTCGGTCTCGACCGCGCACTCACCGAGGGGGCTCAGCAGCGGACGTACGGAGGGGGTCTGATCGCGTTCAGGCATGGCCACCATGCTGCCGCACGCCCATGTCGACGGCGATCTGCGGGTGGCGGCCATAAGTTCGCGGGTTAGGTTGTGTCACCAGACCGCCCGATCGACCCAGAGGTCCTGCTGACGTGAGTGCTTCAGACGACGCCGCCGACAGTGGCGCGGATCGCGTGCCCCCCATGCCACGGCTCGGTCTGCGCACCGGTTTGAGCCGCCGCTCGAAGCGGATCCTGCTGACGCTGCTGGCGCTGATCGTCCTGGTGGTGCTGGTGCAGATTGCCGCGGATCTGTGGACCACCAAGCTGTGGTTCAACAGCGTCGGCTTCGGGATGGTGTTCCGCAACGAATACCTCACCAAGGGCGTGATGTTCTTGGTCGGCGGGTTGTTCACAGGCCTGCTGATTCTGGCCTCGATGTTGATCGCCTACCGCAGCCGCCCGCTCTACGCGCCGGTCAGCGACGAGCTCGACAGCATGGACCGCTACCGCCTGGTGATCGAGCCGTTCCGGCGGATCGCGCTCTGGGTCGTGCCGGTCTTCTTCGGACTGTTCGCCGGGTCGGCGGCCGCCGGGCAGTGGCAGACCGCGTTGTTGTGGTTGAACCGCCGCAGCTTCGGCGTGACCGACCCGGAGTTTCACAAGGACATCGGCTTCTACGTCTTCACGATGCCGTGGCTGGAACTGCTCATCGGCTTTGCCACGATGTCGTTGATCCTGTCGCTGGTGGCGGCCGTCGTCATGCACTACATGTATGGAGGAATCTCGTTGCAGGGCCGCGGTGTTCACACCACCAAGGCCGCCCGGATCCACCTGTGCCTCGTTCTCGCTGCGCTGGTGCTGGTGCGGGCCCTGGCGTACTGGCTGGGGCGTTACGAGCTGACTTCGTCGGGCACCTCGCTGATCACCGGCATCGACTACACCGCGCAGAATGCAGTGCTGCCGGCCAAGGCCGTGCTCGCGGCGGCGGCCGTCCTGTGTGCGGCATTGTTCGTCGCCACCATCTGGACCAAGACGTGGCGGCTGCCCATCATCGGGACCGCGCTGCTGGTGGTGTGCGCCGTCATACTCGGCGGGATCTACCCGGCAGTGGTGCAGCGCTTCCACGTCAAGCCCAACGAACAGGCGCTGCAGATGCCGTACCTGCAGCGCAACATCAGCGCGACTCGCGCGGCATACGGCCTGAGCAATGTGCAGGTGACGCAGTACACCCCGACGGCCGCGACCGGCAGCACCGATCAACTGGTGCAGGCAGCGAGCGAGGACCCCGGCATCCGTCTGGTGGATCCGTCGGTCGTCTCGCCGACGTTCCGGCAGCTGCAAGGGCTGAAGTCGTACTACCAGTTCGCCGACACCCTCGACGTCGATCGCTACACCGTCGGAGGTGTCGAGCAGGACACCGTGCTGGGTGTGCGCGAGCTCGACCTGGGCGGCGTGCCGGCTGCCAAACGCAACTGGGTGAACGACCACACGGTCTACACCCACGGGTATGGCGTGGTGGCGATCGCGGCGAACCAGAGCATCGGTCCGAGCTTCAACAACGACGCCAAGGGCTTCATGGAGTCCTCGATCCCGCCGGTCGGGGACCTCGGCAGCTTCCAGCCGCGGGTGTATTTCAGTGAGTCCTCGCCGAACTATTCGATCGTCGGCGGCCCGGCGAACAGCCAGCCACGCGAGCTGGACTACCCCAACACCTCCACCGGCGGCGAACAGCGCACGACGTACACCGGCGGCGGCGGGGTGGCGCTCGGCGGGCTGACCCGCAAGCTCGCGTATGCCGTGAAGTATCACGACTACAACTTTCTGTTCTCCAGCTCGATCAACGCGGACTCGCGAATCCTCAACGTTCGCAACCCGATCGACCGGGTCAAAGCAGTCGCGCCGTGGCTGACCGTCGACAGCGACGCGTATCCGGTGGTCGAAGGCGGGCACATCGTCTGGGTGGTCGACGGCTACACGACCACGTCGAAGTACCCGTACTCGCAGCTGCAGTCGCTCGGCGCGGCGACCTCGGACTCGCTCACCGCGAAGTCGGACAACCTGCAGTCGCTGTCAGGAGGTGCGGTCAACTACATCCGCAACTCGGTCAAGGCGACGGTTGACGCGTACACCGGCAAGGTGACGCTGTACGCCTGGGACCCCAGCGACCCGATCCTGAAGGCGTGGATGAGCGCTTTCCCCGGCACGGTCAAGCCGGCGTCCGACATACCGGCCGCGCTGATGCCGCACCTGCGGTATCCAGAGGATCTGTTCAAGGTGCAGCGCGAGCTGCTGACGAAGTACCACGTCACCGACGCGGGCCAGTTCTTCCAGGGCAACGACCAGTGGCAGGTGCCGGAGGACCCGACGGCGACGAGCGGTGCGGAGCAGCCGCCGTACTACATGTCGGTGCAGATGCCGGGCGCCAGTTCGCCGACGTACTCACTGACCACGACCTACACCCCGGCAGGCACGCGGACCAATCTCGCGGCCTTCCTGGCGGTCGACTCCGACCCGGGTGACACACCGGGCAAGATCGCGGCGGGGTACGGCTCGTTCCAGTTGCTGGAGATGCCGCGCAACAGCAATGTGACCGGCCCGGCCCAGTTCCAGAACGACGTCAACACCTCGGCGGCCATCTCGCCGACGACGCACGGAACGCTGGCGCAATTCAGGGCCAGTCAGACGCAGGGGAAGTCCTCGGTCATCCTGGGCAACCTGCTCACGCTGCCGTTCGACGGCGGTCTGCTAAATGTCGAACCGATCTACGTGCAGGCCACGAACTCGGCGTCGGCGTATCCGCAACTGGGTGCCGTTGCGGTCGGGTATGGCGGCAAGTTCGGCTGGGACACCACGCTCAAAGGCGCGCTGACGGCCTTGTTCACCGACGGCACGGGGTCGACGTCTGGCTCAGGTTCCGGCTCTGGTTCGGGCGGTTCGGGGACAGGCTCGGGGTCTTCCGGTGGAAAGAACGCAACCGTGGCGAGTGCGTTGGCGGCAGCCGAGAAGTGGTACAACCAGGCGCAGACCGATCTGAAGAAGGGCGATCTGGGCGCGTATCAGAACGACGTCAACCAGATGAACGACGCGATCAAGCAGGCCATCGCCGCCAACGGCGGGACGACTCCGAGCGGCACGCCGTCCGCCTCTGGGTCTGCCTCGGCATCGCCGTCGCCGAGTTCGACCGGCAAGTAGGCGTTTTCGGACGGGTTCCGGCCGTTGCGACCGGGCTGTATGACGGGGCGGGTGCGTGCGGCATACGTGCTCGGAACGCTCGGTCCAGAGTCTCGATTTGGTGAGCGGTCAGGGTTGCCGGTAACGTTGTGTTCACCGACGCGGGGTGGAGCAGCTCGGTAGCTCGCCGGGCTCATAACCCGGAGGTCGCAGGTTCAAATCCTGCCCCCGCTACAAAGTGAAGGCCCTCTGGTCAGCAGAAATGCTGGCCGGAGGGCCTTCGTCATGTGGCAGCGGGAAGTATGCGCGGGTTGCCCTCCGGCGTCGATCGGAAGGTCGTTTCGGCTCGTCCCGCGACTGATATCATCGATTTGATATCGGAGGTGAGGGCATGGAACAGATCTTGATCCGCAATCTGCCGACGGGCACCAAAGCCGCGTTGAAGCAGTTGGCTGAGCAGCATCACCGGTCCGTCGAAGCGGAAGCTCGCGACATTATCGCTGAAGCGCTCGATCGGAAGCCGGTCAGTCTTCTCGACCTGGTTTCGACCGACGTCGGAGTCGAGATCGACTTCGAGCCCACCAGGCTCGGCGTCAGCGCCCGCACCGCCGATCTGTGATCTGACACGTGCAGTACGTGCTCGACACCAATGTCATCTCTGCAATCAGAGTCCGTGGGCGAAGTCCCCAGGTGGAGAAGTGGGTGGCGGCAGTTCCGATCGGCGATCAGTTCGTCACGGCGATGACGATCGCGGAGATCGAGCGAGGCGTGGCTGCAAAGGAGCGTTCCGACCCGGCGCAGGGCGCGGTGCTGCGGTGGTGGCTGGAAGACCGTGTACTACCCGCTTTCTCCGGTCGAGTGCTGCCCTTCGACCTGCTCGCGGCACGGGTGTTGGCCGGTTATCGCGTGCCGGAGTACGCGCCGCTCGACGATGCGCTCATAGCTGCAGTCGCAGAGGCTGCGGGAATGACGGTGGTCACCCGCAACGCGCGTCACTTCGAGCCGCTTGGTGTGGCGTGCCTCGATCCGTGGGTGACGCCAGGGCGCGCGAGTCGCTAGAAAGCAGAGTCGATCTTCCACGCGGCTGCGTCCGAGGTGCTCAGGCTGCCTCCGTGGCTGCTCTGCGCTGCCCCAGCATGTGGGGCAGTGCAGAGCGCGGGTCGAGTGAGTGCGTTGGCCCTCTGCGCTCGCGGGTGGGGTCGCATCGTTCGCGCGGACGTGTGGCGCCGATTGCGGCATACCGAACGGCCACCCATGAGACCGCACGTATGACGCAGCAGTGGCCGGGAACGCTGCGCGCTCCCGGCCACTGCTGGGTGCGTCAGACGATCTGCGGCTCCGGCACGGCGGCGCCTCCGGTGCTAGCGGCCGTGCTGGTCGCGTTCTTGCGGCCGGCGTGCCACAGGCCGAGGCCGGCCAGGATGAGCAGCACGATCGCGCCGGCGAAGGATGCGAAGGCAGCGAGACCCGCGATGGTGCCCATCGTGGCGAACGCGTAACCGTAGAGCAGCAATCCGCGCAGGGTGTTGCCTTGGAACAGTTCGGTCTTGATCTCGGTGAGCTTCTGCGCGGTGGCCGAGTTGGGGTTGGCCGCGACGGCGGCCATCTGCTCGGTCGAGATCTGGGCGTAGGTCTTGCCGCCGCCGATCTCCTTCAGGTGCGCAGCGATGAAGTAGTCGGCATACGCCTTGGCCTGCGGACCGGTGGTCATGGTCTGACCGGAGTACTTGCCGAGTTCCTTCTTCATCAGCGGCGTGGTGAGAGCGGTGCCGCCGGGCATGGTGATCTGCTGCTGCGACAGTTGCGTGTGCACCTGGTCGCCGATGAAGCTGTGCGCCCACATCAGCAGGCCGCCCGCGACGAGCAGGACTATGGCGATGACGACTGAGATCCAGGACACGAATCGGTCCACGAAAGCACGCATGAGGTTCCTTTTTGTAAGAGTGTCGACGTGACAATCAACTACTACGTTGCGTAGTAATCAAAGACTACTACGCAACGTAGTAGTCTTCACAATGCGCTCGTGCCCGCCACGCGACGGCCGCAACGCAGAACGTTCCACCATCACGGGGCTGACGCCAGTAACGTCGGATCATGAATGCGGCTCCTGCCGGCGCGGTGCCGGTGCGTCATACCTACGTCGGGCACTTGCTGCTTGCTGTCGGTGTCGTCTCGGTGCTCGTCGGGCTGCTGATGCTCTTCCTGCCCCGGCACACGCTGACCGCTCTCGGCATCGTGATCGGTCTGCAACTGATCGTGATCGGGTTCATCCGCATCTGGGCAGTCGGCGCCTTCGTCGCCGCGTCCGGGTTGCGGGTGCTCGGAATCCTCCTCGGCGTGATCACGGTTGTGGCGGGCGTGATCTGCGTCTTCCGCCCAGGCACGTCTCTGCTGGTGATCGCGATCTTCATCGGCATCGGCTGGATCGCAGACGGAGTCGTCGAGATCGTCGCCTTCGCCAGAGGTGACGTGGCCCACCGCGGACTGGCGCTGTTCAGCGGTGCGCTCACGCTCGTCGCCGGTGTCATCGTGCTGGTTTACCCGCGCAGTTCGCTGGTCACGCTGACCCAGGTGATCGGCGTGCTCCTGTTGATCTTCGGCATCTCCAACGTCGCCGCTGTGCTCACTGGGCGACGTGTGGTCACGGCCGGAGCAGACGCCGACGTATGACGGTGCGCATCGTCATACGTGCTCAATCGCATCACCATCGAATTAATCACAGAAAGCTGCATCTCCATGACTGACCAGGCCAATTTGATTGAACATCAGGGTGATTCGGTGCCGCTCGACCTGATCGCCGTCTACCAGGATCTGCACGCCCACCCTGAGCTCGGTTTCGCAGAACACCGGACGGCCGGCATCGTCGCAGAGCACCTGCGTGCCGCGGGTTACGAGGTCACCACGGGTGTCGGGCAGACCGGGGTGGTCGGTGTGCTCGAGCGCGGGGACGGCCCGACGGTGCTGCTGCGCGCGGACATGGACGCCCTGCCCGTCGCCGAAGACACCGGTCTGTCGTATGCCAGCACCCAGGTCGCTTCACGCGCGGACGGCACGACCACCCCCGTGATGCACGCCTGCGGGCACGACGTGCACACCACCTGTCTGATCGGAGCCGCGTACGCGCTGGCAGCCGACCGGGGCTGGTCCGGACGTGTGCTTGCGGTCTTCCAACCGGCGGAGGAACTCGGCCGCGGAGCCCGGGCGATGGTCGCCGACGGGCTGTTCGACCGGTTCGGCACGCCAGTGGTGGTGCTCGGTCAGCACGTCGCGCCGCTGCCGGCGGGCGTCCTGGGAGTCCGGCCAGGTCCGGCCTTTGCCGCCTCGGACTCGCTGCGGATCACGTTGTACGGCAAGGGCGGTCACGGGTCGCGACCTGAGACGACGTGCGACCCCGTGGTCATGGCGGCGTCATTCGTGATGCGCCTGCAGACAATCGTGTCGCGGCTGGTCTCCGCCAACGATGTCGCGGTCGTCACGGTTGGTTCGATGCATGTCGGCACCGCGCACAACATCATCGCCGACGAAGCGGTGCTGCAGTTGAGCGTTCGCACCTTCGACCCAGCCGTCCGCGAGAAGGTGCTGGAGGCGATCGAGCGTTTCGCGCGGACCGAGACGCTCGCGGCCGGCAGTGATCGAGAGCCGCTCGTGGAGCTGATCGAGTCGTTCCCCGCAGTAGTCAACGACGGCGCCGCAAGTGAGCAGGCGAGCGCCGCCTTCGCTTCGCTGCCGAAGGTCATGGTGGTCGACCCTGGCAGTGTGACCGGCAGCGAGGACGTCGGCATCCTCGCCATCGAATCCGGGGCTCCGTGCGCCTATTGGCTGCTCGGCGGTGCGAATCCGGCGTCCTTCGCGGGGGCCACCTCGCTGCCCGAGATCCGCCAGATCGTCGCAAGTCTGCCGTCCAACCACTCGCCGCACTTCGCACCGGTGCCGGACCCGACCCTGCGCGTCGGAGTCGCGGCGCTCGTGGCGGCCGCGCGCAGTTGGTTGTCATGAGCGCGACGTTCCGGACAGTGCGAGGCCCGTGCCGGGCGGTCTGCTTCACATGACTCGCGAAGAACCATCACGCCGGTTGCTCGACCGCATCGCCGGGCCGATCGACGCCTTCCACGTCATGACCGAGGCCGACGCGGCCAAGGCCAACCAGGCACTGGAGGGCATGGTTGACGGCGATTCGGTCGAGGCCGAGATCCTGGAGGAGCTGCTTGACTCGCAGCCGCTGGCCGAGCCGGATGCGTTCCCGCCGCTGCACCGGGCATTCGTGCGGTCGCTGGAGGTCTACAACCGCAACGCGCGCCGCACACCGGCCGGGCTCAGCGCGGGCATCTTCACCCCTATCGTCACGCCGGTCGTCACGCTCCTGACCGCGACTGTCGCAAATTCCTTCCAGGACAGGGTGATTCGCGATGTGCGACGGCTGTACCTGATGCGTGAGGCGAACAGTCCAATGGGTTCACGCGAGCACCGGATGCTCGCATCAGCACGCCGGCAACTCGACGCGCTGGACGCCAACATGGCACGACGGGGCTCCGCCATACCTGCGTTTCTCGTCGGTGGTGCGGTGCTGTCGGCAGTCGCCTCGACCTTGAACGAGTTGCTGCGCAGCAACCTGGGTCGGCTGGGCCTGCTGATCGTGATCCTGCTGGTCACCATCGGGGCCTTCTGGTGCCTGGTTCGGGCAGCGGCCATCACCCGGCGACGTACTCGGCTGATTCTGGATCAGCCGATGGCGTTGCTGTGGGAGGCGATCGGAGGAGCGGGCAAACCACCGCACGAGCCCTCTCGGGCGTTCCTGGCCGCGGCCACCGTGCTGCTGATCCTGGGTTGGGTGCTCGCCCCATTGGCAGTGGCCGTGATCTTCAGCCTCACCTGAGCGGAATCGAGCATCCATCGTGACAGCGAGTGACCCTGTCGAAGCCCCTGCGAACGGCAAGCCGATCGGCCGGATCATTGTCGGGATCGTCGGCTGCCTGTTGCCGCTGGCGGTCATTCTGGCGAGCCCGCTGCGGGACGACGCGGTGCTGTTCTACATCGGCTTCATGCCGTCGTTCGTAGCGTTGCCACTTGGCAGCCGTCTGTCGGCGGCGGCGGCTGGCGCGACTGGTGTGGCTGTCTTCCTCGGGCTGTTGGTGGGTCACAACGCTGTCGTGTCAGGGCTGTTCATGGCGGTCATGGGCGTCGGCGTCGCGCTTTCACACACGCGTGGGTGGCATGCACCAGCGACATACGTCGCGACGCAGGCCGGTCTGGCCGTCGTCGCGGCACCTCAGGCGCAGTCGGCAACGGGCGGGCATCACGCGGCGACATCACTGGCCAATGCGGCAGTCGTGGGCGGCGTCGCACTGTTGGCGGGGCTGTGGGTGGCCGGGATCGGACACGTGACGCTGTCGTCGGTGCGCATGCGCCCTAAGACCAGGGACTGGGACGGCGAACTGCAGATCCATGCCGCCACGCTGGCGGGCCTGCTCGGCGTCAGTACTTTCGTGCTGGTGCACTACACCGGAGGCGGGAATGCGTGGTGGATCCTGCTCACGATCCTGGTCAGTGCTGCGCCGACATCGGCTGGCAGCATCACGCGAGCGGTGCAGCGAGCCGGTGGGACCGTGGTCGGCGGTGCAGTGGCGGCCCTGCTCGTGATCGGGGTGCACGATCGGACGGCGCTGATGACGCTCGGCGTGATCGCGGCGATCGCCAGCGCGGTGAGCTACCTGCGCGCGCCGTATGGCGTGTTCGCCGGGTGCCTGACGCTCGCACTGGTGCTGCTCACCTTCGCCGAGGGGCACCGACTGCGCGGCGATGTCGAACGCGTGGGATACACCGTGCTGGCTGCAGTTGTTGTGGTGATCGCTGCACTCGTCGTCGACTATCTGACGACTCGATACAGGGCTCGACCAGTCACGCTTTGACGGGTGTCGGCGGACACCGGCGAAAAGTTGTGGCGGGTTTGGTCACTTGCGGCGACGGAACCAAGGGAACATCGAACCCACGATCACACCGACCACGAAGATCACGATCAACCACGTCCACGACGGGGCGGTGATGTGCCAGAACAGAAACGAGACTCGCCCTCGCGCAGTGTTCTGCAGCACGAAGACCACTGCCAACACTGCGAGTACAACTCCGCCGATGAGGCGAGGGGAGACGGTGTGGGACTTCGATGCTGACTGCTCGCTCATGTCGCTGCCCTTCCGGTGATCGCCCGGCGTGTGCCGTGCACCTCCTGCCTACACGATCAGTGCAGTGTGACGCGACACCCGTGCCCGCGGGTCGGGCGGTGTGCCGATCTGAATCTCGGTCGCACGGCCGCGATGAGCGAGCACGCCACGCCCCGGGCGCGGGCGGTCGGAGGGGCCGGTCTGCACTCCGAGCAGGTCGCCGTCACGGCGTCCGGCCTGCAGCAGTATGCCGATCTGCCGGCGTCGCAACTCGGCCACCGCGCCACGGAAAACATTGGCCACGTTGGCGGACTGCCCTGTGGCGCAGGTGATTCCACCGTTGATGCGGCTGCGGTTGATGTGTTCGGTCACGATGTCCTCCGCCGGCGTGCCGAGCATGTCGTCCAGGTCGTCGACGAGCAGGGCGCCGTCGGGATGGCGACTCAGCCACGTCGCCACGGCGGCCGGATCGTCATACGCCATCGGTTCGACACCGGGTGGAAGCGAGTCGGGAAGCTGCCCGGCACCGGCGATCCAGCAAGCGCGGCGTCCGGCCGGCAAACGATGGGCAATCGCAAGCAGGGTCGTGGTGCGGCCGCTGCGAGATGGTCCGGCGATCAAGGCGGTCAGTTCGCCGGCGCTGCCGAGCGGCAGTCCGAGCGGTGCGGGACCGTCGCCGCCGATGCCGATGATGATCGAATTCGGCTCGGGCGCAATGGCATCCAGCGCGCAGGTGGATGGGATTCCTTCAAAGGTGCGCACACCGGATGCGGACATCGTTGCGGCGCACCGTCGGATCACCTCTGTGTCGGTGATGCCCGGATCTTCGCCGGTGAGCGCCGCCACCTGGATTTCGATCGCATCGGGGATGGTGATCCCGCGGCCAGGTGGCATGTGCTGTGGCAATTGGGTCGCACGAATGCCGAGCAGGCTCGCATCACCCGAGTCACTGAGTCGTAGAAGGACTTTCGCAGGGAAATGCCCTGCGATTCGCCCGGTGAAGAAGGCCCGTGCACCCGTTGCCACGGTGTGGATCCCGACGGCCGGTCCGTCTCGCAGGATCTGCATGACCTCGTCCGTGAGCCGGCCGGCGGTCACCTCCTCGCTCAGGTCGGTGAAGGTCTCCCAGTCGTCGATCAACAGCAAGATGCGAGCCGAAGTCGCTGTGGTCGCGTCGAATTGCTGCTGCCGCGAACGGATCTCCTCGGTCAACCAGGTGATGAGTCGGGTCAGTCGGGTGATCTCGTCGCGGCCGATGGCAGCGCCGCACTGTGGAAGTTGCTGCAGGGACGTGAGTGAACCCCCGCCGTCGAAGACGTACATCGCCATGCCACCGTCGGGCCACCGTGCGGCAGCCTGCGCTGCAAGCGTTCGGACAGCGGCCGTGCGGCCCGATCTCGAACCACCGACCACAGCGAGGTGCCCGTCGACGTCCGGTGCCCACGCCAACACGCGAGTGGTCTGCTCGGCAGGCAGGTCGGCGATGGCGAAGGCGATGGCAGTAGCCGGACCGATCACACCGGTCACGCTCATCGTCGCCCCGGCCAGTTCGCCGACCGAGACGGTGTCGCTCAGCGGATCCAGCCACGGTGACGGGGGAGCGTGAGCGCTCGTTGCGTCTGCCGCCTGCCGTATCGCCGCGACAGCTCGGTGCAGATCTGTTGTGCCAGAGTCGGTTTCTGGTCCGGCATCCGGCCATGCGACAGCACCTGTGCGTTCATCGACCACACCGACTTCGATGCTGCGGTCGTTCGCATCGCTGCACCCGCCGATGCGCGCTGTCTGGAACTCGACCTCCGCCGATCCGCCGGTTCGCAGGATGGCCCGCCCTGGTGCCGCGGCGTCGATACGCGCTGCCCGTGGGCTGCCGATGACATCGTGGGAATCTGCCTCCTCACGCACCCGCAACGCAATCCGCAGATTCACGTTGGCGCGGATGTCCGCAGACACCACGCCGGCAGGGCGCTGAGTCGCGAGCACGAGATGTATGCCGAGCGATCGTCCGACCGCGGCGATGCGCACGAGACCGCTGATGAAGTCGGGTAGTTCCTCTGCCAGGACTCGGAATTCGTCGATGACAAGGGCCAGCCTGGGCAGCGGACCCTGCGGATTCTGCTGCTGATAGTCATCGATGTCCTTGGCGCCCACGTCGGCCATCAGCCGCTCGCGTCGGCGTACCTCGGCCTCCAGCGACGCCAGCGCCCGTGCAGTCAGGTGGGCATCCAGGTCGGTCACCAGGCCGACGGTGTGTGGCAACCGGGCGCAGTCACGAAAAGCGGCTCCGCCCTTGTAATCGACCAGCACGAAGACGAGTTCGTCCGGCCGGTTGGCTACCGCCAGCGAGGTGATGAGCGTCTGCAGCAGTTCGGACTTGCCTGCCCCGGTGGTGCCGGCAACGAGCGCATGCGGACCGTCGGTAGCGAGATCGATCCACAACGGGCCTTGAGCGCTCACCCCGAGCAGCGCTCGTGTGCTGCGCGACCGTCGTTGCCAGGCAGCCGTGATCGCAGCACCGTCGGTCGGGTCGAGCCACGAGGCCTTGCGGCATACAGCTCGCAGAGTGGCCGATGCCGGCACCGCGCCGGCCGCCACGTCGCTGGTCGCGTCCACGAGGCAGGCCAGGCCACGTGCCACCGTGGTCGTCAACGCGGTCGTGGCCAGATCAGGTAGCCCGACCACATCATCACCACCACGGGCCATGACGGTCGTGGAGTTCGGAAATTCAACAGTGGCAACGCATTCGGCTGGCAACTGACCCATCTCGTGGGCGATCGCGACAACGGCGACTCCCACCCGCCGACCCTCGCGCAACAGCCTGCCGACGTCGTGGCGGCTGCTCAGCTGCTCGGTTCCGTCGAGCATGACGACCGTGTGGACCGGCGGCTCGCCGTCCCGGCCGATCGATGGGGCGTCTGCGACATCTTCGAGCAGGCCGTTGATCTGCTCGGCGCACCGCTCGTCCTGCGTCTCTGCGTCGCAGACGGTCGTGGCTGCCGCCGGCGACGACGTCAGGTGAGGTATGTCGCTGCACCACCGCCATCGTCCACGGTCGCGGCTCGACGCGCAGATGACGACGATCCGCAGATGCAGCGGCGACTGCCAGGCGGCGAGTTGCGTCACGAGGCCGGCCAGGACGGCGGGTCGCACGGCAGGGGCGGCGTTGATGCCGACGACGCGTGATTCGTCGAGATTCACCGTGATCGGCGCTTGTGGCAACGTCTCAGGACAACAGTCGCCGCCGATGGTGTTGTCGCGCACGGTAACTCGGCTGGTGATGGTTCCGGTGCCGACGCGCCAGGTCAGGTAGTCGACATCCTTCGGCGATCGCGACCAGAGCCGTTCGTCTCGCGTGCGCACCGCACGCAGAGCCTCCGTCAACGGCGGTGCGATGCGGCGCCGTATCGCCAGTTCGGCGCAACAGGCGGCGCGACGACGCTCCTGTACCTCAGCGACCGCCTGCTCGTATCTCGTGCGGTCGGTGCGAGCACGTGCTGCCCCGCCGCTCCTGTCGTTGATGAACTGCCCGAGCACCATGACCGGGCTGAGCAGTGCGAACATCAGGAACATCGGGTTGCGCAGCACCGCCACCATCACGCCGGCCAGCACGAGCGGCGCGAGAACCATCAGCCACGGCAACGGCCGTCGCTCCGGCGCACGTGGCTCTTCGGGGTGATACAACTGAATATCTTTCAGCGTCAATGCTTTCCGGGGCGCACGCTGGAACGGGATGCGGCCGGTGTCATCGGCCCGCACTTCCATCACCGCGGCCCTGGTGCGGTGCTCGAGCATGAAGGTCGTCGAGCCCGCACACAGCCGTTGCCCGGCGCGCAGCTCCACCGGTTGAGCATTGACAGGACCACGATCGACATACGTGCCGTTCGTCGACCCGCCGTCGGACACCATCGCCCGGCCCTGGTCGACGGTGATCAGCAGATGGCAGCGCGACAGATCCGGATCGTCGACGCGCAGGGCATTTCCGGATGCTCGCCCGACCCTGGCGACGCGCCCGGTCAGCCCGATACGGCTGCCGACGGCGGGCCCCTCGACTGCGACGAGTTCCAGCAGATGCTCGTCGTCTATGGCGGTCGGCGCCGCGCTGATCGTCGCACCGGCCAGCAACGGTGCGCACCCGAGAGCGTCATCGTCACCGACGCGCACGTCCATCACGTATGCCGCAGCGCCTGTCTCAATGCCGGCCTCGGCAAGTGCTGCGCGCGCCTGCGACCACGTGCAGTCCGTCGGCGTGCGCAGGACGACCACCCGCCGTCGTCCGGTTGCCGGGTCGAGCACGCCGAGTCGCAGGAGACGGCGGGAGGGCGGCATACCTGTCGATGGATGGGCCATGGGCGGCAGTATCCGTCGACGAACCGTCTTCCTGCTCCGGCCCTGTGGACAACGCGGGCGGGCCCGCGCGTCAGCCGGTGAACGACGTGTTGACGTACTTCGAGGACTCGATGGGAGAGCTGTAGCTCAGCGCGCCGGCGGCGATCCAGATGTTCTGCATGTTCTCCAGCTGTTGCGGCAGCGGTGCCAGTGTGGGTTCCCAGACGTTGTACGGCGCAGACTTGATCGAGGACACCGGCTGACCCGTGTACGCGCTGATGTCAGCAACGAGAGCGGAATTCGTGCGGTAGTCGCCCTGCAGGTCGCGCGAGGCCTCCTGCAACGCGTGCATGAAAGCGGTCGCGACCTTGGTGTTCTTGGCGAACGATCCGCCGTAGACGACACCGCCGGATGCCAGTCCCGAGGGCGGCACGGCGATGGCGGTGCCACCGGCACTGGTGATCTGCGTCGTGTAGGGCCATGAGGCGACGGCGGCATCGACAGATCCGGATGCCACGGCGGCCGGCATGTCGGAGGAGGTCAGGTTGACCATCGTGACGTCCTTGATGGTGAGGTTCGCCGACTTGAGGATCTCACCGAGAATGAACGCTCCCGCCCCGCCTGGCCCGGCGAGCACCGCAATCTTCTTGCCCTTCAGTTGGGCGACGGACGTGATGCCGGAGTTCTTGCCAACGACGATCTGCGAGGGTGCGTTGGTGGTGGAACCGTCGGCGACGTTCATCGAGCCGACGACCTTGATGTCGAGGCCGGCGTTGATCGAACTGAACAAACCGGCGCTGAATCCGCCGATGACGACATCCTCCTTGCCGGATGCCGCCAGCGGGATTGCGTCCTGACCTGACGTGACCTTGTTCAGGTCGACCTTGATGCCGTTGGCAGCGAAATATCCCTTCTTCTGTGCCACGTACAGCGGAGCAAACAGACCGAGCGGAACGTAGGCGACGTTGACGGTGGTCATTCCTCCCGACGACGAAGCACCCTTGCTTGACGAACTTCCGCATCCGGCAACGAGACTCGCGCTGACGGCGATGACCCCGACGGCTGCAACTGCTGATTTCATCCGAACTCCTCGTGAGGTGACTTACTGATGTGTCATGCGGCGGATGCCGCGAATTGCTCGATGGCTCAGGAACGGTCGCGGCGCCATGGCATCGCGAAACGCTCGACCAGCGCGACGACGCCGGTGAGAACGGCGCCGAGGATGGAGACGGTCGCCATACCGACGAACATCGTTGCCGGCTGGAAGATCTGCCACGAGTTCCAGATGAGGTATCCGAGTCCGTTGTTCGCTGCGACGAACTCGATGGCGGTGACGATGATGACCGCCATGCCGGCTGCCACTCGAAGGCCCGTGAAGATCTGCGGCAGTGCGGCCGGTATGACGATCCGCACCAGACGCCGCCACCCTCGCGCCCCGAACGCGTCGGCGGCCTCCAGATACCTGGCGTCGGTGTAGATGATCCCCTGCAAGGTGTTGATCTGCAGTACGAAGAAGACGCCGATTGCGGTCAGCAGGATCCGAGGCAGGTCGGAGATTCCGAAGATCAGCAACAACAGCGGCAGGATGGCGATCTTCGGCAGTGCGTACAACGCTGACAACGTCGGTTCGAGCGCGGCGCGCACGGCCCGGACGGATCCCATGAGTACGCCGACGATCACACCGGCGATCGATCCGAAGACATAACCGAGGATCAACCGGTAGGTCGTCGCCCACAGGTCGGTCAGCAGCGTGTGATTGCGGATCTGGTCCACAGCGTCGGACACGATCTTGGTCGGCGCGGTGTAGATCTTCTGGTCGATCAGGTGCGTGTCGGCGGCCACCTGCCACACGAGCAGCAGCACGATCGGGAAGCCGATGCCCAGACACACATCGCGTCGCCGTGCACGTCGTCGCCGCTGTTCTGTCTGACGCACGGCCTCCTCGAACTCGGTGTCCGCTGCGCCGGCTGTGGGGCTCTGGGTGCCGGTGGTCATGCGCTCTGCCCCATCGCTTCGTTGACCTCGTCGCGAAGTGTCTGCCAGATCGCCGACTTCATCGCAATGAACTGCGGGTCGGCTTCGAGTGCCAGGGTGCGAGGCCGCTCCAACGGAACGACGTCGTCCTCCTTGATACGGCCGGGCCGGGCGGTCATCGTCACCACACGGTCACCGAGCAGGAGTGCCTCCTCGATCGCGTGGGTGACCAGGACGACGGTCTTACGCTCGTCCTGCCACAGTTGCAGCAGTTGTTCCTGCATGAGCCGGCGTGTCTGCGCGTCGAGGGCACCCAAGGGTTCGTCCATCAACAGGTATGGCGCATCCATGGCGAATGCCCTTGCTATTGCAACGCGTTGACGCATCCCACCGGAGAGTTGCTCCGGGTAGGCGCCTGCGAACTGTTCCATGCCGACGCGCTGCAGCCAGTGCGCAGCGATGTCACGTCGCTCGCTCTTGCGGCGGCCCGCCATCTCCAAGCCGAAGGCGACATTGTCGAGCACGGTGAGCCACGGAAAGACCCCGTGATCCTGAAAGACGAAGGCGGTCTGATCCTTGGCCTCGATTGCCGGGCGACCCGACACCAGGACGCTGCCGCTGGTCGGCTCCTCCAACCCGCCGAGGATCCGCAGCAGCGTCGACTTTCCGCAACCGGACGGCCCGAGGATGCACGTGAACGAGCCCTGCTCCACCACGAGGTCGATCGAGTTGAGCGCGTGAACCGGCCGGCCCTTGCTGAAGAACACCTTGTGCAGATCCTGCACGGCGAAGGCGATTTCCGCCGTCATCATGGTTCCCTTCCTTCACTCTCGTGGCCGAATCCGGCCGGATCGTTCATGCTTGGCGGGTGCGGTGAGCTGAACAGTCCCCCGATCGTGGAGTCCCACGGCTGTGGGTCCGCCTGGTCGGGTATGTCGTAGGTCACGGCATCGTCGTGAGGAAGATAGGCGATCGATCGACCTTCCGCGCCGGACAGCCACGCCTCGGAATTCGCGGACACGCCCCACACCATCCGGAATCCGGGCTCGGGTGTCGACAAAGCCGCGATGACCAGCCGGCCCGCATCGGCCGGGGAGAGCCAGGTGTGCTTCATCCGTGCGTCGCGAGGGTGGTCGAAGCGGGAGGCGATCCGCAGGCACACGACGTCGATGCCCCATCGGTCGTGGTACATCCTGGCCAGGGCCTCCATCGCGACCTTGCTCACGCCGTACAGCGTGTTCGGCCGTGCTGGCACGTCGGCAGGGACCAGGTGGCCAGGTGCCGGCACCGGCGTGAATCCGGTCGCATGGATGGAGCTGGCGAGCACGATCCGGTTGACGCCGTGGATCCGCATTGCGCGCAGGACCGACTCGGTGGCATCGACATTCGCGGCGCGCAGCGTGGCCCAGTCGGCTTCCAGGGGCACGCCGGCGAGGTGGACGACCGCGTCACAACCGGCAAGATCCGGTAGGGCTCTGGCCAGATCGCACTGCTGCCATCGGAGGGTGCCGGTGTCCGCGGGGCACTCGGTGCGGTCGATGCCGAGCACGTCGTAACCAGCGGTGATCAGCCGGGGGACGATGTCGCTTCCCAGGCTGCCCCTCGCTCCGGTCACGGCCACAGTGCTCACAACAACGCTCCCTGTCGCTTGAGTTCGCTTTGCACAGAGCTCGTTTCGACTGATCGCCCATTGCTGCCGATTGCGGCAGCAACACCGGCGGCGTGACCGGTGGCGAATGAGGTCCCCATGACGCGCAGGGAGGCATACGCCTGACTGTCCGAGGATGTGAGGCGGCCCGCGGCATACAGGTTGGAGACGTGTGGTGACCGCAAAGCGTCGAATCCGATGTGATACCAGCCGTCGTCCTTGATCGAGACGTACCGGGTGCGGCCCGGCTCGACGTGCGACTCGATCGGCCAGCCACATCTCGCAATGGCATCAGTGCGGCGGCGCCCGTTGAGCGCGTCAGCCGCAGTGACGGTGCCGACGCCGGCGAGACGGCGGCTCTCACGGATCCCGAGTTGTGGTCCTGTCTGGCTCAGGAAAGAGTGTTCCCAGCCGGGTATCTCACGTAGCGCTGCGGCGTAATGCCTTGCCAAACGGCGGGTTTCGACCTCTGCCTGGGTCAGCTGCCGCGGGTCCAGGACGTCCCGGCGGGTGTCTGCCAGGAGCAGCATCACGTTCTGGGTTCCCGGCTCGCGCACTGCAAGTCCGGACTGCCGTTCGAAGGCCACGCCGTGCCGCGCGGAGTAGTCCGCGACGGCTGCCCCTAGCGCAGCAGAGGTCAATGAAGCGCCGGATGTCACCCCGCCCACGTGCATGACCAGAGTGCTGGCCTGCCGTGCAGCCAGATCCGCAACAGGGGAGTCCGCGCCGCACTGAGAGAGGACGACACCGTCCCCGCTGGCGTCGACGACCACGGACGGGTGCATTCTGGTGAGACCACCGCGATGGTGCACCACGACCGAAGTGATGACGGCTGCGTCGTCCGCCGTCGGGCCCGAGCGTTCGACACCGACGACGGTGGAGTGCAGCCACAGGTCGATTCCCGCTCCCAGGACGAGATCGTCATACGTTCGCTTGGTGACCTCCGGATCGAGCAGCACGACGGTGTTGCCCGACTCCGGCATCCGCCGGACCTGCATTCCGCCGTTCTCCTGCAAGGCATCCACCACGAGCTGCCCGGCACCTGCGACCACCCGCTCCCCAGTTCGGTCGTAGAAACCGCAGAAGGTGTGGACGCCTGATTGAGTGGCAGAACCGCCCAGGAAGCCGTATTGCTCGATGAGGGTTACCCGTGCGCCTGCCTGCGCGGCCCCGATGGCGGCGGCGATACCCGCAGAGCCGCCACCGACCACAAGGACGTCCGTCGTTTCGTCGATGGAGGCGATCTTCAGAGGTGAAGTTGAAGTCACGTCCAAAATATGATCCACGTCACAACATGTCGTCCATGGCTGATGTGGCATTGCCCCATGCGTAGCGGGCATAACTCATGGTCAGATGGCCAGATGGAGTTGAAAAGTCTCATCGCATTCGTGCGAACTGTCGAGCTGGGGTCGATGAGTCGAGCAGCCAGTGCGCTCTACATCGGCCAGCCGGCGATGAGCAGGCAACTCGCGCAACTCTCGCGCGAGTTGGGTGTGCCGTTGCTGGAGCGCACGCCCAGCGGTGTCACTCCGACGGCAGCTGGACGCGAGTTGTATCTGCGCGCCGGCGAAATCCTCACGTTGGCCGACGCGCTGGAGGATCGTGTGCGTCACGCGGCAACGCGGCCGACCGTGGTGCGCATAGGTGTGCCGAGCGGCTTGCCACGGCACTGGTTCTCCCGGGCGATCGCGAGGTGTCGAGATCGGCACCCGCACATCCGTCTTGATCTTGTCGAGGCCACGACGGACGAGCAACGATCGCGTCTGCAACGTGGAGAGCTGGATGTTGCGCTGCTGCACACGATTCCTCCCGAGGCTCCCCACAAGCACGTGCTCACTCAGTCGTATGGCGTTGCCGTGCATGACGACTCGCCGCTGTGCCAGATCAGCCCGCTGCGGCTCGACGACCTTGCCGGTGGTCGCTGGCTGACCCATGCGGCAGCCGGGCACGCTGATGACACTCACCTGCGCGAGACCGCCGCGCGACGCGAGATCCCGATCGACTGGGTGCTGCACCGGTATTCGGAGTCATTGGCGCTGGTCGCTCTGGCCAGTGGCGCAAACGGAGCGGTACTCACCCGAGAGTCGGCTGTCCGCAGGATGCCTGAGTGGGTATGGCTGCCGTTGGATGACATCGATTCGTCCGGTCACCGACTTGCGGTGCGCACCTGGCTCGCGTGGCGCGATCCCTGCCCGACGGAGGTGCGAGATGTGCTTCGCGTGCTGGGAGAGATCGGTGGCGACCACGACGATGTGGCGACCGGTGACGATCCACCCGACACAGTGTTCGAAGGCTGACGGTGCGCTCAGCCGACGGGTATGGCGGGGCGCGTCGCCATGATCAGCGCGTCGATCAACAGGAACGCCAACAGGGTGATACCCAGCTCCGACAGCAGCACGCCGACGCCGATAGCAGCGGCCGCCAACACCAGTTGCGCCCACAACGGCGCCTTGGCGAGGCCGCCCGCCGACGGCGGTCTGCCCATGCGACGGGCACCGCGCATCGGACGACGTCGCCACCACATGAGGTAGCCGAGCACGACCATGGCAGCGAAGCCCAGGCCAAGCGCGAAGAGAACGATCTGGTTGGCCAGTCCGAACAGCAGTCCCATGTGCGCGTTGACACCCCACGATGTCAGCTTCGCGGCCAACGGAAAGCTAGCCCAGTCGGAGTGTGACACCACGGCCATCGTGCTCGGGTCGATCGCGACCGAGTTGGCGGCGACCGGCCACTCGCGCCGGATCTCCCGCACCGTCCACGCCTGACCGGCCGAGCTGGGCAGGTCGATCTCGATCTGCGAGTTGTGGATGTTGGTCGCGCGGGCTTTGGCCAGCACCTCGTCGAAGACGTCGAGGTCGTCGCCATGACGTTGCGCGGATCCGTCGAAATCCGTTGTTGTTGTTGATGACCGGGTGGTGGTGGTCGTCGTGGTCAGTGATGGTGTCGACCAGTCCAGAGCCGACCGGATCTCGCTGACGTTGGCGCCCGCGTGCAGTGACCAGGTGATGCCGGTGGCAGAGAGGAAGAGCGCACCCAACAGCAGCCACACACCGGTCGCTGTGTGCCAGGAGTGCAGCCGCCGGTATGCCGATCCGCGGCGCGTCGGTGCGAGCAGCTCGCGTTTGGTGCGGGTGCGACGCAGTCGGGCGATCCACAGGCCGAGGCCGGCGAGCGCGATCACGCCGAGCCACGAGGCGGCGAGTTCGCTGTAGGCGCGCCCGACATCGCCGAGAAACAGCGTGCGGTGGAAGAAGTCGATCCAGGTGCTGATCGGCAGGGCGGTGGAGAACACTTTGAGGTCGCCGTGCGGCGCCGCAGTGACCGGATCGATCCACACCGACCGCACCTGACCGTCGAGCAGGCCGTGCTCGGAGAACATCACCTGGGTGGTGGCGCCGGTGTGCGCCGCGGGCTTGACCCCGAGCAGCACGTCACCGGGGTGGTGGCCTGCGATGTACCGCTGCGCCGAAGCGACCTGGGCGGACAGCGGCAGCGCGGGTCCGCGCGAGTCGGTGGTCACCTGGTGGTGGTAGACGAGATGGTCGACGGTCGGCGCCGCTGCGTATGCCGCGCCCGACAGCGCCGCCACGAGGATGAAGGGCCCGACGAAGATGCCGGCGTAGAAGTGCAGCCGTCGCAGCAGTTGCGGGAGCCATGCTCCGCCTGGCGGTCGTTGCGGCTCATTCGGTATGCCGGTGACGGCGGCATCCCGTGTCGTGGTCATCGGGGACTCATCTCGGGGTGACGGTGGGTGACGGGGTCGTGCGTTACGGGTGCGACTGATCGACGGCTCGCGGGGCCGACTACCAGGTCGGCACGAAGGCCAGCGCCATACCGACGCTCATCAGGATAAGAAGCCCGGATTCGAATTGCGTTGTGCGCAGATGTCTTTCGGCGCTGCGTAGCCACCGCACGATCAGTGCACACGTGGCGATAGCGAAGACCACCACCAGCACCCACGAGGTGACCGTCCAGCCGGTCGCCAGATGCATCGTCATGGTCGACGGCATCGGCTTGTCCGAGGTCATCCCGACCATGTCCATGCCCGAACCGGTGTGGGGCATGTCGCGCATGATCAGGCCCATGACGACCATCGCGGCCATCATCACGACGTGGTAGCCGAGCATCATCTGACGCTCGAGGCCGGTGCCGTGGTGGGCGTGCCCGCCGAATCGGTCACCGCCGGCCAGCAGCACCACGAAATACAGCGCGGCCAAACCGAAGACGATGATCTGCAGGGTCGGCGACGAGACCTTGGCACCCCACGACCACGGCATCGACAGCATCGCCAAGCTCATCACCACGTGCAGCACGTCGCTGATGCCTGCGGGTGCATCGGTGCGCTGCCGTATGCCAAACACGGCGTAGCCCACGGCCGTGCACGCGAAAAGCACTGTCAAGACGACAGCTTCGGGGGTGCTGTAGGACACCGGTCAACCCTTCGACACCGACTAGGACAACGCGACTCTACAAGATGTAGAACGCGTTCGGCATCCGCGGGTCAGGAGCCCTTCGGGTGAAAGCGCGCGTCGAGGGAGTTCTGCGCGAGGGTCTGCAGCGTGGTGAGGTCGGTTCCGAGTTCGCGGTGGAGCGCGAGGTAGTTGTCGGCGAGGTAGCCGCCGAAATAGGCCGGGTCGTCGGAGTTGATGGTGGCGATGACGCCGGCGTCGAGTAACTGGTGGAGCGGGTGATCCTTCAGTGTTGCAACGCATTTGAGCCGCACGTTCGACAGGGGGCAGACCGTCAGCGGCACCTTGTCGGTGGCGAGCCGTCGCAGCAGTGCAGGGTCTTCGACGGCCCGTATGCCGTGGTCGACTCGCTCGACGCCGAGCACGTCCAATGCTTCCCAGATGTATGCCGGTGGCCCTTCTTCGCCGGCGTGTGCGACGCGGTGCAGCCCGAGCGTGGCGGCTTCGGCGAAGACGTCCTTGAACTTGGTGGGTGGGTGGCCGACCTCGGCGGAGTCCAGGCCGACGCCGTCGACGATGTCGAGGTGGTCGCTCAGTGCTTCGAGGGTGGTCATCGCTTCGTCGGCGGGGCGGTCTCGTAGGAAGCAGGCGATGAGCCGCACGTGGACGCCATGGCGGGTCGGGGCGGTGGTGATCGCGGCGGTGAGGCCGGCGATGACCTCAGCCAGGGGGATGCCGCGGCTGGTGTGGGCTTGCGGGTCGAAGAACATCTCGACGTGGGTGACGCCGTCGGCTGCGGCGCGGGCCAGGTAGGCGTTGGCGAGGTCCTCGAAGTCGGCGGCGTGTTGCAACACCGCCATACAGTCGTAGTAGAGGTTGAGGAAGGACTGCAGGTCGGAGAAGTTGTAGGCACGAGAGAGTGCTGCGACGTCCGCGAACGGCAACTGCACGCCGTTGCGCCGGGCGAGCGCGAACACCAGGTCCGGCTCGAGCGTGCCTTCGATGTGCAGGTGCAACTCGGCCTTGGGTAACGCCCGGATGGTGTCGATCACGTTGTGGATCCGCCTCGCTCGTCGATGCTTTCGCTGACCGACGAGATTAGTGCTTCCCCAGGAGCCACTAACCAACGCAGTTGGTCGGCGATGACTGCCAGGCGGGTATGGCGCTGCCTGCGTCGGTCGAGGCGCTTTCCCGGCCAGGCGTCGACGGCTAGAACTGCGGTGATCCTTCAGGGGCTGGCTGGTCGCGCGAAGCGGCCCGTGCTGTGGATAACTCGGTCTGGCGGCTGCGCCACCGCGAATCTCGTAGTAGGTTCACTCCCCAACGGCATACAGGATGCAACCAACAATATGTGGTAAAGCGACAGTGCGCGGCGGGGGGAGAGGGAAAAGAACCATGGACGGCGCCCAAGTGATCGAGGACGAAGTCCGCGAGCTGATCCGACGGAAGCGGCTGGACCCGGCGCGTGATCAGACAGTCCTCCAGACCCTCGTGCACGACGTCGTTCGCGACTACGAGGAACGCAGTCTGCATGGCGGTATGACGCCGTTGCCGGACCGCGACTCGGCCACTCAGCAGGTGCTGGACGCTGTTCTCGGATTCGGCCCGCTGCAGCCCTACCTTGACGATCCGACGATCGAAGAAATCTGGGTGAATGAGCCGCAGCGCGTGTTCATCGCTCGTCATGGCGTGGCCGAGCTCACCTCGACGATCCTGACCGACCAGCAGGTGCGCACCCTGGTCGAGCGCATGCTGAAGCCGTCGGGTCGGCGCATCGACCTGTCTTCGCCGTTCGTCGACGCGACATTGCCGGACGGTAGTCGTTTGCATGTGGCGATTCCGGACGTCACGCGCAGTCAGTGGTACGTCAACATCCGCAAGTTCGTCGCTCGCGCGCACAGCCTCGACGACCTCGTGAGGATGGGTACTCTCACCCAACCTGCAGCCCGATTCCTTTCAGCAGCAGTCGCTTCCGGGCTTAACATCGTGGTGGCAGGCGGAACTCAGGCCGGAAAAACCACGACTTTGAATTGTCTTGCGGCCGCAATTCCCTCGAACGAGCGCGTCGTCTCGTGCGAGGAGGTCTTCGAGATCCGGCTCAACCTACGCGACTGGGCGGCGCTGCAGTGCCGCCAGCCGAGCCTCGAAGGAACCGGCGAGATTCCGTTGCGACGGCTGGTCAAAGAAGCGCTCCGGATGCGCCCCTCCCGCATCGTTGTCGGTGAAGTCCGCCAAGCCGAGAGCCTCGATCTGCTCATTGCGTTGAACTCCGGATTGCCGGGTATGGCGACACTGCATGCGAATTCGGCACGCGAGGCCATCGTCAAGATGTGCACCCTGCCGCTCCTCGCCGGGCCCAACGTCAGCTCGAACTTTGTGGTCCCGACTGTGGCGGCGTCAATCGATCTGGTCGTTCACATAGCCCTTGAGCGCGACGGATCCAGGCGCGTTCGCGAGATCGTCGCGGTGCCCGGCCGCACGGAGGGCGACGTCATCGAGTTGGCGGAGATCTTCGTCCAGAGAGGTGGCCGGTTGGTGCGTGGCAACGGATTCCCCAGCCACGAGGAGCAATTCGAGCGAGCCGGTTTCAACGTCACAGAACTGCTGAGCGAGCGGTGAGCGTCATCTTCCCGCTCATGTTCGGAGCAGGACTCTTCTGTGTGTGGTGGTCCTGCTGGCCGCAGTCACCGAAGACCGGCAGCGCTGCTCGTCGTAGTCGAAGGGAGCAGCTCGACGACGTGATCGTGCAGTCCGGAATCAATGGTCTCACCTCCGGCAAGCTCATCTGGATTGCAGCAAGCACAGGAGTTTTCGCCTTCATCGTCGTCATGCTCATCACCGCCGTACCCGCGATTGCGCTGGCCATCGCTGGCTTCGCGGCATACAGCCCGTTCGCCGTCGTCAACAGCCGAGCCCGTCGCCGTCGCGCCGCCCTCCGCGAGGTGTGGCCTGACGTGGTCGATCACATTTCGTCCGCGGTGCGTGCTGGTCTGGCGCTGCCGGAGTCTCTCAGCCAGCTATCGGTGCGTGGGCCCGAAGAACTCCGGCCGGCCTTCGCCGAGTTCGCGCACGATTACCAAGGCAGCGGCCGGTTCCACGAATGTCTCGACGCCCTCAAGGTCCGCCTCGGTGACCCTGTCGCTGACCGGTTGATCGAGTCGCTGCGGATCGCCCGCGAGGTTGGCGGTACGGATCTGGGCAAGCTGTTGCGCACGCTGTCGACCTTTCTGCGTGACGACGCCCGCACCCGTGCCGAGCTGGAGGCACGACAGTCGTGGACGGTCAATGCCGCAAGGCTGGCGGTTGCTGCACCGTGGATCGTGCTGGCAATGCTCGCAACTCGCGGCGGGTCGCTGGCGGCGTACCGTGAACCGGCGGGTGTCATGGTGCTCGCCGTCGGCACCGCCATCACCTTCGTCGCCTACCAGGTCATGCGGCGCATCGGTCGCCTTCCTGTCGAAGAACGGGTGATGCGGTGACCTCGGCATACACCTGGTGGGGGGCGCTGTGCGGCGCTGGTCTCGGCGCGGGCGTGATTCTGATCTATCTCGGCTTGCCCCATCACCGCCGGCCCGATCTGGCAGCTCGCATCGAGCCCTATGTGCAGGATTCGCCCCGGCCTTCGCGGCTGCTCGCTCGATCCACCGATCGCCTCGACGTCAACCATGTGCTCAGTCCGGCTATGCATCGACTGGGCGCACTGGTCGACCACGTGCTCGGTGGTGCGACTTCTGTCCGAATGCGACTGGAGCGTGCCGGGCGCCCGCCAGACGTCGAGGGTTTCCGGGCGCAGCAGGCGTTGTGGGGAGTCGCCGCCGCATGTGCGGGCGCACTGTTCGCTGTGATGTCGTTCGTCGGTGGTCGGCACTCGGTCGTCCAAGCAGTGCTGGTGCTGGTGATCTCGTTCGCAGCTGGAGTCGTCGGCTGCGATCAGACGCTCACCCGAGCGGCGGATCGGCGTGAACAGCGCATCCTTGCCGAATTCCCTGCTGTCGCTGAGATGTTGGCGCTCGCGGTCACGGCCGGCGAGGGCGCGGCAGCTGCGCTCGAGCGGGTCACCGCTCTCTCCTCCGGCGAGCTGTCCAGCGAGCTCGGCCGGTGTCTCACCGATGCTCGTGCGGGTTCGACATTGCCCGAGGCGCTGCAAGGTCTGGCCGACCGCACCGGCGCTGCGAGTTTGACGCGATTTGTCGACGGCATCGTGATTGCGGTCGAGCGCGGCACACCGTTAGCCGATGTGATGCGCGCGCAGGCGCAGGACGCGCGCGATTCCAGCAAGCAGCAGCTCATGGAGCTCGGTGGTCGGCGGGAGTTGATGATGATGGTTCCGGTCGTCTTCCTGGTCCTGCCAGTCACCATCGTCTTCGCCATCTTTCCAGGACTCGGCGCACTCAACATGTCGTTCTGAAGCCCATCACCCCCGCCCCCGAAAACCGTTACAGAAGAACAAGAATCACCGTGGAGGAAGTCATGATCACGATCGACAAACTGCAGGCCCGAGCGCTGCGAGCGCTGTATGCCGCCCGAGCCCGCGTTGCCGAGGCGCATCAGGAACGTGAGCGTGGTGATGTGCCTGGCTGGGTGCTCATCACGATCATGACGGCGGGGATGGTGACCGTGCTGTGGACCCTCGCACAGGACACACTGACCGGCATGTTCTCCGATGCGGTCGGCAAGGTCACGGGCGACGGAGCGGGCTGACCTTGCCGGTGGTCGGTGATGCTCGCGCGAACGATGAGCCGGGACGAGCCACCGATACCGGCTCGGCGGTGGCTGAATTTGCAATGGTGGGAGCGCTCGTGGTGCTCTTCTTCCTTGCGGCGCTGCAACTCGGCTTCGCCTTGCACGTGCGAAACATGTTGATAGAGAACGCCGTTGAAGGTGCCCGGTATGGCGCCCGCGCCGACTCGACGCCTCAACTCGGGGCCGCGCGCACCAGAGAACTCATCACCGCAAGCCTGACCGAGTCCTACGCACGAGACGTGTCGGCATCAGTGGTCACCGAGGGCGACGCCCAGGTCGTGCGCATCACGGTGCGTGCCCCATTGCCGATCCTCGGCCCCTTCGGCCCGTCGCAGTCGCTGACGGTGTCGGGCCGTGCCTACGAGGAGGCGCAATGAGCCGGAGAGTGCTGCGGCATACAGCACGCGGAGTCCGTGAACTCGTCGGCCGGTCACCGATCGCCGCGCGGTGCCGCGCCCGGCTCGCATCGGCCGGTCGCGAGGACGGCAGCGCGATCGTCGAGTTCATCGTGGTGGGTGTCGCGCTGATCCTGCCGGTGTTCTACCTGGTCGTCACCCTCGCCCGGCTGCAGGCCGGCACGTATGCCGTCGCTGCCGCCGCACGTGAGTCGTCACGGATGTTCGTGACCGCGAGCAATGACTCCACTGCGACGGCGCGTTCGCAGGCAGCGGCGCGAATGGCGTTCGCGGATCAGGGTTTTGAGGGCGCGGGCACCGTGCAGGTGTTGTGCTCGAAGTCGCCATGTCTGACACCCGACGGCGTGATCGACACCGTCGCCGACCTGGATGTCGAGTTGCCGCTGATCCCCAGCTTCCTGCAAGGAGCCGTCCCCTCGGTCGTGCACCTGCACTCGCGGCACGCCGAAGTCGTCGACCGGTACCGCGCCCGATGAGCAGCCGACTGGTCACCGGCGCGCTCGCGAAACTGCTTGCAGCACTGCGACAGCGCTGGCACGCGCACACGGCTGCGGGGGAGGAGGGGCGCGTCATACTGCTCATCGCCGGGCTCTTCGCCATCCTCGCCACATTGATCCTGGGCGGGGTCAACCTCACCGCGATCCAACTGGCCAAGGTGCATGTGCTCGACGCGGCGGATGCCGCAGCCGTCGACGCCGCCGACTCGATCAACGAGGGCGGCATCTACAAGGGTGGACTCGGATCGACGCTCACCCTGTCCGACGACGGCGTGCAACGGACCGCCGCCGCGAGCCTTGGCCGACAGAAGGTGCCCGCCAATGTCACCGGTTGGGCGATCGGGTCCGGCACGGGCACCACCGACGGTCACACCGCCCAGGTGCGCGTCGATGCAGTCGTGCGCCCACCGATCCTGTCCGGTGTCCTGGCCACGATGTTCGGCGAGGTGCGGATCAGCGTGCAGTCGCGCGCCCGCGCCGATTTGAACTGATCGCCTAGGCTGTTCGATCGTGGCTACAGACTTTCCCGCGGAGATCAAGGCGTTGCGTACGACGATGGAGTCGGTGCGTGAGGTGACCGACCTCGACGCGCTGCGCGCACAGATCACCGACCTCGAGGCGAAGTCGAGCGCGCCCGACCTGTGGGACGACCCGGAGAAGGCGCAAGAAGTCACCAGCAGCCTGTCACGCGCAAACTCCGAACTCGAACGCATCGAGACGATGGACCAGCGCGTCGACGACCTCGAGGTGCTCGTGCAGATGGCACAGGAGGAGGACGACGCCGACACCCTGGCCGAGGCGGAGAAGGAACTCACCTCGTTGCGCAAGGCCGTCGGTGAGCTCGAGGTCCGCACCCTGCTCGCGGGCGAGTACGACCAGCGCGAGGCTGTCGTGACGATCCGCGCCGGTGCCGGTGGCGTCGACGCCGCCGACTTTGCCGAGATGCTGATGCGGATGTATCTGCGCTGGGCCGAGCGCCACGGCTACCCGACCAAGGTCATGGACACCTCGTATGCCGAGGAAGCCGGCCTCAAGTCGGCCACCTTCGAGGTCAACGTGCCCTACGCCTACGGCAATCTCGCCGTCGAGGCCGGCACCCACCGACTGGTGCGCATCAGCCCGTTCGACAACCAGGGCCGTCGCCAGACGTCCTTCGCCGCAGTCGAGGTCGTGCCGCTCATCGAGCAGACCGACGCCATCGAGATCCCCGAGAACGAGCTCAAGATCGACGTCTTCCGCTCCTCCGGCCCCGGTGGTCAGTCGGTCAACACCACCGACTCCGCGGTCCGTATGACCCACATCCCCACCGGCACGGTCGTCTCGATGCAGAACGAGAAGAGCCAGATCCAGAACCGCGCCGCCGCATTGCGTGTCATGCAGTCACGCCTGCTGCTGATCCGCCGCGAGCAGGAGGCAGCGGAGAAGAAGGAACTCGCCGGCGACATCAAGGCCAGCTGGGGCGACCAGATGCGCTCCTACGTGCTGCACCCGTACCAAATGGTCAAGGATTTGCGCACCGAATACGAGGTCGGCAACACCTCCGGCGTCTTCGACGGCGACATCGACGGCTTCATGGAAGCCGGCATCCGCTGGAAGCGCAGCGCCGAGCGCGACAACGCCTGATACACCTCCTCTGTCTCGACCGCGCTCTGTCTCGACCGGGCCGAACCCGGCGCGCCTGCGTGATCGGGCGAGGCTGTCGGCATACGGTGGCACGGCCCGCGAGCGGTGTGTGCGATGCCGCTGAACAGTCGCTCCGCGTCTGGTCAAACGTCATCGCTGACACCCGCGCGGGGTGTTACGTCACCCACTGCCCCAGCCCCGAAATCATCAAAAGGCCCGTCACCTCACATGATTCGACTCGAAGGCGTCACCAAGCGGTATACCCCCAAGGGGTCTCCCGCGCTCGATGACGTGACCTGCGAGATAGTCCGCGGCGAATTCGTCTTCGTCGTCGGCGCGTCCGGGTCCGGCAAATCGACGATGATGCGGCTGCTGACCCGCGAGATCGTGGCGAGCACCGGCACGGTGCTGGTCGCCGGCCGCGACCTCGGCACACTCACCGACCGCCAGATCCCCGGTTTGCGCAGGGAGATCGGTGTGGTCTTCCAGGACTTCCGCCTGCTCGAGGGCAAGACCGTCTACCAGAACGTCGCCTTCGTGCTCAAAGTCCTTGGCAGCAAACGGCATCAGATCAAACAACTGGTCCCCGAAGCTCTCGATCTGGTGGGCCTGGAGGGCAAGGCCGACCGGCTGCCCGACCAGCTGTCCGGTGGCGAACAGCAGCGCGTCGCCATCGCCCGCGCGGTCGTCAAGAAGCCGCCGATCCTGCTCGCCGACGAGCCCACCGGCAACCTCGACCCCGACACCAGTGCCGAGATCGTCGCCGTGCTCAGCCGGATCAACAAGACAGGCACCACCGTCGCGATGGCGACCCACGATCAGAGCATCGTCGACGATTTCAAGAAGCGTGTCCTCGAACTCAAGGACGGCGTGCTCGTGCGCGACGAGGCGCACGGCGCCTACGTGCAGGAGATCCGCGAGTTGCACGACACGACGCGGGACGAGGACTGATCGCCCGTGCGTCTTGCGTTCCTGATCGGCGAAGCCGCCAACGGCATACGGCGCAATCTGTCGATGATCCTGTCCGTCGTGCTGGTGACCATGGTGTCGCTGTTCTTCCTCGGCGCGGGCCTGCTCGCGCAGAAGGAAGTCAGCGTCGCCAAGGGCTACTGGTACGACAAGATCCAGGTCTCGGTCTTCTTCTGCACCAGCCAGTCAACCGATGTGCCCTCGTGCTCCTCGGGCGTGGCGACACCGGCTCAGCAGAATCAGGTCAAGAGCCAGCTCGACAGCATGAAGCCTCTCGTAGAGCAGGTCTACTACGAGAGTTCGGCGCAGGCGTATCAGCGGTTCAAGGAGCAGTTCAAGAACAGCCCCTACCTGTCCGACGTCACGCAAGCTGCGATGCCTGCGTCATACCGGGTGAAGCTGTCCGACCCCAAGAAATATCAAGACATCGTCGGTGCGTTCTCCGGCCAACCGGGCGTCGAGTCGGTGACCGATCAGAGCAACGTGCTCGCGACCTTCTTCAACCTGCTCAATGTCGTCAGCGTGGCGTCGGTCGGGCTGGCTGTACTCATGGTGATCTGCGCGATCCTGTTGATCACCACCACGATTCGCCAAGTCGCCTTCACTCGCCGACGGCAGGTGGGCATCATGCGACTGGTCGGCGCGTCAGCCGGGGTCATCTATCTGCCGTTCGTCATCGAGATCTTGTTTGCGACGATCCTCGGTGGCCTGCTGTCGGTCGGATTCCTTTGGGCGGTGGTGCATTTCGGCATCGACCGGTTGTTCGACTCCGGCGGCGGCAACGGCGACCTGCTCAGCGTCATCGGCACCTCCGACGTCTGGCAGATCGCGCCGTGGCTGGTGCTCGGAGCCATCGTCGTCGCGCTCATCACGGCGTGGCTCGCTCTTCGTCGTTCGTTGCGGATTTGAGGAGATTACGTATGTCGATCGTTTCTGCCAGTGGGCGCACTCGCACCAGGGTCGCCGGAGCCACCGTGGTGGCGGCGCTGTTGTTGTCGGTGACCGCACACGCGTCGGCCGACGATCCAGGCGCTCAGAAGAAGAAGGTCGACAAACAGATCCAGTCCACCCAGGCCGACCTCGACGACACCTCCGCCCAGCTGATCGCGGCAGACGCCAACCTGAAGGCGACCGACAAGAAGGTCGACGCGGCACAGACGACGCTCGACACCGCGAATGCCAATCTGACCAAGGCGCAGAATCACAGCCGCGACATGAACGCGGAGCTGGCGATCGCCAAGGCGGATGAGACCAAGAACCAGGGTCAGCTGGCGACGAACACCGCCGCCGTCACGACCTCCAAAGGGTTGGTCGCGGGTCTGGCACGGCAGAGTTACATGGCGGGCGGTCTCGGCAACTTCGAGCTCACCCTCGATGTCCTGACCGCCAAGGGCGGCGACGTCGGGAATCAGTTGTCGTTGGCCGACATCGTCATGCGCCAGCAGAACGGCGTGCTGAGTTCGCTGGACAGCAAGAAGGCGGCGATGACCGCGTCAAGTGACCTGCTTGGCGCGACCCGTCGCCGGATCGCCGACTTGACTGTGCAGGCGGCCAACGCCGTGACGGCGGCGCAGACCGCGCAGACGACAGCGACCACCGCGCACAACGCGCTCGTGTCGCTGCAGAAGACGCAGACAACCCAGCGGAACACTTTGCAGACCCAGAAGAACACCGAGCTCGCGAGCCTCAAGACCCAGCAAGCGGAGTCCTCGCGCCTCGCCGGGGTCATCAAGGCGCGCAACATCGCCGCGGCCAAAGCCGCGAAGCGGTCGGTTGCTTCGGCCACTGCAGCTCCGCCGAGTGGGCCGAGTGGTGGCGGGGGTGTGTTGGTGGCGCCGGGACCGATCGGCTCGATCGTGTCGCCGTTCGGCTGGCGCATCAACCCGGTGTTGGGTGTCCGCCTGCTGCACGAGGGTGACGACTTCCCGTACCCGTGCGGCACGCCTGTGCATGCAGCCGCGGCCGGCACCGTTGTCGATGCGTCCTACGGCAGCGTCGAGGGCAACTTCGTCATGCTCGACAACGGCTTCATTCGGGGCGTCAACATCGCGACGGTGTACGAGCACATGGAGCGCACGCCCTCGGTGCGTGTCGGCCAGCACGTCGGTCGGGGCCAACTGCTTGGCTACTCCGGCACCACCGGTCGTTCGACCGGATGCCACCTGCACTTCGGCGTCATGGTCAACGGCGTCTTCGTGAACCCGGTGCCCTGGATCAGCTGACGCGAGTCCCGGTCACCTGCGGTGCCACTGCTCGGAGTGGGTGCTTGCGACATACATCGCGGATGGGGTCGTTGCGAGATGTGCGACATGCGAAAGTCGCCGATGCGGCGATTTGGGTCGTCCGTGGAGCGCGGTAGCCGACATAAGTCGCCGATGCGGTCGATCTGACCGCCTCAGTGGTCTCGGTGGTCACATGGGTCGCGTAGGTCACACAAAAGTCGCCGATCCGGCGAGTTGGCTCGTCTGTGGGCCGCTGATGTTCGTGGCGGCTACATAAGTCGCCGATCCGGTCGATCTGACCTCGGTGGTCACATGGGTCGCGTAGGTCACACAAAAGTCGCCGATCCGGCGAGTTGGCTCGTCTGTGGGCCGCTGGTGTTCGTGGCGGCTACATAAGACCTACCCGCGCGATCTCTAAGTCGCCGATTCGGCGAGTGAAGTGAGCGTCAGGCCGGACGCGCTTGACAGAACTCAGAAAGTCGCCGATTCGGCGAGTTCGGCTGGGTGAATCTGCAGCGAGAATTACGGTTGCAGACCCTTCGTAGAATGGAGTCATGGCCAAGAAAGCGAAGAAGCCCGTCAAGGACGACCCCAAGGCCAAGAAAGTCGTCGCCAACAACCGCAAGGCCCGCCACGACTACCTCATCGAGGATGTCATCGAAGCCGGCCTGGTGCTGACCGGCACCGAGGTCAAGAGCCTGCGGATGGGCCGCGCCTCACTCGTCGACGGCTTCGCCGACGAGCGCAACGGCGAGTTGTGGCTCGAGAACGTCCACATTCCCGAGTACCTCAACGGCACCTGGACCAACCACGCCGCGCGCCGTCGCCGCAAGCTGCTGATGCATCGTCACGAGATCGACAAACTGCTGAGCAAGACCCGAGAAGCCGGGCACACGTTGGTGCCGCTGTCGATGTATTTCACCGAAGGCCGCGTCAAGGTCGAGATCGCACTCGCCAAGGGTAAGAAGCAGTACGACAAGCGCCAGGCGCTCCGCGAGCGTCAGGACAATCGGGAGGCCGAGCGCGCGATGTCGTTGCGCCGCGCTCGCTGAATCTCCATCTCAACTCCCCGGTCGGCGCGCCGACTGTCACATCGCTGCGCCCGCCGAGTGCTCGGCGCGAACGCCGCCCGCCACGGTCGACCGGCGGATCGCCGACGCCGATGTCGGGTGGCCTCGTTGCTGCCATCAGGGCGGTTCGACGAGCACGGCGCGGATCCTCCGAGGCGTACCCTCGGAGGATGAGCCTCTTCGATCGTCGCCCGGCGCTACGGTGGGTCGCGCCCGGTGCCGCGCTGGCGGTGGTCGTGGTGGGCACACAGATCGCCACCCGGCTGCCCGCCGACGCCGCGGTCACCCTGCCGCACATCACGGCAGCTCAACTTCTCACCCAGGTCGAGAGCGCGAAGCCGCAAGCACTGCAAGGCACCGTCTCGGTCTCGATGAATCTCGGTCTCCCGTCGTTGCCGACGAGCATGACCGGTGGCAGCGACAGCGCGCAGCCGTTGTCCTGGTTGTCCGGCACGCACACCGCAAAGGTTTGGTATGACGGTGCCGCCGGCTCGCGGGTGGCCCTGCTCGGTGACGGCTCGGAGACCGACATCTATGCGATCAGCACCGGTGTGTGGGTGTGGAACAGCGCCGATCGCAGCGTCGAGCACATTGCGCCTCCCGTTGTTACGGGCAACCATCGGCAGCATCCGTTGAAGTCGAATTCAACTGGCACTACTGCCGATTCGCAGGCGCTTACTACTCCTGAGGGTGTCGCTTCATGGGCACTGCAACAGCTCGATGCCACCACTGCCGTCACCACCTCAAGCAACGTCTCGGTCGCGGGCCGATCGGCATACCAGTTGGTGCTCACTCCGAAGACGAGCGGCACGAAGATCGGGTCCGTCCGCGTCGCCTTCGACGCTGCGACCAAGGTGCCACTGCGCGCCGAGGTGTATGCCGCTGGCGCCTCCTCGCCGGCGGTCAGTGTCGGTTTCAGCTCGGTGAGTTTCACCAAACCGGCGGCCGGAAACTTCGACTTCACACCACCTCCCGGGGCAAAGGTCACGGTCCAGCAGATGCCCGCCAAGCCCAGCGCGAACTCGCTGAGCAGCCTCGGGCTCACCGCTCCCACCGTCACCGGCACTGGCTGGGCGTCGGTAGCGACCGGCACCTTGCCGATGACGAATCCCAATGTCACTGAAGGAGATTCAGGGCAGGGCAGCCCTCAGCGCACATCGAACAGCGCGACGTCGATGACGCAGTTGCTCAAACTGCTGCCGACCGTGTCCGGATCGTGGGGCACGGGTCACCTGCTGTCGACCTCGTTGTTCACCGCCGTGCTGGCCAACGACGGTCGCTACGCCATCGGCGCCGTCCCGGCCCAGACGCTCTACACCGCGCTTGCCAAGCACTGACGCTGCCGAGGCGCCGGTCACTGATCCGGGCGCCGCGGATCCGGCATACGCAATCGAAACGCGTTCGCTGACAAAGGTTTTCGGATCGCAAAGGGCAGTCGACGGAATCGACCTGCTGGTCCCGCGCGGCAGCGTCTACGGATTCCTCGGGCCGAACGGTTCGGGCAAGACCACGACGATCCGGATGCTTCTGGGTTTGGTCACGCCCACCGACGGTGAGCGCCGCATCCTGGGTGAACCGTTGCCCGCTGGGCTGCTGCCCGCACTGCAGCGGGTGGGGTCGCTGATCGAGGGTCCGGCGTTTCACCCCTACCTGAGTGGCCGGGCGAATCTGCAGCGACTGGATGCCGCCGACACCCGCGCGGATGCCGGCACGTGCGGACAGCGGATCGACGCGGCGCTCGACCGGGTCGGGCTGACTCCCGCGGGCGGCAAGAAGTTCCGCACCTATTCGCTCGGCATGAAACAGCGACTGGCCATCGCCGCCGCGCTGCTGGCGCCACGCGATCTGCTCGTGCTCGACGAGCCGACCAACGGGCTGGACCCGCAGGGCACCCGCGAGGTGCGGCACCTGGTCGCGAGCCTGGCCGAAGAGGGCATCACGGTGCTCATCTCCAGCCACCTGCTCTCGGAGATCCAGCAGATCTGCTCGCACATCGGGGTCATGCGGGCCGGGCGACTCGTCGCGCAGGGCGCCATCGACGATCTGCGGCAGTCGCAGACGACTCGCCTCACCCTGACCACACCGGACACGGCCACTGCGACGAAAATTCTTGAACAGCAGGGTGTTTCGCACCTCGAGGCCACCGGATCACAGGTCACCGGCCGGCCGGGCGAGCTCCGCCCGGAAGATCTCGTGGCAGCGCTCGTCACGGCGCAGGTGCGCGTACAGGCCTTCGCCTTCGAGCGACCCAGCCTCGAGGACTATTACGTCTCGCTGACCGGCGAGGGATTCGCGGTGCGCTCATGAGCCTGCGCTTTCTGCGCTCGGAGATCCGGCTGATGTGCGGGCGGCGGCGGAATCAGGCCGGCCTGCTCGTGCTGGCCGCGGTGCCGGTCCTGCTCGCGATCGCGGTCAAGGTCAACGGTCAGGGTCCGCGCGGCGGCGACAATGGGCCGAACTTCCTCGCCTCCATCACCGGCAACGGTGTCTTCGTGGCCTTCGCGGCGCTCACGATCGAGCTGACGTTGTTCCTGCCGATGGCTATCGCGATGGTCAGCGGCGACGCCATCGCCGGTGAAGCGCACACCGGCACGCTGCGTTATCTGCTGACCGTCCCGACCAGCCGCGTCCGCCTGCTGGTGGTGAAATACCTTGCCCTTGTTGTGGGTTCGCTCATCGTCACCGCAACGGTCGTCGTGGTCGGAGTGGTCGTCGGCATCGCGGTCTTCGGCACCGGACCCCTCACGACGTTGTCCGGCACCCAGATCTCACTGGCCGCCGGATTGTGGCGGCTGCTGATCTCCCTGCTGTATGTCGCAGCCGGGTTGTGCGCTCTCGCGGCGATCGGGCTGTTTTTGTCGACGCTCACCGAGCAGCCCATCGCGGTCACTGTCGCCGTCGTCGTGGTGACCACGTCGATGTGGATCCTCGACTCGATCCCGCAGGTGGCCTTTCTGCATGGGTGGCTGCTGGTCGACAGATGGCCCGATTTCGCCGATCTGATGCGATCACCGGCCGACTTCACCGGCGTGTGGCAGGGGGTCGGCGTCGATGCGGCATACACGGTGATCTTCCTGGCTGCAGCCTGGGCGAGGTTCGCCGGCAAGGACATCACCAGTTGACGGGAGCGCCGACCGGCCCCGTAGCGAGCACACCGAACTCGGTGACCGCTCAGTCGGTCGCCTTGCGCGTCAGCCGCCACAGCGTCACGACGGCGTAGAGCGCGGCCAGCACCAGCATCATCGCCATCGACAGCGTCCACACGCCCGCGGTGTGCTTCCACAACGGGTCGTCCTGCGAGACCAGGATCGAGTGCACGTTCGTCGTTGCTGCGGCGGCTGCGAAGCCCCACCGGGCGGGTGCCAGCCACGAGAACTGCTCGAGTCCGATACGACCGTTGACGGCGAAAAGTCCGCCACAGAGAGCCAATTGGGCCATGATCGACACGACAAGAGCGGGCATCGCCTGCTCGGAGGTCTTCACGATGCTGGACAGCAGCAGGCCCAGTGAGGCCGCTGTGAAGGCAGTGAACCAGCAGGCCGCGATGATCTCGAGCGTGGGGGACCCCAGCACCAATGCCGAATTCGGCATGGGCTTGGTCAGGCTCACCAGCAGCACCATGATGGCTGCCTGCAGCAGGTTCAGCACCCCGAAGATGGTCAGCTTGCCCCACAGGTAAGCCTGCGGCGAGAGACCGACTGCCTTCTCACGGTTGTAGATCGCTCGTTCGCCGACCAACTCGCGGATCGTCGCGGCCGTGCCCATGAACACCGACCCGATCACCAGGAAGACCAGCAGCATCAGCGGCTCAGTCGTGTGGAATCGCACCTGCCCCGGCCCCATTCCGATCGCCGGCTGCTGCTTCAGGCCGTAGGAACCAGGCACCAGCATTGCGACGAGGGCCAAAGCGATCGGCAGCGCGATCATGAAGATCGAGTAGCCCTTGTCGGCCAGGATCACCCGAACGTGCCGTCGCGCCAGGGTGGACAGCTGCGAGGGGATGCTCTGCTGCCGGGGCGGCTTCTCCAGCGGCGGCGCCTCCCGGCGCGGCGCGCTGAGCGGGCCTTCGACCTGCTCGCTCTCCATCGGCGATTCGCGGAACCGACGCTGCGCGGCGTCCGGGTCAGCCGTGACGGTGTTGAAGACATCGGCGAAGTCGGTGGCGCCGAAGAAGCTCAGGATCTCTCCGGGCGGGCCGAAGTAGGCGACCTTGCCACCGGGTGCGAGCAGCAGCACCTTGTCGCAGACGTTGAGGTTGGCGACGCTGTGGGTGATGACGCCGACCGTGCGACCGCCGTCGGCCAACTGCCGCAGCGTCTGCATGACCTGTTTGTCCAGGCCCGGGTCGAGGCCGGACGTCGGCTCGTCCAGGAACAGCAGGGACGGCTGGGTCAGCAACTCCAGGGCCACCGAGGTGCGCTTGCGCTGGCCGCCGGACAACTTGTCGACCCGGGTCTGGGCGTGCTCGGTCAGCCCGAGCTCTGCCATGACCTCTTCGACGCGCTTGTTGCGCAGTTCCTTGTCCAGGTCGTCGGGGAAGCGCAATTCGGCGGCGAACCGCAGCGCCTGGCGCACGGTGAGCTGCCGGTGCACGACGTCGTCCTGCGGCACGACGCCGATGCGGTGCCGCAGATCCTGGAAGTTCTTGTAGAGATCCCGGCCGTCGTAGTAGACCTCGCCCTCGGTTGCCGGCTGTGATCCGATGAGCGCCTTCAGCATCGTGGACTTGCCCGCGCCGGACGGACCGATGATCGCCAACAGACTCGAGCCCTCTAGCGCGAAGGACACGTCATCCAGCAGCTTCTTGCCGCCGGGCAGGGTGAACGTGAGGTGGTTGGCGACGAAGTTGACGTCGCCTTCGTCGACGCTGGCGACCAGTTGGCCCTGCCGGACGGTGAAGCGGGAGTGGCCGATGGCCAACAGGTCGCCTTCGCCGAGGTAGCCCTGGCCGATGCGCTGACCGTTGATGTAGGTGCCGTTGCGGCTGCCCAGGTCGCGCACCTGGAATCCACCGGGTGCGGGGACCAGTTGAGAGTGCTGCCGCGAGGCGAGCAGGTCGTCGATGACGATGCGGTTCTCCAGGCCTCGTCCGATGGTGATCGGACCTCCCGGTGCGCTGTGGTCCTGCCTCGCGGGTTCCACCGGCATCACCTGCGGCGTCGAACCGGTGACCATCGCGTGCCCGGAGTCCATCGGAGGTCGCTGCTGAATCAGCCCGCTCGGCAGCGAGTGCCGGTCGAAGACGACACCGGTGTGGCTGGGCACCTTTGGAAGCGCAGCGACCGATGAGCGCTTGCGAGGCAGCGGCTGGCTGACCGGGGACTGCGCCGCGGCCGGCGTCTGAGTCGGGGGAGTCGGCGCCGCGGTCCGCGGCAGCTGCGTCTGGCCGGCGGGCGCAACGGTCGGATCGACGACCGGAGCGGCAGGTATGCCGGAGTCCGCTGGTTGCGAAGACCGAACGGGCAGAGGCGAACTCGGCATACGGCGCACAGCACCCGCCGGTGACAGCCGGACTTCGACAAGGGGTCCGGCGGCGCCTCCGATGCGCACCACCGATCCGCTGCCGATGGCCGTCGGAACGCTGATCCGGTTGCCGTCGACGAAGGTGCCGTTCGAACTTCCGAGGTCGGTCACCACGACATTTCCACCGACGAAACTCAGTTCCAGGTGACGGCGGGAGGCGAGGGTGTCGGTGATGACGAGATCACAGCTGAGGCCGCGACCGATGGTGATCGCTGCTCCTTCGGCGAGCGGAACGGTTCGCCCGTCGCAACTGATGTCGATCGTGCTGGTGATGCTCACGGTGTGGAGTCCTAACGCGGATGGCCCGTGGGTGCGGGTCCCTTCCGCACCCCCCTCGGTTGCACACCTTAGCGAGGAGCGGCCGCTCGGGTCAGAGCGTGACCAGCCAGCCGTCCCGCACTTCAAAGGTCGCCGCGCCGATGCCGATGCGGTCACCCTCGGTCAGGTGCGTACGTTCGACGCGCCGACCGTTGACGTAGGTTCCATTGCGGCTGCCGAGGTCCTCCAGCACCAGTCCCTCGTCGTCTGCGGTGATGCGCACGTGCTGTCGTGACACCAGCATGTCGTCGAGGACGATCGAGTTGCCACGCGAGCGTCCGATGGTGAGCGCGTCGTCGTCGGGTTCTTCCTGGGCGGCCGGTTCGGGCACGGCCGGGCCAGTGCCTGCTGCCGGCTCGTATTGCTGTGGCTGGGGAGGCTGAGGGCTGTATGGCGCAGCCGGGGCCTGCGGCCGGTCGTTCTGTGTCGGAGCGACACCACCGAAGGGCGGGGCCGAGTGCTGCTGCGGCGGGATGCCGAACGGGGCCGACGGGGCGGCAGGCGCGGACTGCTGCTGAGGTTGTTGTGCCGGTGCCGGTGCCGGTGCAGAGCCGAAGGGCGTGATCGGTCGTGGCTGTTGCTCATCCTGGGCGGGTGCCGAGCCGAACGGCGAAACGGGTCGCTGCGGCTCGCTCGGCGCTGATTCCGAACCGAACGGCGAGGCTGGCCGCTGTTCGCCCTGGGCCTGGCCGGCGCCACCGAAGGGAGCTGAGCGCTGCTGCGGCGGGACTCCGAACGGGGCCGGCGGAGGCGGTGTCGACAGGTAGGCGGCCTGCACGAACGGCTGCTCGGCCGACGCGGGACGCTCAGGAGACTCCGGGTGGGACTCGTGCGGTGGGGCGGCAGGAGCCGGCGACTGGCCCTGCGGCGCCGATCCGGCGGGCGGGGCAAGAGGCGGCGGGAATGCGGGTGTGGCTTGGCCCTGCCCTGGGTAGGCCGGTGTCAGCGGCGGCGGGGTGTCCTGCCGTGCGCCGGGCTGCTGGTTGCCGGCCCCCTGCTGGGTGGCGACCCACTGGCCGTGGACGTCCTGAGCGGTCGGCGCGGCGCCCGGTGTCACCCACGGCTGCTGCTGACCCTGGTCGCCTCCAGGCTGAAAGGCCGGCGGGCCGTCCCAGCGCCCAGGACCCTCGGAGCGCTCAGCCCATTGGATCGGAGCGGCCTGAGCAGGCTGCGCGGGCGGCATCTGGTCATGCGAATCGCTCATAAGGGGTCTCCGGCTGAGAGGTGATCGGGCGCCGTCCAGCGTAACGCGCGATTCGGGGACAGTCGGCCTCTCCTACTAACCTCGAAGGCGCAGGGTCCGGACCATCGTCATACGTGCTCAGACTCGAGGTGACCAGCGTTGTCAGATTCACTGCAGGACCAACGGGATTCGGCGGTCGTCGCCGTTCCCGACGGAGCCGTCCCGGGCCGGCACCGGGTCGTGATCATCGGCTCTGGTTTCGGGGGTTTGTTCAGTGCGCGCGCCCTGGCTGACGCAGATGTCGACGTGACGTTGATTTCGTCGACAACCCACCACCTGTTCCAGCCGCTGCTCTACCAGGTCGCAACGGGCATCCTGTCCGAAGGTCTGATCGCCCCGGCGACCCGCGAGGTGCTCGCGAAACAAGGCAACGTCGAGGTCGTCTTCGGTCACGTGCGCGAGATCGACCTCGCTGCTCGCACTGTCGTCGCCGAGGCGCTGAGCGCGCGGACGACATATTCCTTCGATTCCCTGATCGTCGCTGCCGGTGCGGGTCAGTCGTATTTCGGTCATCCCGAGTTCGCGCGCTTCGCGCCCGGGATGAAGAGCATCGACGACGCGCTGGAACTGCGCGGGCGCATCTTCGGTGCCTTCGAGATGGCCGAGATCGCTGCTGCGTCGGGTCGCGAGGCCGACCTGGAGCGGCTGATGACCTTTGTGGTCGTCGGTGCCGGCGCGACCGGTGTCGAGATGGCCGGTCAGATCGCTGAGTTGTCCAAGCGCACGCTGCGGCACGATTTTCGCAACATCGCCTCCAAGAACGCCCGCATCGTGCTGCTGGACGCCGCCGATCAGGTGCTGCCGGCCTTCGGTGACCACCTCGGAGACAAGGCGCGAAAGCGCTTGGAATCCATGGGTGTCGAGGTGCAACTGGGCGCCAAGGTGATCGACCTCGACGCCGATGGCATCGAGGTGGAGGACCCCGACGGCACCCGTCGGCGTGTGGAGGCGCTGTGCAAGGTGTGGGCCGCCGGCGTCCAGGCCAGTGAGCTGGGCCGGACACTGAGCGAGCAGAGTGGCGCTGAGCTCGATCGGGCCGGCCGGATCCACGTGCAGCCGGATCTCACGCTGCCGGGATATCCGAACGTGTATGTCGTGGGCGACATGATCACCCTCGACAATCTGCCGGGCGTGGCACAGGTCGCCATACAAGGCGGCAGGTTCGCGGCCAAGCAGATCGTGCGGCGGCTGCAGGGCGAAGCCACGCAGGAGAAGTTCTCCTACTTCGACAAGGGCTCGATGGCCACGATCTCGCGGTTCAGCGCCGTGGCCAGCGTCGGCCGGTTGCGTTTCTCGGGATTCGTCGCATGGCTCATGTGGCTGGCGGTGCACCTGTTCTACATCATCGGTTTCAAGAGCCAGATCGGCACGTTCTTCCACTGGGCAGTGTCCTTCCTGGGCCGCCAGCGCGGCGAGCGCACGTTCACCGAGCAACAGATCTACGCGCGCCTGGCCATCGACAGGTTGGGCAGCGATTTCCGGCCGAGCGCCGACCTCGGACCGGCGGCACCCGCCGCCACTGGTGCCATCGACCGGCCGGACGACCGATCGGATCCATCAGACGCTTAGGGTTCGTCCATGCCGCTGGATTACCCCGTCACCCGACACCGCCTCGACAACGGATTGCGTGTCGTGGTCTCGCAGGACCATTCGGCTCCGATCGTCGCGGTGAATCTGTGGGTCGGCGTCGGGTCGCGGCACGAGCAGCCCGGGCGTACCGGCTTCGCGCACCTCTTTGAGCACCTGATGTTTCAGGGTTCGGCGAACGTCGCTGAGGGAGAACACTTCTCGCTGCTACTGGCACAGGGCGCACAGCTCAACGCGACCACCTGGTGCGATCGCACGAACTACTTCGAGACCGTCCCCTCGGAAGCGCTCGACCTGGCGCTCTGGCTCGAAGCAGACCGGCACGGGCGGCTGCTGCCGGCCGTCACCCAGGCCAACCTCGACAACCAGCGCGACGTGGTCAAGGAGGAAAAACGCCAGCGGTACGACAACGTGCCGTATGGCGAGGCCATGACGCGGTTGGGTGAACTGGTGTTTCCGCAGGGTCATCCCTACCACCACTCCACCATCGGGTCGATGGCCGATCTCGACGCCGCCTCCGTCGATGACGTTCATGCGTTCTACGAGCGGCACTACCGGCCCGACAACACCGTGCTGACGCTGGTCGGCGACATCACCGAAGAAGCCGGATTTGCTGCCGCCGAGCGGTATTTCGGCGAATTGACGATTCCGGAGCAAGCCCTGCCCGAGGTTGTCTCGGCGCCATTGCCGCCACTGTCGGCGCCGTTGCGGCTCGACATCACCGCTGACGTGCCCGCCGACCGGACCTACCTCGGCTTCCGCCTGCCCGCGGACGGCTCGCCGGAATTCACGGCCTGCGAGCTGGCCTTCGATCTGCTGGCCGGGCTGGCCACGTCGCGGTTGTACCGGCGGATGGTGCGCGGTGAGCAACTGGTCACGCACGTGTCGCGCAGCGCGACCGGCCGGATCGACGGCACCTCGATGGGGATGCTCGTCTTCGACGCAGCAGAAGGTGTGTCGGCCGACCGGGCCGAAGAGGTGCTCTGCGAAGAGCTCGAGCGGCTGGCGCAGGTGCCTCCGACCGAAGTCGAGATGGCAGCCGTCGGCGCGGACATCGAACGCTGGTGGCTGCAGGGTCTGGCCCAGCAGGACGAGCGCGCCGACACGATCTGCGGGGACGCCCTGCTGCACGATGACCCGGGTCGCCTCAATGCCTATCTCGACCGGGTCGCAGCGATCACTGCCGAAGATGTATGCCGCGCTGCCGCAACCTATCTCGACCCTGCCGCCCGCGCGGTGGTCCGCTACGCGAAGGAGGGCAACTGATGGTGCGACCCAGGCCGGAGGTGGCACCTGCGCAGCCGTGGAGCTTCCCGAAGCCCGCGTCATACCAGCTCGGCAACGGGTTGCGGGTCGAGTTGTTCAACAGGCCCGGACAGCACGTCACCTCGACACGGTTGCTCGTGCCGGCGCCGTTGGTGGTCGAGCCGCGCGACGTCGAGGGGGTCGCGGCGATGGTGTCTCGCACGATGGATGAGGGGACGCAGTCGCATTCGGCGGACGAGCTCGCGGAGCTGTTCGAGCGCGACGGAGTTGCACTGGGCGCGGGGTACGCCGCACGCGGGCTCACGGTGGAACTGGAGGCGACCACCTCGCACACGGAGCGGGGGTGGGAGTTGTTGCGCGAATGTCTCAGTGAGCCGGTGTTTCCCGAGGCGGAGGTGGACCGGCACGTGCGCCAGCGCCTCGCCGAGATCGACCACGAGTTCGCGTCACCCGGCAATCGCGCAGCCCTGGAGTGGTCTTCGACGTTTTACGAGTCCCGGTCACGAGCTTCGCGCCCGGCGTGGGGAAGCACCGAGTCGGTCGGCCGGATCACCAGCGCCGACTGTGTGCGGTTCCACCAGCAGTGGGTGCGGCCCGGCGGCGCGACGGTGGTCGTCGCCGGAGACCTCGACGAGCCGGTGGTCCTCGCATCACTGGAGCGAACCCTCGGGCAGTGGCATACCGAATCGCCCGCGGATGCCGATGATTCGCTTGCCGCGATCGTCGCCGAGGCGACCCCGAGGCTGGTCTTCGTCGACCGGCCGGGCTCGGTGCAGACCGAGATCATGATCGGCTCGCTCGGGCCGGATCGCCGGGCGCCCGGTGGGTGGGCGCCATACCCGGCGTTGAGCTTTGTGCTCGGTGGCGCGCCGACTGCCCGACTTGACTCCGTGCTGCGAGAGGAGAAGGGGTTCACCTACGGGTTCCGCGCGGGCTTCCGGCCGCGGTCGTCCGGCGGCACCTTCTTCGCCGCAGGCTCGGTACGGGCCGATGCCACGGTCGAAGCGCTCGAGATCGCCCTCGACGTGCTCGACGGGGCCGGTCGCGGATTCACCGGGACGGAGGCTCGAATGGCCGTCGACTACATCGGCAAGACCGCGCCGGCGCGCTATGCAACCGCGGACGCCGTCGCCGACGAAGCCGCCTCCCTGCGCCTGGACGGGTTGAGCACCGGCTTCGTCACCGACTATCTGGCTCAGTTGGCGACGCTGACGGCCGCTGACCTCGACCGAGCCTGGCAGCTCTGGGCGAACCAGCCGCGCTGCATCGTGCTCGTCGGGGACGCCCAGTTGTATGCCGATGCCGTGCGCTCGCTCGATGTCGGCGGTGTGACCGTCGTCCACTAATTGCAAAGAATTGTTTGCAAAATAAGATTTGCGGTTCTACGGTGGGCGGTATGCCGACCGACGAGCGCGCACCGCGCGACATCAGCAAAGTTTCTCCCGACACCACGCAGCTGAAGGCGATGGCGCATCCGGTGCGGCTGAAGATCCTTGGCATGCTGCGCATGGACGGTCCAGCGACCGCGTCCGGGTTGGCCGCTCGCCTGGGCCTCAACTCCGGCGCGACCAGCTATCACCTGCGACAACTGGCCGATGCCGGGCTCATCGTCGACGACGACGCCCGCGGCAATGGCAGAGACCGCTGGTGGCGCGCTGCGCACGAATCCACGACGACCCGGCATGTGTCGTGGGACGAGCCGGAGAAGCGTGCGGCCGTCGACGCATTCATCGCCACAGCGGCCGGACAGATGGTCGCGGTGCTGCAGGAATCGGTGGCCGAGCGACCGGAATTGCCGGAGGAGTGGGCCGAGGTCACCGATGCCAGTGACTACGGCATCTGGCTCACGCCGGCCCAGGTGAAGGACGTTACCCGGCAGCTGCATGAGGTGCTGTCTCAGGTCTATCGCTCGGCGCCGACCCGGGAGGAGGCCGGCCCGGACACCGCCCAGGTGTTCTTCCAGTTGCATGCGTTCCCCGCTCCGGGCCGCCTGCCGCATCGTGCAGCACGCGAGATGCCGTGAGCAGTCGCAGGCCGTTCATCGCCCTCGCGATCGCGGAGACCTTCTCGATCTCGGGCACGCGACTGTCCCAGATCGCCATACCGTGGCTCGTCCTGACGACGACCGGATCAGCGACATGGACGGGTGTCGTCGGCTTTGCCGAGATCCTGCCGTATGTCGTGGTGAAGGCTCTGGGTGGGCCGATCGTCGATCGGGTTGGCGCGAAACGTGTTGCGGTGACAGCAGATTCGGTCAGTGTGCTGGTGGTCGGGCTCATCCCGGTGCTGCACTGGCTCGGCGCGCTGCACCTTGCTGTGCTGTTGCCGATCGCCGCTGTCATGGGCGCGGTCCGAGGTCCGTCGGACGGAGCCAAGGGTGCGTTGATCCCGGGCGTTGCCGCGTTCGGTGGCCTGCCGCTGGAGCGGGTCACCGGGGTCGAAGGTGCCATCGAGCGACTCGGCAGCACCGTCGGAGCGGCCGCGGCCGGGGGAGTCGTCGCGCTCGTCGGAGCCCCGCAGGCGCTGGCCGTCAACGCCGTGACATTCGCGATCGCGGCGATCTGTATCGGCCGCTTCGTGCCACGATCGGTGTCACCTGCCCGGCCGGCGGCGGAGGATGGTGCTGCGTCATACGTGCAGCAACTGCACGAAGGTTGGCGATTTCTGCGAGCGGATGCGGTGCTGGTCGGGATCACTGTGATGATCTCCATGACCAACTTCCTCGACCAGGCCTGGTCGGCGGTGCTTGTGCCGGTCTGGGCGGAGTCGGGCGGGCACTCGGTCGGCGAGGTGGGTTTGGTCTTCGCGGCGTTGTCGGGTCCGTCGATCCTGGGGGCCGTGGTGGCGGCGAGTATGGCGCAGCGACTCCCGCGCCTACCGGTCTACCTGATCGCGTTCCTGGCCGTCGGGTTGCCCAGGTTCCTTGTCATGGCCGTGGATTCGCCGTTGTGGCTGGTGCTGGTCGTGATCGGAATTGGTGGCTTCGGTAGCGGATTCCTCAATCCGATCCTGTCGGCGGTCATCTTCGAACGGATCCCGGAGCCGCTGATCGGTCGTGTGTCGGCGCTCAACACCTCACTGTGCTGGTCGCTGATCCCGTTCGGCGGCCTCGTGGGAGGGGTGCTCGCCACCAGTGTCGGGCTGCGAGCCACGCTGATCGCGGCCGGTGTGTGCTACTTCCTTGTGACGCTGATGCCATTGGTGCGCAAGAGTTTTCGGGAGTTTTCCACCCGCCCGACCGTGGCACCAGGCGGCGTCGCCGGGCTCGGAGTGGTGGCCGATCCCGCGAAGGAAGCCGTCGGCTGACGAGCCCAGCGTGGCGACCGCCCCTCCTTCCGGTTGACCTGGCAGGCGATGTCGCTATCCAGCGCGGTCAACGATCACTGGTGCCAGGTCAACCTATGTGGCAGGTGTGGCGGCCCGGTCGGGCCTGATTTCGTGCACCCTTTCGTTGACCTGGCAGGCGATGTCGCTATCCAGCGCGGTTAACGACGCCTGGTGCCAGGTCAACCGATGTGGCCGGCGTGGCTGGGCCCGACTTCGCGCGACGACGCGTATGGCGTGGGCGGGCCGGTGTGCACGGAACCGTTGGTTGAGCTGTCGCGCGATGTCGTTATCCGGCGCGGTTAACGACCACTGGTGCCAGGTCAACCTATGTGGCTGGCGTGGCTGGGCCCGACTTCGCGCACCCTTTCGTTGACCTGGCGGACGATGTCGTTATCCGGCGCGGTTAACGACGCCTGGTGCCAGGTCAACCCGCCGCCAGGTCGACCTTGCGCGGCGCACGCAGCCGAAAGGGGTGGTACCGGCACGTCGCCGGCGCCACCCCTTTCTTGTCTGCGAACCGAACCGGCTTGTCTGCGAACCGCGCCGGTCAGGCGAGTTCGGCGAACGCCTGGCCCAGCACCTGCAGACCCTCGGTCAGCAGCTCGTCGCTGATGACCAGCGGCGGCAGCAACCGGATCACATTGCCGTAGGTGCCACAGGTCAGGATGATCACACCCTGCTCGTGGCACTTCTTGGCGACGGCGGCCGTGAGGGCCGCGTCGGGCTCCTTGGTGCCGGGCTTGACGATCTCGATCGCGAGCATGCCGCCGCGGCCACGCACGTCGCCGATGGCCGGAGTGCTGGCCTGCAGCTGACGCAGGGTGGCCGTCGCAAGCTGCTCGATCTCGGCCGCGCGGGCGACGAGCCCGTCGGACTGCATGGTCTCGATGGCTCCGAGTGCTGCTGCGCACGCGACCGGGTTGCCGCCATACGTGCCGCCCAGGCCACCGGCATGCACGGAGTCCATCAACTCGGCGCGACCGGTGACGGCTGCGAGCGGCAGACCGCCCGCGATGCCCTTGGCCGTGGTGACCAGGTCAGGGACGACACCCTCGTGGTCGCATGCGAACCAAGCTCCCGTGCGGGCGAATCCGCTCTGCACCTCATCGGCGATGAAGACGATGCCGTTGTCGGTGCACCACTGCGCGATGGTGGCCAGGAAGCCCGGGGCCGGGACGATGAAGCCGCCTTCGCCTTGGATCGGCTCGATGATGATCGCGGCGATCTGGTCGGCGCCGATGGTCTTCTCCGCTGTGCCGATCGCACGCTGCGCGGCCTGTTCACCGGTCATGCCCTCCGGGTCGCGGAACGGGTATGACGTCGGCACCCGATAGACGTCGGACGCGAACGGACCAAAGCCCTTCTTGTACGGCATCGCCTTGGCGGTCAACGCCATCGTGAGGTTGGTGCGGCCGTGGTAGGCGTGGTCGACTGCGACGACGGCCTGCCGACCGGTGGCGTAACGCGCGATCTTGATGGCGTTCTCGACTGCTTCGGCGCCGGAGTTGAACAGCGCCGACTTCTTGGCGTGGTCACCCGGGGTGAGCTCGGCCAGCTTCTCCGCGACGGCGACATACTCCTCGTAGGGGCTGATCATGAAGCAGGTGTGGGTGAAGTCGGCGACCTGCTGCTGCACCTGGTCGACGACGCGCGGCGCCGAGTTGCCCACCGTGGTGACCGCGATGCCGGAGCCGAGGTCGATCAGTACGTTGCCGTCGACGTCTTCGATCACGCCGCCGCCTGCGCGGGCGACGAAGACCGGCATCGTCGAGGACACCCCAGCCGCGACCGCCTGGCTGCGCCGGGCCGCAAGCGCCTGCGAATTCGGGCCGGGCAGAGCGGTTTTCAGCTCGCGACGCTGAGGGATATCGGTGGTCGTGACAGTCATGCCAGCTCCTTCGTGATGGTGCCCGCAGGTGGGCGCATCGGTACACAGCAAGTGTGCCACCGAGCAACATTCGATTTCGAATCGACGGAGAAATTGCCCATCGTGTGGTCTCAACGCCAGTGGTTGTTTCGGGCGCGTGATCGACCCGTCACCGGCAGGTATGCCGCAGCCCAGTCGGCGGCCCGGGTCTTCTCGTGGGTTGCCTCGTCGGCCGGTGGCGCCGGTGTCAAGGCCGGGCAGGTGCCGCCAGTCGGGCGAGGACCTCGTCGTGCAACAGGCCGTTGCTCGACAGCGCATTGCCGCTCCACGGTCCGTCCCGGCCGTCAAGGCCGGTGAACCGTCCGCCGGCTTCGGTCACGATCGGTGCCAGCGCGGCCATGTCGTAGACCTCGAGGGAGGGCTCCGGTGCGACGTCGCAGGCTCCCTCGGCCACGAGCATGTGCGACCAGAAGTCGCCGTAACCGCGCACCCGCCATACCGAATCCAGCAGACCGAGCATCTGCTCGCGGCGGTCGATCTCGGCCCAGTCGCGCCAGTCGCCCAACGACAGCGACGCATCGGCCAGCTGCGAGACGCCGGACACGTGAATCGCCTTGGCACCGGACAGGTTCCGGCCGCTCCACGCGCCGGTGCCCCGGCCGGCCCACCACCGGCGCCCCAACGCCGGGGCAGCGACCAGGCCGAGCACCGGGGTGTCTGCGACGACGAGCGCGATCAGCGTCGCCCAGACCGGCACTCCGCGGACGAAGTTCTTGGTGCCGTCGATCGGGTCGATCACCCACAGACGCTCGCTGTTGCCCTCGGTGCCCTGCTCCTCGCCGAGGACGGCATCGCGCGGCCGGGCCCGTTTGAGTTGCGCCCGGATCGCCTCCTCCGTCGAGGTGTCGGCGTCGGTGACCGGTGTCAGGTCTGGCTTGGTGTCGACGTGCAGGTCGGTCGCGCGAAATCGGCCCATCGTGAGCGGCTCCACGGTGTCAGCCAGGACATGGGCCAGGCGCAGGTCATCGTCATACGAGGGCATGCACGAAACCTAGTGCAGTGCAGCAGCACCCGGCGTCACGGCGGTTCTAGCGCGGGTCGGCAACCGCCGCCACGACTCAGTCGGCGACCGACGCGATCGAGGTCGCCTGGTCACGGCCGCTCTCCAGCGGCCACCCCTTCTTGGCGAGGCGGGCGCGCACTCGGTCGAGGTCGGCGGCGCTGGGCTCGTCGTGTGTGATCTCGGCGATCAGATCGAAGGCGTCGGACTCCAGGATCGGGCCCTTGCCGCCAAGAGTGGCGCGGCGTTCGGCCTTGAGAGTGCGGACCACCTGCTTGACCTCTTCGTCGGTCAGCCGTCGGTGCAGCAGGGCCAGGATCGGCACATAGTCGGTCGTCGGGATGCCCTCGGGATACCCGGCGCGCAGCCAGCCGAGCACCCGCATCAGCACGCCGGGACGGTCCTGACTGGTCGCGTCGCTCTCAGCCGAGTCATCGCTGCCGGTGTGCAGTGACAGGGGCCAACCGGCGGCCGCCAGGCGTGAGGCGACCTCGTTGATGTCGTCCTCGATCGGTGGCGCGTCCTTGATCTGCTCGATCGCGAGTGAGACCGACTCCAGGGTGATCTCGCCGTCGGGATTGTCGGAGATCACCGTCGCGACGACCGATCGCACCTCGTCAGGTGTGAGCGAGCGCTCCAGCAGCGCGAGCAGCGGGGGGAAGTCCTTGGGCGGAATGCCTTCGGGGTATCCCTTGCGGAGCCACTCGGTGATCGATTGCAGCAGGTGTGTCGACATCAGAAGAGTTGTATCCCGAGGTAGTGGGCGATGCTCGCCTTGGTGACATAGAGAACGCCGGTGACGACAGCGGCAGCGACGATCGCGAACAGCACGGAGGCGATCGTCAGAGCCGCGACGTTGCGGGTGGCGACAGTACCGTCCGCCTGCTCGCCGCCGCTGCCCTGGTCCCAGAGCCGTATGCCGACCGAGAACAGAAACGGCAGTCCGGCGCCGAAGAGGAGTCCGGTGACCAGCACCTTCCAGGTGTCGGTGCCGATGGATGTCCAGTCGATGTTCATCTGATTCCTCCTTCGCTTCAGGCCACGCGGGTGGCTTCAGGACGTTCGCTGGGCGCGACGCTGTTGGTCGAGTCGTCCCATGCGGCGTTGACATTGGCGGCGTCGACCTTCTGCTTCTGAGCGCGCAGGTAGATGAAGGCGGCGAGTCCGACGAGGATCACGAAGATCAGCCCGGCCCCGGCGGCGCCGCCGACGAGGTGGCCGACGAAGTAGCTCAGCGCACCCACGATCGCCGCGCACGGCAGGGTGATGATCCAGCCGGCGGCCATCCGCCCGGCTACCGCCCAGCGGACCTTCGCTCCCGGCTTGCCGAGACCGCTGCCCATGATGGAGCCGGTCGCAACGTGCGTCGTGGACAGCGCCATACCGAGGCTGCTGGAGGTCAGGATGATCGCCGCGGAGGACGCCTCGGCCGCCATACCTTGCGGTGCCTCTATCTCCACCAGACCCTTGCCCAGGGTGCGGATGATGCGCCAGCCGCCGATGTAGGTGCCCAGCGCGATGGCGCCGGCACACAGCACGATGATCCAGACCGGCAGTCCGTCGGCCTTGATGCTCTTGTCGCTGAGGGAGCCGTGAGCGATGAGGGCGAGGGCGATGACACCCATCGTCTTCTGGGCGTCACCGGTGCCGTGGGCCAGCGAGACGAGCGAGGCGGTGGCCACCTGGCCCCAGCGAAAGCCTCTGTCCTTGGCCGACTTTCGCGACCGCTTGGTCGTCGCGTAGACCAGGAAGGTGCCGATGGCGGCGATCGCTCCGGCGATGAAGGGCGAGAGCACTGCGGGGATGATGACCTTGACGACCAGGCCGTTCCAGTTGATGCCGCTGGTGCCGATGGCGGCCAGGCCGGAGCCGATGAGTCCGCCGAACAGAGCGTGGGAGGAACTGCTGGGCAGACCGAACAGCCAGGTGACCAGGTTCCACAGGATGCCGCCGATGAGCCCGGCGAAGATGATGAACATCGCCTTTTCCGGGCTGAGGCCGGCTACGAGGCCGCCTGATTTCTTCTGGATCTTCAGCACTGAGGTCGTGACGGTGATTGCCACTTCGACCGATAGGAATCCGCCGACGAGGTTGAGCACCGCCGAGACAGCCACGGCGGCTTTCGGCTTGAGCGCGCCGGTTGCGATGGACGTCGCCATGGCGTTGCCGGTGTCGTGGAAGCCGTTGGTGAAGTCGAATCCCACCGCCGTGACGATGAGCAGAATGAGGATGAAGATCTCTGCGCTCACGAGAATCGAGTATGACGGCATCGTTCGGCGTGTCGGCAACCCGAACGGGAAGACCGGTTGGTTAATTCACTCGATGTTCAGACGCTTCCCGACCCGCAGCAGCACGCGCAGTGCATCGGCGATGCCGGTCGCGTCGACCGGCGTCGTGCCTACCGGAGGGAGATGTGCCAGCAGACGCTGGAGTCGTTGCGCCATCGCATGCGCGTCGAGAGCTGTCACCGGATCGGTCGTCCAGCACGCCGCCAGCACGACATACGTCAGTTCGTTCAAAGCCGTCTCGAGTTCATCCCCATCGGCCAACTCGCCAGGCAGATCGCTCTGTGCGATCTGCAGGATCCGGCCGCACTGCAGCTTCTCGAAGGCCAGATCGCGGCGCGCGGCGTACCCGCTGTCGGTCGACTGCTGACCGTCGCTGAGCAGGAGCAGCAGTCGTTCCAGCGAGCGCAGCGTCCGGCGGAACTGTCGACGCACCAAGGCGATCGGCGTGCGGCGGCCCATGATCCAGATCACCAGCAACGAGGCCGCCGCGCCGATCAGGGTCTCCAGAAAACGCTGGCCGACGATCGTGCCGATCGGCTTGTAGGGACTGCTGGCGGTGCTGATCAGAAGCGCCATGGGTGTGACGAAGATGACAGCGATGGCGTAGTTGCGCACGGCCAGCAACTGGATGAAGAACACCAGCACCAGCGTGATCAACACGACGATGATCCCGCTCAGGTGCAGCGAGTGCACGGCGGCGAACACCCCGATGCCGACGACCGTTCCGGCCAACCGGTGCAGCGCACGGTGGGTCAGGGACAGTCGATCGGCCTGCATCGACATGATCAGCGCCGCGGTCATCACCGACCAGTACGGATGGCCGATGTGAAATCCGTAGGACACCACGCAGGTGAGCAGCACGGCGGCCCCGATACGCCGCGCGGCAAGCCACGGCAGCGAGGCCGTCGACAGACCCCATCTGACCAGGTATGTCGCATCAGGTCGCCCGAGGTAACGACGCTGCTCCATGCCTGAGACGGCGACGGTGCTGCCAAGCAGGTGGATCCGCACGATGCGCTCGACGATGGCGACGTGCAGTCGGCGCAGTTCGGAGTTCATCTGTCGCCAGCGGTGCAGTCGCGGCTCCCGGCCGACGGCGTCCTCCAGAATCATCGACGCTGCAAAGACATTGGCGTAGGCGTTGTCCCGCAAGGCTGCGCGCCGCGACAGCGGGGTGGTCTCGACGTCCGTGTCGAGGTATTCGGTGACGGCCTGGCGCGCGCCGTCCATGGCGTCCTGCTCGGCCTGACGCGGCGTGAGCAACTGCAGCAGCAGTGAAGCGGCCGAGGCTCCGATGCAGCCGATGGCGGCGACCGCGATGATCGAGCCGCGCGCCATACCGACCGAGGGCAGATACGTCGCGATCGCCGGGCCGATGATCAGGAACATTGCGCCGGGTGGCTCGCCCACCAGTGTGTTGTAACCCAGCACGGTGATCACGGCGATGGTGCACAGCAGCATGGTCAACAACACCGGGCTCTCGCCGACGAGCGTGCCGAGCGCCGTGCCGACGATGTAGGTGGCATCCATCGCGCTGAGGATGACCAGCCGGTTGCGGATCGGGCGGTTGCTGGCGACGACTCCGAGGAAGGCGCCCAGCAGGCCGACCAGCGCCAGTGCGGGTCCGAGGATGAGGCTGATCAGGGCGACGGCGACTGCCGTGATCGCCGTGGCGTGCAGCGCGAACTTCCAGCGGCCGGGTGCCGGTTTGACCTCCGCGAAGGTCATCACCTGACGGCTGAGAGCGCTCGGTATGGCGGAGGGCATCGGCGTCAGCCTCGATCCGGACCGTCGCCGGCCTCGCCGGCGCGGGACCGCAGCAGCCTGCGCAGCGACGCCAACCTGGCCACACCGACCGGGCCGGCGTTTCCGGCGGCGACCCAGGCGTCGAGACCGCAGTCCGGCTCGTCGTGACTGCAGCCTCGGGGGCAGTCGTCGGTGCCACCGGCGAGTTCGGGGAAGTACGTGATGATGCGATCGGGGTCGACGTGCGCCAACCCGAAAGACCGCACGCCCGGGGTGTCGATGACCCAGCCGCCGTCGGGCAATGCCAAAGCGATCGCCGACGTCGAGGTGTGCCGCCCGCGGCCGGTCACGGCGTTGACGACGCCGGTCGCCCGGTCCACACCCGGCACAAGGGCGTTCACCAGCGTCGACTTGCCCACGCCCGAGTGCCCGACGAAGACCGTCACCTGATCGTGCAGCCGCGCCCGGACGAGCTCGACCGCGGCACCGTCGAGCGTTCCCTGTGCGGTGCGTGACACCACACAGTGCGGTATGTCGAGCCCGTCGTAGTTGGCCAGGAAACCCTCCGGCGACACCAGATCGGCCTTGGTGAGGACGAGCAGAGGCTCCATGCCCGCGTCGTATGCCGCGACCAGGCAGCGGTCGACCATGCGGGGACGAGGCTCGGGGTCGGCGAGCGCCGTGACGATGGCCAGTTGGTCGGCGTTGGCGACGATGACGCGCTCGTAAGGATCGGTGTCGTCAGCGGTTCGCCGCAGCACGCTGGAGCGGGGTTCGACGCGCACGATCCGCGCCAGTGTGCCCGGATCCCCGGAGGTGTCTCCCACCAGGGCGACGCGGTCACCGACGACGGTGCTGGTGCGGCCGAGTTCCCTGGCTCGCATTGCGGTGACCTCGTGGCCGTCGAGCAGGCAGGTCCACCGGCCGCGGTCGACGCCGACGACCATGCCGATCTCGGCATCGGCGTGGGCGGGGCGGTCTTTCGTGCGGGGACGGCTGCCCTTGCGGCTGGGCCGCACGCGCACGTCGCTCTCGTCATACCGGCGGCTGGGTTGAGGCACCGCTCAGGCGCCGATCATCCGGGCCCACAACGTGGTGAACTCCGGCAGCGTCTTGGCGACGGTGCCGGCGTCCTGGACGGCCACACCGGCGACGCGCAGGCCGATGACCGCCGCAGTCATGACCATCCGGTGGTCGGCATACGTGCGAAAGACATCGCCGTGCATCCGCTGCGGCCGGATGATCAGACCGTCCGGCGTCTCGGTGACGTCGCCGCCGAGACGGTTGAGCTCGGTCGCCAGGGCAGCCAGCCGGTCGGTCTCGTGACCGCGGATGTGTGCGACCCCGCGAAAGTATGACGGTCCGTCGGCGAAGGCGGCGATCGCGGCCACGACAGGCGTGAGTTCGCTGGCTTCGTGCAGGTCGAGGTCGACGGCGGTGATCCGCTCCGGGCCGACCACCGTGAGGCCGTGCCGGTCGAGGGTGACCTCGGCGCCGAACACGCCCAGGATCTCGCGCAACTTGTCACCGGCTTGCGAGGTCGCCGACGGCCAGCCCGGAACGGTCACCCGACCGCCGGTGACGACCGCGGCAGCCAGGAATGCCGCGGCATTCGACAGATCCGGCTCGACGTCGACCTCGAGTGACCTGATCGGCGAGGGCTCGACCCGCCACCGGTTGACGTCGGAGTCGTCGACGAGCACCCCGGCGTCGCGCAGCACCTCGACGGTCATCGCGATGTGCGGCAACGAGGGCACCTGCTTTCCGTCGTGTATGACGGTGATGCCGTCGTCATAGCGCGCTCCAGCGAGCAGCAGCGCACTGACGAACTGCGACGAGCCGGACGCGTCGAGGTGCACATTTCCGCCGGCCACCCGGCCGGCTCCGGTCAGCCGGAAGGGCAGGCCGTCTCCGTCGACGTCGACCCCGATCGTGCGCAATGCCTGCAGTACGGGTGCCATCGGTCGCCGCCGGGCGCCTTCGTCACCGTCGAAGGACACGGTGCCCTCGGCGAGCGCGGCCACCGGAGGCAGGAAACGCATCACGGTGCCGGCCAAGCCGCAGTCGATCTGTGCGGGACCCTGCAACGGCGCCGGCTCGACGATCCACTCCGTGTCGTCGTCGCTGGTCGTGATCGTGGTGCCGAGCGATTGCAGCGCCGAGCACATGAGCGTGGTGTCACGTGAGCGCAGCGGCCGGGTCAGACGCGACGTGTCATCGGCGAGGGCGGCAAGCACCAGGTAGCGGTTGGTCAACGACTTGCTGCCCGGGACGGTCACGGTCGCCTCGATCGGGGCGACCGCCGTGGGTGCGGGCCAGTCATGGCTGGGATGCGGATGTTCGGAACTCATCGGTGACTACGGTAGCGAGGCAAAGGGACACCGAGCGTTTCCGTTCGCCTGCTGTGCCACCGCGGTTCGGTGCGAAGTGTCGATCCTGGTCGGATAGCGAAACTGCTTCCGGCAACCAGTGACATTTCGCGGCCGCGCCGACGGCGCTCTCCTGGTGTGTCGCGACGAGGACCGGTCTCGTCCCAGGGCCTCACTACGCTGAGTGGCATGTGTGGCCGGTATGCCGCGAGCTTCGCGCCCGACGACCTGGTCGATGACTTCGAGATCGACCAGGACCGCACTGACGAAACCACCCGCTCGATCCTGGTCAACCCGCAGGATCCGCCCGCTGGAGCGCCGGACTGGAACATGGCACCGACCAAACAGGCGCCGGTCGTGCTGACCCGCGCGACAGCGGACGCACCACCCGCGCGGCAGTTACGCCTGCTGACCTGGGGCCTGGTGCCCTCGTGGGCCAAGGACACCAAGGTCGGTCTGCGGATGATCAACGCGCGCGCCGAGACCCTGCTCGACAAGGGCGCCTTCGCCCGGGCGGCGCTCGCGCGAAGGTGCCTCGTGCCCGCGGACGGTTGGTACGAATGGCAGGTGAGCCCCACCGCAGTCGACACCAAGGGACGGCCGCGCAAGCAGCCGTTCTTCGTGCGACGCGCGGACGGTCAGATCGCTGCGTTCGCCGGGGTCTACGAGTTCTGGCGGGACCGTTCGCTGCCGGAGGGCGATCCGGGCGCCTGGGTCGCGAGCTACTCGATCGTGACGACCGCGGCCGAACCCGGCCTCGACCGCATCCACGATCGGCAGCCGCTCGTGCTCGATCGAGGCGATTGGTCGCGCTGGCTGGATCCTGCTCTGGTCGACCCCGGCCCAGTCCGGGCGATGCTCGAGTCGGCGCCGCGCGGTCGCTTCGAGGCGTGGCCGGTCGGCGCGGCAGTGGGTTCAGGGCGCAACAACGGTCCCGATCTGCTGCGCCCGGCTCCGGCTGAAGACCTGGTCGGCGTGGTCGACCCGATGACCGGCGAGGTGATCGGGTGACGCTCCGCGTCCGTGAGATCGCGACACCGGCAGGTATGGCGCGGGCACACGTCGAGCGGGCGCTCACGGCCAAGGGCACGGTGATCCTGGGCCACGGCGCGGGCGGTGGAGTCGATGCCCCTGACCTGGTGTCGCTGCGCCGGCTCGTGGCCGACGGATGGTGCTACGTACGCGTCGAGCAGCCCTGGCGTGTTGCCGGTCGCAGGATCGCCACTCCACCGAAAACACTTGACGCTGCGTGGGTTCCGGTGGTTGAGGCGCTGACGAACGGGCGATGGGCGTTACCGCGCCCCCTGGTCGTGGGCGGGCGCTCGGCGGGGGCGCGGGTTGCCTGTCGCACGGCGGCAACTGTTGTCGCGGATGCGGTCCTGGCGCTGTCCTTCCCGTTGCACCCGCCAGGTTCTCCGGAAAAATCCCGCGCACACGAGGCCGCGCTGGTTCTCGACAGCGGCATGCCGCTGTGCGTCATACAGGGCGGTCGCGATCCGTTCGGGCGACCGGAGGAGGTGCGGGCCGCGCTGGGCGACGGCGTCGAGGTGCGCAGTGTGCGCGGCGACCACAGCTTCGCGGCGCACCCCGAGGATGCGTTCGACGCCGCGAGCGCATGGCTGTCGACGATTGGCGGGTAACGTCAGGTACATGACGCTTCGTATCGGATACAAGGCATCGGCCGAGCAGTTCGGTCCTCGCGAACTCGTCGATCTGGCGGTGGAGGCGGAACGATGCGGGCTCGACAGTGCATTCGCCTCCGACCACTTCCAGCCGTGGCGTCATGACGGCGGCCATGCACCCCACGCACTGACCTGGCTGGCCGCAGCAGGCGCGCGCACCGAGCGGATCGCGCTGGGCACCTCGGTGCTGACGCCGAGCTTCCGCTACAACCCGGCCGTGCTCGCGCAGACCTTCGCGACGCTCGGCTGCCTGTATCCGGGTCGGGTCATCCTGGGCGTCGGCTCCGGTGAGGCGCTCAACGAGATCGCCGTCGGGCAGCAGGGCTGGCCGGACTTCAAGGAGCGCTTCGCCCGGCTGCGTGAGTCGGTGCGGTTGATGCGGCAACTGTGGACCAAGGAGCGCGTCACCTTCGAAGGCGATTACTACCGCACCTCCGACGCGACCATCTATGACCGCCCCGATGAGCCGATCCCGGTGTACGTCGCGGCCGGCGGCCCGACCGTGGCGAAGTATGCCGGCCGGATGGGTGACGGCATGATCGTCACCTCGGGCAAGGGCATGAGTCTGTATGCCGATGAACTGGTGCCGGCGATGCACGAAGGCGAGACGTTGGGCAAGCGTTCGCCGGGCGACGTGGAGCAGTTGCTCGAGGTCAAGATTTCCTACGACCGCGACCCCGAGCAGGCACTGGAGAACACGAGATTCTGGGCGCCGCTGGCGCTCACCGCCGAGCAGAAGCACAGCCTGCACGACCCGATCGAGATGGAGCGCGCGGCGGACGAGCTTCCCATCGAGCAGATCGCCTCACGCTGGATCGTGGCGTCGGATGCACAGACAGTGGTCGACCAAGTCCGCCCGTATGTCGATCTCGGGTTCACGCACCTGGTGGTGCACGGCCCGGGTCAGGACCAGCGCAGGTTCTTGCAGCAGTTCAGCGCAGACGTGGTGCCGGCGCTGCGGGAGCTGTAACGGCCGGGTGCCGCGGCTGACTCAGGCCGCGGCCGTCTCGTCCGCGCTCGCCAGAGACGGGCTCGGCAGGGCAAGCGTGGTGGTTCGCGTCGAGGTGGTCGTCGTCGACCACATCGATCCGAGGGCCTGGTTGCTGCGATCCCGCCACAGCATCCGGCCGAACATACCGATGAGGAAGGTCACCGATATCGCGTAAAGCACCCCGATTGCGACGACTGCTATCCACATGTCAAGGATCGTATCCTGGATTTACTGGACGTGTGACCAGTTTTCGAAATTCCGGTGAACTCCCGGTGGGCGCGGGGAATGCGGCAGGCCTTGCCGTCGTTGGCATGGGCGTCTGTCATCAGCTGGGATGTGAGGAGTCTCACCCGTGTTGTATGCCGCTTCGGCGCTCTGTGAACCAGCGGGCTCGAGTCCGTCACCCGTTCGACAGAAGACTCGCCATACCAATGGAGGACTAGGCTTGACCTCGATGACGACTCAAGACCAGGGACAGCCCGATGTGGCGAGTGTCGAGGACCCCGACCTCGACGTCGCAGCCGAAACGGAGGCCGAGCGGGTCGCGCGGTTCGAGCGCGACGCGATGCCCTACCTGGACCAGCTTTACAGCGCGGCCCTACGCACGACGCGCAATCCGGCGGATGCCGAGGATCTTGTCCAGGAGACCTTCGCCAAGGCCTTCGCTGCGTTCCATCAGTACAAGCCCGCCACCAATTTGAAGGCGTGGCTGTACCGCATCCTCACCAACACCTACATCAACAGCTACCGCAAGAAGCAGCGGCAGCCGTTGCAGTCCGACGCCGCGGAGATCGAGGACTACCAACTGGCCCGTGCCGAGGCGCACACATCCGGCGGGCTGCGGTCGGCCGAGACCGAAGCGTTGGATCACCTTCCCGACAGCGATGTGAAGCGTGCCCTTCAGGAGGTTCCGGAAGACTTCCGGATGGCGGTTTATCTGGCTGATGTCGAGGGTTTCTCCTACAAGGAGATCGCCGAGATCATGGACACGCCGATCGGCACGGTCATGTCCCGTCTGCACCGCGGCCGCCGCCAGCTTCGTGAACTGCTGACCGACTACGCCCTCGAGCGTGGGTTCATCCGGGAAGGAGCGCAGTCCTGATGAGCGACGAATGCAACGACTACCTGTCTCATCTGTACGAGTACCTCGACGGTGAGCTCGATGCCGAGGGGTGCGCGGCTCTGAAGGCGCACCTCGATGATTGCCCTCCGTGCCTGGACGAGTACCAACGGGACGCGCTGCTGAAGGCCTTGATCCGCCGGTCCTGCCAGTGCGAGCAGGCACCCGACCAACTGCGCACCCAGATACTTGCGCGCATCACCACGGTGCGCGTGACCACGACGGTCTACGGCGAAGGTTGAGCGACACGCCTGCGTCTGGCGAGACCAGCGGCCCGTCTCCCTGGGGGAGGCGGGCCGCTGGTCATTGGTTCTTGCTCAGGCGTTGGGCTTGCGGCCGTGGTTTGCGGCCTTGCCCTTGCGCGAGCGGCGCTTGCGTGCGCGCTTGCTCATGGTGATCTCCTCGTGCGATGTGATGCGGTCTTGGACGCCGTCGCCGGCGCGAGACGAACCGCTCCATCCTCTCACAGCCTCACCCGGTTAAAGAGTTGGTCAAATTTCGGCTGGTCTCCTACCGCGAGGTAGAGACTGTGGCGCGTGGCATGGGATGATTCACAGGTTAGCCGTGCGGATCGGGGTCCGCCCGCAGGAATGGTCTACAGACGACACGCAGAAGTACCTCTCGATCGAGAGGCTCCGGAAGGAAACTCGCTCATGGACGCAGCAACCGCGGCAATGTACGCACTTGCCACTTCCGCGCAAGGCGGAATCACGACCCTGAACATCGGATGGAGCCCCACCTGAGCCAACCCACGGATAAGGGTCTGATTGCGCGAATCACACATCGCGTCGCATCTCCCTCGGGGTCACCGTGGTTGCTTTCAATCGTATTCTCCGCATCGTGTGTGCTGGTTCTACTCGGATGTGGATCGGTTTCCGCAGTAGACCGTGAGTGGAGTGGGATTCTCCTGCTCGCTGTTCTCGCTGCTGTCGGCGAGATTGGCAGGTTTCAGGTACGCGGCGACTCGAGTGTTTCGCTTACATCGATCTTGGTCGCAGCAGCGATCCCGATGGCAGGTCCGCTCGGCGCAGTATGCGTCGGGGGCCTGCCATTTTTGTTTGCCTGGACAAAGGCGCCCTTGGTCGTCCGAGTCTTCAACACCAGTCTGCTGAGTCTTGTCTCGGCGATAAGTGCGGTTGTCTACATCCAGTGCGGCGGCCACACGCCACTCGACCAGCATTTGAGTCCGGAAATTCTGTGGGTACATTGCTTCATTCCGCTGGAGATCGCGATTGTCGCTCATTTCTTCTTGAACATATCCGGCGTCTCACTGATCATCTCCGCCACATCACCACAATCATGGCGTGCTCCTTTCCGTCGAATGGTTCGGGACATGTGGCGTATCTACCTCGGCTACGCACTGGTGGGATTTCTGATTGCTGTTCTCTGGCAGGTTGTGGATCTTGGTCCGATCACAATGATCTTCATGCTTGTGCCGTTGATTCTCGCTCAATGGGCGTACGCGCAGCAGAGTGCGGAGGCGCAGGCGCATCAGCGGACTGTCGAGGGTTTGGTGGCCGCCGTAGAGACGCGAGACCCGGTGATGCGCGGTCGTAGCGTGCAGGCGGCCGCAGTCTGTGACGTGATCGGCGCCGACTTCAGACTCTCGCCCAAGGAGGCTGATGCGCTGCACTTCGCGGCGCTCCTGCATGATCTGGGCATGATTGCGCCGGTCGAGGAGGAACGCGGTCGTGATCTGTCGCAGCTACGACCCGGCGACATCGATCGGATCCGGCGTCATCCACAACGCGGAGTCGAGATGGTGCGGTCGATCGACTTCCTCGCCGACTCGACAACGGCGATCCGCCACCACCACGAACGGTGGGACGGCCACGGCTTTCCGTCAGGTTTGGCAGGCGAGGAGATACCGATCCTCGCCCGGATCATCGCTGTCGCCGACGCCTACTGCGCATTGAGCAGCGATCGGGCGGGTGAGGCCCGCCGATCCACCGACGAGATCCTGACCATTCTCCGCGCCCGAGCGGGCAGCCAATTCGATCCACGGTGCGTGGACGCCATCGTCCGCAATGCCCCGACGGTGACGGCGCGGTTGAGCCAGCTGCATGCCGTCGACGACACGGCCGACGCGACGGCAGGGCATGCAGGCTGGGACCACGACCTGCCCGAAACCTCCGACCTGATCGCCTTCGGCAGCGCGCTACGGTGAAACACCTTCTGCTCCGGGTGAGTGCGTCCGGCGCCATCGTCACGACTGCCGGTGCGGCTGTCCTCGCAGTCGCGGTCTGTTCGCTCTGCATTCGCGGCTCGTTGCCGAGCACCCTCGATGCGATGGTGCTCGCTTGTTTCGCGATCGCGATCGCGGCCACCTCGCCACTGCAGGTTCGTCTCGTCGCCGACGGCATGACTTCGCCGGTGGCCTCGGCCATCGGACTCGGCCTGGCCCTGTCGAGCGGGCTTCCGGGGGGTCACATGATGAAGGACGGCACCCCACTGATCATCGTGACTGCTGCTGTGGGCCTGTTGGCCGGCTGGCTGCTCCTCCGAATCACCACGGGACGGCCGACGGGGTTGTCCTCTGTCGGCGGGTGCCTTATCGCCATCGCCGTCGCGGCGTTGCTGTACCGACAACTGCGGGTCTTCCATGGGCACAGCGCTCTCGATCGGTATGCCGTCTGGGGCGACGAGCGCTGGCGAACGGCTGCCGCAATGGCGGCGGCGGCACTGATCGCCGGTGGGGTACTCGTGGTGGCGTCAGTGGAGGTGTATCGCGACGGGCGGCCGTTGTTGACCGCGCTCAGAGAGGTCGCCCCGTTGCAGGGCGCACTGTCGGTGGCCGTCGCGTCGACGGCGACGGCCATTGCGCTGGGACTCGCACCCCTGGGAGTGCTGGCCATCCCCCTGATGGCGGCACCTTTGGTGCTGCTGCGGTTCGCGATGCGTCAGCAGACCGCAGTCATCGACACCCGCAGGCAGACAATTGCTGCGCTGTCGATGCTCACGGATGTCGCGGGTTACACCCCGAGTGGTCACGCCGCGCGAGTAGCAGCGCTCAGCAAGAAGATCGGCCGACTCTTGCACTTGGGCGACAAGGAACTCGCCGAACTCGAAGATGCCGCCCTCCTGCACGACATCGGCCAGGTCTCGCTCGCCTCGCCGATCCCCGGCGGATCGACGATCGACGTGGCACCGTCGGATCAGCGCAGCATCGCCGAGGAAGGCACCAACATCGTGCGGCGCACCGAGGTCCTCGACGGCGTGGCGGACATCATGCAGGCGCAGGCCACGCAGTATCGCAACGTGCGCGAGCGCGGTGAAGATGTGCCGATCGCGAGCCGGATCATCAAGGTTTGCAATGCCTTCGAGGATCTCACCGGTGGCGATCCGGCGTTGCGTGATGTCGCCATCGAGCGTCTGACACTGGGCCTCGGATACGAGTACGACCCGACCGTGCTCGATCTGCTGGCTCGGGTCACTGCCGACGCGTGAGTCCTCGTGCCGATTCGGAGCCTTGAGGCTGCATGACCTTCCTCCGACAGGTATGACGCTGCGCCCCTGCCGATACATGACATCGACAGGGGCGCAGCGTCATACAGCGCGGTTTCAGCCGCCTGCGCTCAGGCGGGTGACGCCTTGTGTCGACCGACGCTGTCGGCGGCGATCGACTCCTCGTCGAATGGGTTCGGGTCGTAGCGCTGCGCCCGTGGGTCGTCCTCGTCGACGAAGTAGTCGATGGCGACGGTCTCGTCGGCCCCCGCCGGCACCTTGACCGCGCGTAGCAGCGCCGTCAGCACCACTGCGATGACCACGTTGATCACGACTGCGGTCAGCGCGATGTAGCCGAGCTTGCCGATGATCGGGATCACCGCGTTGGATCCACCGAAGTGCTTGGTGGCAGGCGACGAAACGCCATACGCCTTGTAGGTGCCGTAGACCATTGCGACGGCCCAGCCGGCAAGCAGCGCCCAGCGGTGCAGCCAGCGGGTGTACAGCCCGATGACGATCGCCGGGAAGGTCTGCAGGATCCAGATGCCGCCCAGCAACTGCAGGTTGATGGCGTTCTGCTTGTCCATCGTCAGCACGAAACCAAGCGCGAACACCTTGACCACCAGCGAGACCAGCTTGGAGACCTTTGCCTCCTGAGCGACCGTTGCGTCCGGCTTGAGCCACTCCTTGTAGATGTTCCGGGTGAAGGTGTTGGCGGCGGCGATCGACATGATCGCGGCCGGCACCAGAGCACCGATCGCGATGGCGGCGAAGGCCAGCCCGGCGAACCAGCTGGGGAACTGGTCGGCGAACAGCTGCGGCACCACCAGTTGCGGGTTCGGCTTGCCGTCCGAGCCGATCGGCTTGGTGCCTGCCGCGATGGCGACCCAACCCAGCAGCGCGAGCAGCGCCAGGACGAAGGAGTATGCCGGCAAGATCGCGGCATTCTTGCGGATCGTGCCGCGCGACTTCGACGACAGCACGGCGGTGATCGAGTGCGGATACATGAACAACGCCATCGCCGATCCGAAGGCCAGCGTCACGTAGGCCCACTGTGACGAGTGAGGCACCAACAGTGACCCGGTCGGTTTGCCGGTCTTGGGATTCTTGGTGGCCATCTTCTCCTGGGTGGCGTGGAAGATGTGGTCCCAGCCGCCGACCTTCGAGGGCAGGTAGATCACCGCGACGATGATCACCAGGTAGATCAGGATGTCCTTGACGAATGCGATGACCGCCGGCGCTCGCAGGCCGCTGGTGTAGGTGTAGGCGGCCAGCACCAGGAAGGCCACGAACAGCGGTGCATCCTTGGCCAGCCAGTTGGAGCCGCCACCGATGCCGGCCACCTCGAGCACGGCCTGTATGCCGACCAGCTGCAAGGCGATGTACGGCATCGTGGCCACGAATCCGGTGATCGCGATGGCCAGCGACAGACTCCTCGAGCCGTAGCGACCGCGCACGAAGTCGGCGCTGGTGACGTACCCGTGCCGATGGCTCACAGACCACAGCCGTGACATGAAGAAGAAGATGATCGGGTAGGCCACGATCGTGTACGGCACCGCAAAGAAGCCGGCGACCGCGCCCGTGGCGAACATCGCGGCCGGCACAGCAACGAACGTGTATGCCGTGTAGAGGTCTCCGCCGAGCAGGAACCACGTGATCCAGGTGCCGAAGCTGCGCCCGCCGAGGCCCCATTCATCCAGGGAGTCCATCGAGGTTGTGCGGCGCCAGCGGGAGGCGAGGAAGCCCATCACGGCGACCACGACGAAGACGATGATCAGGATGCTCAGGGCGACGACGTGGACGCCGTCGTTCGGATGCGATGGGTTCGCCTTCCCGGCGAGAGCGGCAAGGGCCGGTGTCGCAGTCGTCATGACCGGTCGCCGTCCTTCCCCAGATCGGTCGCATCGGCCGGGTCAGGCGATGCGGTCTTCTCGGCAACCGCGACGCCATGATCGGCCGAGTGCCGGCCCTCAGGCTCCGCAGGCAGTGCCACGTGCGGGCGCGCCTTCTTGACGATGACGTAGGCGAGGCTGGTGCATCCGGCGCACAGGAAGACCCACAGCATCTGGTACCACACGAAGAAAGGAAACGCGCCGAGCTTGGGGTCGATCTTGGAGTAGAGCCCGACCGGGACGAGCGCGGCCATCGGAATGACCAGCAGGATGCCGGCGGCGATCAGCAGGCCGGTGTTGGCCGGTGGGGCCTTGTCAGGATTGTCGAATGCCATGCGGACGCCTCAGGGTGACAGGAGTGACGGGTATCGGGTAGGGCGCCGATCGAAACGACCGGCTGAACCTGCAGATTACCCGCGTGTGACGCACATCACGTCATACTGCGCCGCTCGATTTCTTCCAGATCGCGCCGCACTCCTGAGGCGCCCCGCTCACCTCAGCGGCAACGAAAAGGTGGGGCGGATGTGCTGTGCGCACACCCGCCCCACCGTGTCGAGACTGACTGCCTCAGGCCTTCTTGGTCTCCCAGAAGATCGTGGAGATCTCCTCGATCTTGGCCAGCAGCTCGTCCGCGGTCGCGACATCCCAGGACGCCTTGGTCCCGCCGGCGCCGGCCAGCTTGGTGGCCTCGTTGACCAGGGTGTGCAGCTGCGGGTACTTCTCAAAGTGCGGGGGCTTGAAGTAGTCGGTCCACAGCACCCACAGGTGGTGCTTGACCAGCTCGGAGCGCTGCTCCTTGATGACCGTGGCGCGCATCTTGAAGTCCAGGTCGTCGGGCTTGTCGTTGGCCTTGACGATGATGGCCTTGACGGACTCGGCCTCGATGCGGGCCTGGGCGGGGTCGTAGACGCCACAGGGCAGGTCGCAGTGTGCGCTGACCTCGATGGTGGGGGCGAAGAGACGGCGAAGCATGTGCGGGTCCTTTCAGTGGTTCGTCGGCGGTATGACGGTGAGCCTGTCACCTGAAGTGCACTTGAGATCAAGCGGCCTGTCGGGCGGAACTCCAGGGCGGCAACCCACGGGTTCGAACCTACCTGTTTGTGCGGCGGTTCCCGCAGGCGCCCGGCGCACATGCGAACCTGTCGCACTCGCGCTGCAACGCTGGGCTCGTGCGCGCGACTGGGGTGGGCGAAGGGCTCGTGCGTACCACTCGGGTGACTGTGGGGTGGAGGGGCGGTCTTCATGCGGGCGAGTGGCACGTCGTGACCCGGCGATGGTCCCGAGTGTCACGACATGCCCCCACAGAGTCCGATCCGGGGCTCGTGCGCGCCACTGGCGGTGGGTTTGGGCTCGTGCGCGCCACTGGGGTGGGCGAAGGGCTCGTGCGCGCCACTCGCGCGCTTCTCGTTGTGGCCACGCGCGGACGGTAGATGGCGCGCGCAATGGTGGTAGGCGAGTGGCGCGGGACGGGCACGAGTTGTGCGGGGATGGCCTTCGTGCCGCACGAGTGGCACGTTGCGGCTCTCACGGCACGCGAGTGTCACGAGAGCGCCCCACATCGCGTGATTCGGGGCTCGTGCGCGCCACTGGGGTGGGCGAAGGGCTCGTGCGCACCATTCGGGTTGCTGCGGGGTGGAGGGGTGGTCTTGGTGTGGGCGAGTGGCACGTTGTGGCTCTCACGGCACGCGAGTGTCACGAGAGCGCCCCACATCGCGTGATTCGGGGCTCGTGCGCGCCACTGGCGGTGGGTTTTGGGCGCTGGCGTGCCACTGGCGGTGGGTTTTGGGCTCGTGCGCACCACTCGGGTTGCTGCGAGGTGGAGGGGTGGTCTTGGTGTGGGCGAGTGGCACGTTGTGGCTCTCACGGCACGCGAGTGTCACGAGAGCGCCCCACATCGCGTGATTCGGGGCTCGTGCGCGCCACTGGCGGTGGGTTTGGGCTCGTGCGCGCCACTGGGGTGGGCGAAGGGCTTGTGCGCACCACTCGGGTTGCTGCGGGGTGGAGGGGTGGTCTTGGTGTGGGCGAGTGGCACGTTGTGGCTCTCACGGCACGCGAGTGTCACGAGAGCGCCCCACATCGCGTGATTCGGGGCTCGTGCGCGCCACTGGCGGTGGGTTTTGGGCTCGTGCGCGCCACTCGCGAGAGCCAAGGGCGCGGGGTGTCACTCGCGGTGGCGCGGACGCACAACGGGAGGCTGCGTGTCGGTCAGTTGCCGCGGCGGCCGCGAAAGCGGCCAGCCGATGCGGACCAGCACCCGCCCCAGGACGTCGCTGCCCGGGATCGCGCCAACCAGCCAGGAGTCGACGCCCTCGTCGGGGTTGTCGCGTTCCACCCACCAGCCGTCGCCGTCCGGCCGGGTGATCCGTTTGACCGCGACCGGTCGCGGGCCGTCGGAAGCGTCCGGCAGTCGCACCACGTGCGTGTGACCGACGCGAGGAGCGACGTCATACAGCACCAGCAGACGATCTCCGTCGACGTATGTCGGTTCCATGGACCGGCCCCGCACGACGGCGAGGCCCAATCTCATGGAACGTCAGACTAGCTCGCCTCCTCCGACCCCTCCGCAGCTGAACGCTCGGCGTTGGCGAGGATGCGTCGCAGGAAGGTGCGGGTCCGTTGATGCTGCGGGTTGTCGATCACCTCGGCACAGGCGCCGGTCTCGACGACAACCCCTGCGTCCATGAAGACGACCGTGTCGGCGACCTCCCGGGCGAACTCGACCTCGTGGGTGACCACGATCATCGTCATACCCTCGTCGGCGAGTTCGCGCATCACGTCGAGCACCTCGCCGACCAGCTCCGGGTCGAGCGCGGAGGTCGGCTCGTCGAAGAGCATCAGCTTGGGCTTCATCGCCAACGCCCGGGCGATCGCGACCCGCTGCTGCTGCCCACCGGACAACTGGGCCGGGTAGTGGTCGCAGCGATCGCCCAGGCCCACCCGCTCCAACAGCTCGCGAGCGGTGCTCTCGGCATCGGCTTTCTTGACACCCTTGACCTGCACCGGGGCCTCCATGACGTTGCGCAGAGCGGTCATGTGCGGAAACAGGTTGAAGCGCTGGAAGACCATGCCGATCTCAGCCCGCTGGGCCGCGATCTGCTTGTCCGACAGGCGGTGCAGCCGGCCGGCCCGCTGGGTGAGGCCGAGCAGTTCACCGTCGACGAAGATGCGGCCGCCGTCGATGGTCTCCAACTGATTGATGCGCCGCAGAAAGGTCGTCTTGCCTGAGCCGCTCGGGCCCAGCAAGCAGACGACTTCGCCGGTCGTGACGTCGAGGTCGATACCCCGAAGCACCTCGTTGCCGTGAAAGGCCTTGGAAACGTTGATCGCTCGGACGAGCGCGTTTGTTCCGGCCATCACATGCCACCTCCGCCGCTGCGCAGCGACGCGAATCTCGCGCGCATGCTCTTGTCCGGGCCGGTGGCGCCGAAGCCACGTCCGAAATAGCGCTCCAGATAGCTCTGGCCGACCATCAGCACCGAGCACACGATGAGATACCAGAGCAGCGCGGCCACCAGGGCGGGCATCACCTTGTAGGTCGAATTGGCGACCGCGTTGGCCTGGAAGAACAGTTCGGTCGTGACCGGCACTGCCGACAGCAGCGACGTGTCCTTGACCATCGCGATGGTCTCGTTGCCGGTCGGCGGGACGATGACGCGCATCGCCTGCGGCAGGATGATGCGGCGCATCGCCGTGCCGCGGCTCATGCCGAGCGCGCAGGCCGCCTCGTCCTGGCCCTTGTCGACCGACAGCAGCCCGGCCCGGGCGATCTCCGCCATGTATGCCGCTTCCGACAGGCCCAGGCCCAGGATGCCGACGATGATGCCGCTGGAGATCGTTCTGACGTCGAGAGTCGCGAACGTCATACCGTCCGACAGCCCGACGAAGTTGCCGAGCTCCTTGCTGAACGGCACTCCGAACTGCAGCTGCGGGTAGAGGTAGAGCAGGCCGACGCCGAAGATCACCAGCAGCACGTAGCGCGGCACAGCGCGGAAGAACCACGTATAGACGAAGGCCACCCCGCGCAGCACTGGATTCGACGACAGCCGCATCACTGCGAGCAGCACACCCAGGACCACACCGAGGACCATCGAACCGATGGTGCACACGATGGTGCCCTTGACCAGCCCCTCGAGCACCGGCCGGTAGTCCATGACCCGGTAGACGAACGCCCAGTCCCACTTGTCGTTGGTGACGAAGGAGTTCACCAGCATGGCCATGAGCACGGCGATGACGACCATCGCGACCCATTGCCAAGGGTGCCGTACGCCGTGGGCGTGGATCCGGCCGGGTCGCTCCTCGCCGCCTGTCAGAGTCTCCTCGGTCGTCGCGGCGCTCATGAGGCCACCGCCGGGTCCACTGCGAACATGTCCACCGCGCCGCTCTCCTGGCCCCACTTGGCGAGGGTCTTGTCATAGCTGCCGTCGCTGACCATGGCCGCGAAGGCCTGGGCGATGGCGTTGCCGAAGTCCGTCTGTGCCTTGGGCAGGACGATGCCGTATGGCGCAGCACCCGTGATCTTGCCGACGGCCTGCAGCTTGGTGCCGGTCTTCTTCACGGCGTACAGCGCGACGGGGGAGTCGGCGGCCATCGCGTCGATCTTGCCGGCCAGCAGGTCTGTCGTGACCTTGGACTGCAGGTCCTCCACGACCGCCTTGACCGGGTGAGATCTGCACTGGTCCTTGTTGATGGCGGCGATCTCGTCCGCCTGGGTCGTGCCGGTCTGCACCCCGACCGACAGGCCGCACGGCTGAAGCGGGTTGACCCCCTTGGGATTTCCCTTGGCAGTCACCCATTGGGTGCCGGCCGAGAAGTAGCTCACCATCGTGACCTGCTTCTCCCGGTCGGCGGTCACGGTGAACGACGACGTCGCCAGGTCATACTTCCCGCCGACGACACCGGTGATGATGCTGTCGAACTTCGCATTGACGAAGTCGGCCTTCAGGCCGAGCTTCTGTAGCGCGGTGCGCAGCAGGTCGACGTCCATGCCGATGACGGTCTGACCATCCGGGGCCAGGAACTCGTTCGGCTCGTATGACGCATCGGTGGCGATGGTGAGTGTCCCCTTGGACCGGACGGTGGCCGGGACCAAGGCAGCGAGTCGCTTGGAGATGCTTGCGCCGGGGCCGGACGTGTCGTCGGCCGCGCCGAGGCCCAGTGAGGTCGCACCGCACCCGGACAGCAGCACGGCGCTGCTGACGGCGCCGATGACGAGTGGAGGTAAGCGCGACGGCACGCGGGTTCCTTCCCAGTGAGAACGTGTCGGCGGCTATCGTCGCACTTCGGCGCCCATTCTCGCTGGAAAATAAGGGAAGATTTTCAGGTCTTTATCAGTATTTGATGCTAATAGCGCAGGGTGGCCATGAACGCGACGCAGTCGTCATACAGCGGCAGATCGCCGTCGTCTCGTGCCTGCTGCAGAGTCGGGGCGGCCGTGTCCTTCGGCGACAGCACCGGCTCCAATCCAGCCGGGAAGGTCAGTGCGAGGTCCGGGTCCAACGGGCTGATGCCGTGTTCGCGTGACGGGTTGTATGCCGTCGAGCACAGGTACATCGCGCACGAGTCGTCCAGCAGGCTGACCAGGCAGTGGCCCAGGCCCTCGGAGAGATACACGGCGCGGCGGGACTCGGTGTCCAGCCGCACCGACTCCCACGTGCCGAAGGTCGGTGAACCGACCCGAATGTCGACGACGTAGTCGATGAAGGCGCCACTGACCGCGGTGACGTACTTCGCCTGGCTCGGCGGGACATCGGCGTAGTGGATGCCGCGCACCGCGCCCTTGCAGGACACCGAGACGTTTGTCTGCATCACGTCGAGGCGGTGACCGACGTGCTCCGCCAGCTTGTCGCCGCGGAACCCTTCCATGAAAACGCCTCTGTCGTCAGGGAATTGACGTGGCGTGATCACGAAGGCGCCGGTGATGCCGAGGGGGTCGATCTGCATCAGCTGCGGTCCTCCATCAGTTGTCGCAGATACTCGCCGTACCCGCTCTTGGCCAACGCAGCTGCGTGCTGCGCCATGCCGTCGTCGGTCAGCCACCCGTTGCGCCAGGCGATCTCCTCGACGCAGCCGATCTTGTAACCCTGGCGCTCCTCGATGACCTGGACGAACTGCGCCGCACCCATGAGGCCCTCGAAGGTGCCGGTGTCGAACCATGCCGTACCGCGCGGCAGTGTCGTCACGCGCAGGTCGCCGCGCCGCAGGTAGGCCTCGTTGACACCGGTGATCTCGAGCTCGCCACGCGCGCTGGGCTGCAAGTCCCTCGCGATCTGGACCACGTCGTTGTCATAGAAGTAGAGACCTGGCACGGCGAACTTCGACCGAGGGTGCTCGGGCTTCTCCTCGATCGAGAGCACCGTGCCGGATGCGTCGAACTCCACGACGCCGTAAGCGCTCGGGTTGCTGATCTGATAGGCGAAGATGTGGCCGCCCGTCAGCGCGGCGTTACCGCGCAGGGCGGTGCCGAGGCCGGCGCCGTAGAAGATGTTGTCGCCCAGCACGAGTGCGACCGAATCCTGGCCGATGAAGTCGGCGCCGATGAGGAAGGCCTGCGCCAGCCCGCCCGGGGTCGGCTGAACGGCGTACTGCAGGTCGATGCCCCACTGGCTGCCGTCACCGAGCAGGCGGACGAATTGGTCGTGGTCGTGCGGGGTGGTGATGATCAGCACGTCGCGAATGTCTGCCATCAGCAGTGTCGACAGCGGGTAATAGATCATCGGTTTGTCGTAGATCGGCATGAGCTGCTTGCTGATGCCGAGCGTGATCGGGTGCAGTCGTGTGCCCGAGCCGCCGGCCAGAATGATCCCCTTCACGAGCGGTGAGACTACCCGTAATGAACTGGCCGTATGTCAAGGATCGTGCCGCCGGTTACAGTTTCGGCGTGCGGATCCTGGTCACCGGCGGCGCCGGCTTCATCGGTAGCAACTTCGTCCACCTCACCGCAGCGACCCGGCCGGAGGCCGAGATCGTGGTGTTGGACGCCTTCACGTATGCCGGTGAGCCCGCCTCGTTGGCAGGTCTGGGCCCGCAGGTGAAGATCGTTCGGGGCGACATCACTGACGCGCCGCTCGTCGACCGGCTGATCGGCGCCAGCGACGTGGTGGTGCACTTCGCCGCCGAGACGCACAACGACAACTCCCTGGCTGAGCCGGCGCCCTTCGTGCAGACCAACCTTGTCGGCACGTACACGCTGCTCGAGGCAGTGCGTCGGCACGACGTTCGCTATCACCATGTGTCGACCGACGAGGTGTATGGCGACCTCGACCTGGAGGACCCCGCGCGCTTCACGGAGGCAACGCCATACAACCCGTCGAGCCCCTATTCGGCGACCAAGGCCGGCAGCGACCTGCTGGTGCGGGCCTGGGTGCGGTCGTTCGGTGTGCGCGCCACGATCAGCAACTGCTCCAACAACTACGGCCCACGCCAGCACGTCGAAAAGTTCATCCCGCGGCAGATCACCAACATCCTCGACGGCGGACGCCCCAAGCTGTATGGCGACGGCCTCAATGTCCGCGACTGGATCCACGTCGATGACCACAACGCCGGAGTGTGGGCGATCATCGACCGCGGCGGCATCGGACAGACGTATCTCATCGGCGCAGACGGTGAGCAGAGCAACAAGGCCGTCGTCGAGCAGTTGCTGTGCGCGATGGGTCGCGACTCGGGCGACTACGACCACGTCACCGACCGGGCCGGGCACGATCGACGCTACGCGATCGACTCCACCAAGCTCCGCACCGAACTCGGCTGGGCACCGCGCTACGGCGACTTCGCGGCCGGTCTCCATGCCACGATCGAGTGGTATCGCGCCAACGAGGAATGGTGGCGCCCGCAGAAGGCGGCGGCTGAGGCGAAGTACGCCGACCAGGCGATCATCGGTGGGCGGGCCTGAGGTGCGCTGGCTGGTCATCGGTGGCCGCGGCATGCTCGGCACCGACCTGGTGGATCTGCTGCAGCGGCGCGGGCAACAGGTGCGAGCGGTCGGCTCGGCGGAGTGCGACATCCGCGACGTCGGGCAGGTACGCGCAGCTGTCTCGGGGCACGACGTCGTCGTCAACGCCGCGGCGTGGACCGCGGTCGACGATGCGGAATCCCACGAGGCCGAGGCGTTCGCCCTGAACGCGACCGGGGCGCACAACGTCGCGGTGGCGACACGGGACGCCGGTTCCCGCCTGGTGCACGTGTCCACCGACTATGTCTTCGACGGCGCCGCGACGAAGCCGTACGATCCGGCCGAACTGCAGCAGCCGCAGTCGGCATACGGGCGCAGCAAGGCCGCGGGGGAGTGGGCGGTGCGGGCAGCGCACCCGGACGCGCTCGTGGTGCGGACCGCCTGGCTGTATGGCGCCCACGGCCCCAACTTCGTGCGGACGATGCTGCGACTGGCCGGTGAGCGCGACACCTGGAAGGTCGTCGACGACCAAGTCGGGCAGCCGACCTGGACTGCGGATCTGGCGTTGTGCATCGCCGAACTCGTCACCTCCGGCGCGGCTGGTGGTTATCACCATTGCTCCGGGTCCGGCTCCACGACGTGGTGTGGTTTCGCGCGCGAGGTGTTGCGGTTGACCGGTCAGGATCCGCAGCGCATCCAGCCGTGCACCAGTGATGAGTTTCCGAGTGTCGTGGCGCGGCCGAAGTTCAGTTGCCTTGTGGCAGAGGCGAACCCGGCTCTCGGAATTGCGCCGTGGCAAGAGCGGCTGGCGGCATACCTGGCGACGCAGTGAGGCACCGACGACGTAAGGTGACGCCTCCGCAGCCCGGTGCCGATCCTCAGTTGTCGAGCTGCAACCAGTGCTGCCAGCCGGCATGCAGCACCAGCCAGGCGATGAGCCCGTAGCCCGCCTGGCCCGGGTGCATGCCGTCGCCGGCGGCCAGATCGGAGTGCCACTGATCGTGGCCGAGCAGCGGGCGGAAGCAGTCGACATAGGTCACACCGCGCCGGGCGCAGACATCGGCCTGGGCATCGACCAGCACCTGCAGTCGCTCGTTGGTCTCGGCGTCGATGGTGGGCGCAGGTCCCACGACGAAGGTCGCGATCGCCGAACTCGAGGCGTCGTCGAGGATGTTGGCGAGGTTGAGCCGGGAGCGAGCGGTCGTCATGCCCTGTGCGATGTCGCTCAGGCCGAAGGACACCACCAGACGGCGCTCGTTGCAGGACGTCCACCGAACCTCGCACTCGCGCTGCCAACGGCCGAGCACGTCGGTCGAACTCTGACCGCGGACTCCGAGGTTGTAGGTCGCGAGGTCGACGCCGGCGTGTGGCGTGCGAGCGACCACCCGTGACACCCAGCCGAGGGCCTTGGGGTCACCCAGACCGGCGACGTAAGAGTCACCCACGAAGCACACGCCGACGCGGCGCTCGCCCTCGGCGACCTGGAAGTTGGCGCTCGGGTTGAAATCGGGCTCAGTGCCGTCGTGCGAATAACTCACGTGGGTCATTCTCACTCATCCTCGTCGTCCAGCCGGGCAAGCCAGGTCGCGAGTCGCTCCACCGGCACCTCGAAGTCGGGGTTGAGATCGACGAAGGTCTGCAACTGGTCGGCCAGCCACTGGAAGCTGACCTCCTCATCACCGCGTCGCGCGGCCAACTCCTCCAGGCCTCGGTCCGTGAAATACATCGGGTCACCTCTTTCGGGGGTCGGTGTGCTGGTACGACGAACCGCCCGGCACCAGGCCGGGCGGCTCGTCATACCAGTCGGCAGCGGATCAGGAATCGATCCACGTGCCGTGGATCAGCGGTCGAACGCCCGAGCCATCAGATCGGCGTTCTGCGCCTGGTGACGCTTGCTCGAGCCGGTCGCAGGTGCGGCGGCCGCCGGACGGCACACGACCCGCAACGGCCGCTGCTCACCCTGCTCGGACAGCAGTTCGGGCAGGTTGAGCGCCATGAACGGCCATGCACCTTGGTTCTTGGGCTCGTCCTGCACCCAGACGATCTCGGCGTTCGGGTAGACAGCGAGCTCCTGGGCCAGCTCTTGAGCCGGGATCGGCGCCAACTGCTCGACACGCAGGATCGCGGTCGTGGTGTCGCCTCGCTTGTCACGCTCGGCCTCGAGGTCGTAGACGACGCGGGAGGACGCGAGCAGCACGCGGGTGACCTGCTCGGGTGCCGGCTTTGCGTGGTCGCTCATGACCGGACGGAAGCGGCCCTGAGTGAAGTCGGCCGGCTCGGAGGTCGCCGCCTTCAACCGCAGCAACTGCTTGGGGGTGAAGACGATCAGCGGCTTGCGCGGGCGGGCGGCCGCCTGCCGACGCAGCAGGTGGAAGTACGACGCGGGCGTCGAGGGGTAGGCGATCGTCAGGTTGTCCTCCGCGAACAACTGCAGGAATCTCTCGATGCGCGCCGAGGAGTGGTCGGCGCCCTGGCCCTCGTAGCCGTGCGGAAGCAGCAGCACCACAGAGGAACGCTGCGCCCACTTCTGCTCGGAGGAGCTGATGAACTCGTCGATGATCGTCTGGGCGCCGTCGGCGAAGTCACCGAACTGGGCCTCCCACATGACCAGCGCATCCGGGCGCTCGACCGAGTAGCCGTATTCGAAGCCCATGGCCGCGTATTCGGACAGCAGGGAGTCGTAGACCCAGAACCACGCCTGGTCGGCCGAGAGGTACCGCAGCGGGGTCCACTCGTTGCCGTTGGTGTGGTCGATGAGCACGGAGTGGCGTTGCACGAAGGTGCCACGGCGGCTGTCCTGACCCGCCAGGCGCACCGGAGTGCCCTCCATGAGCAGGGAGCCGATGGCTGCAAGTTCGCCCATGGCCCAGTCGATTCCGCCTTCGCGCACCATCGCCGCGCGGCGTTCCATCAGCTTGGCCAGCTTCGGGTGGACCGTGAAGCCCTCCGGCGGCTTGACCCAGGTGTCACCGATCGTGAGCAGCGCGGTGTCGCTGATGGCGGTGTCGGTCGCGCTGCCGTCGGCGCGCTCGTCGTCCTCCTGCTGCGCCGACGGGCGCTCCAGACCGCCGTGGCCCTCGGCGTCGGTGCCGGCCGAGCTGTCGGGACTCGAGGGAGCCGCCACTTCGGCCTTGGCGGCCTTGGTCTCGGCGAACACCCGCTCCAGCTGCGCCTGGTAGTCCTTCAGCGCGGCTTCGGCCTGCTCGACCGAGATGTCGCCGCGGCCGATGAGGGCCTCGGTGTAGAGCTTGCGGACGCTGCGCTTGGCCTCGATGAGCTTGTACATCATCGGCTGGGTCATCGAGGGGTCGTCGCCCTCGTTGTGCCCGCGACGGCGGTAGCAGACCATGTCGATGACCACGTCGCGGTGGAACTTCTGGCGGTACTCGTAGGCCAGTGCGGCCACGCCGACGCACGCCTCCGGGTCGTCGCCGTTGACGTGGAAGATCGGTGCCTGGATCATCCGCGCGACATCCGTGCTGTATGTCGAACTGCGTGCCTGGCCCGGCGACGTCGTGAAGCCGACCTGGTTGTTGACGACGATGTGGATCGTGCCGCCGGTGCGGTAACCGCGCAACTGCGACAGGTTCAGCGTCTCGGCCACGATGCCCTGACCGGCGAACGCGGCGTCGCCGTGCATCAGGATCGGCAGGACGGTGAAGGCGGTGCCTGCCAGGTTGATGCGGTCCTGCTTCGCGCGGGCGATGCCCTCCAGCACGGGGTTGACGGCCTCGAGGTGGGAGGGGTTCGCCGCCAGGTAGACCTTGGTGGTGTTGCCCTCGTCCGAGGTGAACTCGCCCTCGGTGCCCAAGTGATACTTCACGTCACCCGAGCCCTGCACGGACTTCGGGTCCTGCTTTCCCTCGAACTCGCGGAAGATCTGCCCGTACGACTTGCCGGCGATGTTCGCCAGCACGTTGAGGCGACCACGGTGCGGCATACCGATCGTGACTTCGTCCATGCCGTCGTTGGCAGCCTCCGACAGCAGCCGGTCGAGCATGGCGATGACCGACTCGCCGCCCTCGAGGGAGAAGCGCTTCTGGCCGACGAACTTGGTCTGCAAGAAGGTCTCGAAGGCCTCGGCGGCGTTCAGGCGTCGCAGGATTCGCAACTGCTCGGCAGAGGACTGCTTCTCGTAACCGCGCTCGACCTTGGACTGCACCCAGGCACGTTGTTCGGGATCCTGGATGTGCATGTACTCGATGCCGATCGAGCGGCAGTAGGCGTCGCGCAGAATGCCCAGAATCTTGCGCAGCTTGAGGAAGGGCTCACCCCCGAAGCCGCCGGTGGCGAACGAACGGTCGAGGTCCCACAACGTCAGTCCGTGGTTGGTGACGTCGAGGTCGGCGTGCCGGCGCTGCTTGTATTCCAGCGGGTCGGTGTCGGCCATGAGGTGGCCGCGCACGCGGTACGCGTGAATGAGCTCTTGCACACGGGCGACCTTGTTGATGTCGTCGTCGTGGCTGACATCGATGTCCTGCACCCAGCGGATGGGCTCGTACGGAATCTTCAAGGACGTGAAGATCTCGTCGTAGAAGCCGTTCTCACCGAGCAGCAACTGATGGACCACGCGCAGGAACTCGCCGGACACGGCACCTTGGATGATGCGGTGGTCATAGGTCGAGGTCAGCGTCAGGATCTTGCTGACGGCGTTTCGGTTGAGCGTGTCGTTGCTGGCGCCCTGCCACTCGGCGGGGTACTCGAGCGCACCGACGCCGATGATCGCGCCCGCGCCCTTCATCAGTCGCGGCACCGAGTGCACAGTGCCGATGCCACCGGGGTTGGTCAGGCTGATGGTGGTGCCTGCGTAGTCGTCGACGGTGAGCTTGTTGTTGCGCGCCTTACGGACCATCTCCTCGTAGGCGGTCCAGAACTGCGCGAAATCCATCGCCTCGGCGCCCTTGATGCTCGGCACGACCAGAGCGCGGCTGCCGTCATCCTTCTGCAGGTCGATGGCGAGGCCGAAGTTGACATGTCCGGGCTTGACCAGGCTCGGTTTGCCCTTGTCGTCCTCGATCAGGGAGTTGTTCATGTCGGGGACGACGGTCAGCGCCTTGAGGATGGCGTAACCGATGATGTGGGTGAAACTGACCTTGCCGCCGCGACTGCGGGACAGATGGTTGTTGATGACGATGCGGTTGTCGATGAGCAGTTTCGCCGGCACCGCGCGCACGCTCGTGGCGGTCGGCACCTCGAGGCTGGCTTCCATGTTGGTGACGATCCGGGCGGCGACACCGCGCAACGGGATGGTTTGGTCCTCGGCGGGCTCGACCGAGGGGGCTGCGCCGCTGCCGGCATCGCGGGAGATGAGTCGACCGTTGGACAGCTCGGCGGACTTCGGGTCGATCGTCGCGGGCAACGACTTCGTCGACTCGCTGGCGACGGAACGGTGCGTACTGTCGGTGGCGGGTGCCGCAGCTGGTGCGGGAGTGGACTCTTTGGCCGGAGCGGCCGGTGTCGCAGTCGGAGTGGTGGCGCCGTTGGTTGCGGCCGGCGCCTCGGTCGTCTTCGTCGTGGTCGTCGCACCGCTGCCGTTGGAGGACTCCGGGTGGAAGTCGGCGAAGAAACTCCACCACGCCTTGTCCACGGAGTTCTTGTCCTCGAGATACTGCTGGTACAGCTGGTCCACCAGCCACTCGTTGGGTCCGAACGTCGCGAGTGGGTCTGACGACTGCGGTGACACGCGAATGCGCCTCTTTCATCGGGATTCGGCACGGTATCGATCCGGCCGATCGATCGGTGCCCGGAGGCGGCTGTTCCGACCGGCTGCATCGTCCCGGCAAGGTTGTTGTTCAGTGCGGAAACAGGGCTCAGCGTGATGGACGCACACGAGAGTCGTGAATCCTGTGATCAGCCTATCTCGCAGACCGGATGCCTTGAACTGCGTATCAGCGGTCAGTACGCACCGTCGCGCTGCAGAACCGCTCGGACCGTGCGGATCATGATCGAGATGTCGCCGACCACGGACCAGTTCTCGACGTAATAGAGGTCTTTCTGGACGGTTTCCTCCCAGGTGAGATTGGATCGTCCGCCCACCTGCCACGGTCCGGTCACACCAGGCTTGACGTTGAGGCGGCGCCGGACGTGGTCGGCATACTGGCTGACCTCCTCCGGCAGAGGCGGCCGGGGACCGACCAGCGACATGTGGCCGAGGAAGACGTCCAGCAGTTGCGGCAGCTCGTCGAGTGAGTATCCCCGGATGAAGCGGCCGGTGCGGGTGATGCGGGGGTCGCTGCGCTGCTTGAACAGGACACCGTCTTGCACATCCGATGTCAGCGTCGCTCGCAGTGCCTCGGCATCGACCACCATCGAGCGGAACTTGGTGATCCGGAACAGCTTGCCGTTCATGCCGACCCGGGTCTGGCGGAACATCACCGGGCCGTGGTCCTCGCGATGGATGGCGATGGCGATCGCGGCGAAGACGGGTGACAGAACGATCAGCGCCAGCCCGCTGAGGACGACGTCCATCGTCCGTTTGACCAGGAACTTCGTGCCGGCATAGTGCGGGGACTCCACCGCCATCAGCGGCAGCCCCTCGATGGGCCGCCGGTGGATCCGGGGGCCCGCGACATCGATCATCGAGCTCGCGAGCACCAGCTTGATGGGAGTGCCTTCGAGTTGCCAGCCGTACTCCCGCATCTCTCGCGGGCGCACCGTCGACTGTCCCGCCACGATCAGGACATCCGCCCCAACGCTGTATGCCGCTGCCCCCGCGTCGATGATGGGGCCGATGTTCACGATGCGTTGCCCGTCGGCGAGTTCGAAATCCGGGCCATCGGCGCTCGCAACCGACACCGCGTGGACGACATAACCGGCAGCCGGATTGCGACGTATGGCGCGGGCCGCGCGGCGCACCTCCGGCGCTGCCCCGATGATCAGCGCTCGTTCGCTCAACTTGCCGCGCACGCGCTTGCGGACCACGACATACCGCAATAGGGCGCGTTCCAGCAGGAGCAGCACCAGACCGGTCGGCAGAGCGACCGCGAGGTACCCGCGGGCGATGTCGAGCTTGAAGATCATCGAGACGATGGCCACTACGCCGAATGTCCAGAACGTCGCCCGAAGCACCCGGGCGTATTCGTCGGCACCCACGCCGATGAGCTCGGGCCGGTACGCCTGCACCGCGTGGAGGCTGACCATCCACGCGATGATCAGCGCGAGCGAAGCACTGGTGTAGTCCACCGAGGTCAATCCGTAGACGGGGGCATGTTCGGTGGAGCCGAAGCGGACGAGTACCGCCATGGTCATGGCTATGGCGATGGCTGTCAGGTCGCACAACCTTGTTGCCAACTCGATCTTGGTGCGCCAGTCGGCTCGCGATGTGGCGGCAACGTTGAGTCCGGCGGTCGTCGTGGGAGATTGCGCCACGCGATGCCCCCACATTCCGGTCAGTTGTCCGACTGAACTTTATCAGTCGGGCCTCACGTTTCCATGCACTTCGCGGCAACCGGTTGACGGCGCCACAGACGCGACATATCGTGTCTTTTGCAAACGCGATATGTCGCGAATTCTTCAGGAGGCGGAATGTCCGAGTCATGGCAGGTCAGTGAACCCAAGGTGCTTGATGTCGGAGGCGAGGGAGAGCGGGTTCGCGCGCTCGACGTCGGCTTGATTGCCGGTCACATCGATGTCGTGACCCACGACGACTCGCCCACGGCGCGGCTGGAGGTGCACGAGGTCGAAGGCCGTCCGCTGGAAATCACCTGGGACGGTCAGACCCTGCGAGTCGCCCACGTGCCCAGCACAGGCGGCGGCCTTTGGGAAGCTCTGCGCAGCCTGGGGTCGGGCAATCATCGCGCCAGAGCGCGCATCTCGCTGTCGGTCCCCCAGGACGCGACAGCCACCGTGTCCACCGTCAGCGCCGATGCCGTCGTCAGCGGATTGCATTCGAAGACAAAGGTGAACACCGTCAGCGGGGACCTGACGATCGACGACATCGACGGTGACATCAAGGCTCATACCGTGTCCGGATCGCTCGAGGGCCGTGGCCTCACGGGCAGTCTGAAAGCGGAGACGGTGTCGGGCAGCATCACGATCCAGGACAGCCGCCTCGACCCGGTGAAGTTCAACACCGTGTCCGGTGACATCACCGCGGATCTGGGCAGTGACCAGGTCAGCGTCGACTCGACGTCAGTCTCCGGCGACGTGACCGTCCGGATCCCCGCCGGTCATGGATTCAACGTGTCGGTCTCGACGATGAGCGGCGCGGCGGTGGTCGACGGGCGTGAACTCGGCGGGGGACTCGGCCGGCGGGGCGGCAGCGTGGTCGAGGGCGACGAGAGCCTGCGGCTCAAGGCATCGTCGGTGTCCGGCGACGTGGTCGTCCTGCGTGCGCCGAGCGTGGTGGAAGGCACCGGTGGTCCGAACCTGGTGAAGGAGGATTCATGAGCCCGGTGTTCGCGCACGGCCAGTTGCGCCTGTACCTGTTGGCGCTGCTGGCAGAGGGGCCGCATCACGGCTACGAGATCATGCGCGATCTGGAGGCGAGGTTCAACGGGCTCTACACGCCGAGCGCGGGGACGGTGTATCCCCGTCTGGCCAAGCTCGAGGAGGAGGGTCTGGTCAGCCGTAGCGACGACGGTCGCAAGGCGACCTACACCCTCACCGAGGCCGGTCAGGCCGAAGTCGCGCAACGCAGCGGTGACATGGGCGACCTCGAAGACGACCTCGATCGTTCGGTCGCACAGTTGGCCGACGAGGTGCGCTCGCGCGTCAAGGACAGCGCCGCCGACCTGCGGGCGGAGCTGAAAGCCGCGGCTCGCGAAGCCCGACGAACGGCCCAACCGATCTCGGCGGAGCCGGACTGGACGACATTCGGAGCGAGGTATGGCGAACACGCCGCCGACTTCGAGCGCGCCGTCAATACGCTCCGGCAGGCCGCTCGGCGCGTCTACCGCGATCGGCATACGTCGGAGGCGATCCGAGATCAGGTGATGGATGCAATCATCCTGGCTCAGCGGACGATCGACGACCTCAACCAGCGCTGAGTCCGGGCGTGCCGTGTCAGCGCATCGTCACGACGAGTTTGCCGAAGACGTCGCCGTCGATCATCGCCTGGAACGCCGACCTCGCCTGGGCAAGCGGTCGCACCGAGTCGATGACCGGCTCGATGCCCTTGTCGGCCATGAAGCTGAGCAGCTGACCGAGCTCGGCGCGGGTGCCCATGGTGGATCCCTGAATCCGCATCTGCTGGAAAAAGATCCGGGTGAGTTCGGCGCTCTCGGGCTCAGGTCCGGAGGTGGTGCCGGCGATGACGACGGTGCCGCCCGGCTTCAGTGATCGGATCGAGTGCGACCAGGTGGCGGCGCCGACGGTCTCGATGACTGCGTCCACCTTGCCGGGCAGTCGTTCACCGCTGGCGAAGGCCCGGTCGGCACCGATCTGCACCGCGCGCTCACCCTTGGACTCGTCACGGCTGGTCACCCAGACCCGCAGGCCGGCCGCCGCACCGAGTTGCACCGCCGCGGTCGCGACGCCACCTCCCGCGCCCTGCACCAGCACCGTGTCACCGGGGCGAACTCCGGCCTGCACGAACACCATCCGGTATGCCGTGAGCCAGCTCGTCGACACACACGCCGCATGTTCGACGCTCATTCCGTCGGGCAGAGGCACCAGGTTGCGCCGCGGCACACGAACGCGTTCGGCCAGCGTGCCGGGGTGCAGCTCGGACAGCAGTGTGCGCCGCGGATCAAGTGTCTCGTCGCCGTCCCACCCCGGGCTGGCGATCACCGAGTGCAGCACGACCGCTTCGCCGTCGGAGGTGGTGCCGACACCATCGCAGCCGAGCACCATCGGCAGGCGGTCCTCGCGCAGGCCGACACCGCGCAGCGACCAGACGTCGTGGTGGTTCAAGGCGGCGGCGGACAGGGTCACGGTCTCCCAGTCCGAGGGTGTCTGTGGGGCTTCGATGTCACCGACCTCGAGTGCGCTCAGCGGATCCTGCGAGTTCACGGTGGCGGCGTAGGCAGCGAGCATGATCACGAGGCTAACGTCATACGGCACAGATCAGTCGGATCGCTGCGTCATCCACCGCCGGCTGCGACGGAGGGCGCATCCACGCCTGGCAACGTGTCACCATTGACGCCGACATGATCCCTTGGTTACTCCTGTTCGCCGGTGTGGTCCTGACCGTCGGTACGGCCATCTTCGTCGCCGCCGAATTCAGCCTCGTCGCCCTCGACCGGCCACAGGTGCAGCGCGCCGTCGATGCGGGTGACACCCGCGCGGCCGTTGTGCTGGGGTCGTTGCGCAGCCTGTCCACCCAACTGTCGGGCTCCCAGGTCGGCATCACGCTCACCACGCTGATCCTGGGGTATCTGGTGCAGCCCTCGCTGGGTGCGCTGCTCTCGGATCCACTCGGCTCGACAGGTATGTCGTCGACTGCGGCGGACGCGGTGTCGACAGCGGCGGCGCTGGTCATCGCCACGCTGTTCTCGATGGTCGTGGGCGAACTGGTGCCGCAGTTCCTCGGTATCTCGGCGCCGTTGCCGGTGGCCAAGATCGTCGCCGGACCGGTGCGTGTGTTCTCCGCGGTGACCAAGCCGCTCATCGTCGTACTCAACGGATCCGCCAATGCCGTCCTTCGCGTCTTAGGGATCGAGCCGCAGGAAGAACTCAGCGCTGCGCGCACTCCGCAAGAGCTGTCGGCGATGGTGCGCAGATCGGCCGAAGCGGGCGTCCTTGAGGAGGGCACGGCCCGGCTGCTGACCAGGTCGCTCGACTTCGGTGAGCGCACCGCCGCCGACGTGATGAGCCCTCGTGTGCGGTGCGATCACCTCGAACGCGCTGCGACAGCTGCCGACGCCGTCGACCTCGCGCGGCGCACGGGTCATTCGCGGTTCCCGGTCATCGGTGCCGACTGGGACGAAGTGCTCGGCGTCGTGCACGTGAAGCGCGCGATCGCTGTGCCACAGGACCGGCGCACCGACGTGCCGGTGACCGCATTGATGATCAACCCTGTGCTGGTCCCCGAGACGATCGGTCTCGACCCGTTGCTGCTTCTGTTGCGTGCCAACGGATTTCAGCTCGCGATCGTGGTCGACGAGTATGGCGGCACCTCCGGTGTGGTCACTCTGGAGGACGTGATCGAGGAGATCGTCGGCGAGGTCAGTGACGAGCACGACCGCGTGTCCGATCCGAGCAGGCTGCTGCCGGACGGCTCGTGGACGGTGCCGGGGCTGTGGCGCCCCGACGAGGTGCGCGACCGGATCGGTGCCGAGGTGCCCGAGGGGCGTTATTACGAAACCGTCGGCGGCTTCATCATGCAGTCGGTGGGACGCGTCCCGCAGGTCGGTGACGAGGTCGAGGCCGGTGGCTGGACGCTGCGAGTCGTCTCGATGGACGGCCAGCGTGTCGATCGCGTTCGCATCGCCGCAGTGCCGCCCGTCGAGGACGCCGAGCAGGAGGAACGCGCATGAGTCTGTGGCTCTCGCTGCTGTGCCTGCTCGGCAACGCCTTCTTCGTGGGCGCCGAGTTCGCGGTGATGACTGCGCGGCGCTCGCAACTCGAGCCGCTCGCAGCCGCCGGATCGCGTCGTGCGAAGTTGTGCCTCGATGCGCTGGAGAATGTCGCCTCGCTGCTCGCCTGCGCCCAGTTGGGTATCACGGTCTGCTCGGTGCTGCTCGGTGCGGTCGCGGAGAGCGCTATACACCACCTGCTGACGTCTCCGCTGCACGCGGCGGGTCTGCCTGAGGACGCCAGTGACGTGATCGCGCTGATCCTGGCGTTGCTGTTCGTGGCCTACTGTCACGTGGTCATCGGCGAGATGGTGCCGAAGAATCTGGCCATTGCCGGCCCCGACCGCGCTGCACTCGTGCTCGCACCGGCGCTGCTGGAGATCACCCGACTGCTGCGACCGGTCATCTCGCTGGTGGAGGCCATCGCCAAGTTCGCCGTCCGACGGATGGGCGTGGAACCTCGTGACGAGGCCGCCTCCACCTTCTCCGCGGAGGAGGTGGAGATCATCGTCGCCGAGTCGCACCGCGAGGGTCTGTTGCCGGCCCAGCAACGCGCCAGGGTTCAAGGTGCCCTGCAGTTCACCGACCGGGTGGCCGCCGATGTCGCCGTGCCGGTCGACGAACTCATCGCTCTGCAGGTCGGCGCCACCCCGGCCGACATCGAGCGGTTGGTGGCCAAGCGTGGCTTCTCGCGCTACCCGGTGCTCGACCGCGCAGGGGTGATCGCCGGATACCTGCACCTGAAGGATGTGCTCTACGCCACCGATGAGGCGTATGCCGAGCCGGTCCCGCCCAAGCGGATCCGTCGACTGGCCACAGTCGGCCCTGGCGACGAGGTCGAGGACGTGTTGCTCACCATGCAGCGGACCGGCGCGCACCTGGCCCGGGTGGTCGACCCGGACGGTGAGGTCCGAGGGGTGGTCTTCCTGGAGGACGTGCTGGAGGAACTCGTCGGTGAGGTCACGGACGCGACACAGCGATAGGGGCGGCGGGGCTGCGCCAGTGCGAGTGGAATCGACCGGACGACCCGACCGCGCTGCTGCGACTACGCGAGCGCCAGCTGCAGTTCGACCAGCGTCATCGGGTCGTCGAGGTCGTCGCTGAGCAGGTCGCGCAGCCGGTTGATGCGACCACTGACCGTCTGTGGGTGCACATGCAGGCTCTTGGCCACGTCGGGCCGACGGCCCCAGTGCAGCAGCCAGGAACGCAGCGTCGTCAGCAGCATGTCGCGTTGCTCGGCGGGGAGTTCGTCCAGCGGGTAGAGATGCTTGCGCCGCAGCGCGGCACGTGCCTGGGGGTCTGCGTCGCAGACGATGCTGGCCAGCATGTCGTCGGCGAAGACCGGCCCGTTGGGCTGGCGTTCGGTGAGAGCCGCGGTGCCCGCCATACGTGCTGAGGACGGGAACTCCTCGATCGGGAAAGCCGGCCCGACCGCGCAGCGGATGCCGGCCAGTTTGCGCCGCAGGTGCGTGGCGACCTTGCCGTGACTGATCTCGACGCCGACGATGATGTCGTCGCTGCGCTCGGCCCAGCCGATGCGGCCACCCATGGCCATGGAAATGCGCTCGGCGTTACTGCGGTCGGCGACGATCGCAACAGCGAACGAGTCCGTGGCCCACCCCGCAGCCTCCGCCGCGTCGTGCAGGCGACCAGAGTCCGCCGACAACAACAGCTGAGCGCCGAATTCGCGCTGCTGACGGCTGAGCCCGCCGCCGGCCTCTGCACGTTGGTGCTCGTAGCCGCGGGTGGTGGCAGCCACGACCGCCTCGGTGAAATCGCTGATGTGCTCGACCAGCCCGACGGTCTCCTCGGGCCGCAGATCTGCGACGGATTCGCTGACCGCCGTGAGAACCGCCTTGAGGGCCACCCGGAAAGCGATGCGGACGCACGCGACCAGGTCGGAGAGGGACATGTGGAGCTCGAGGCTGGCTGCGCCGAGTTGTTCGAAGATGTTGTCCGGCTCGGTCGTCGCCGAGACGTCTCCGAAGGCGATCCCGTCGAGCAGCATCTCGACGGTCTGGGCGATGTCGATCGGCCACGCCACGAGCAGATCAGGCTGGGGGATCTGCATCTGTTCGCTGACGGTGCGTGCGAGTTCGGTGGGCAGATCTGCGAGCAGGGGAGTAGCCGCTGCGAGCAACGCCGACGGGCGTCGCTGGAGCGTGCTGGAGGTGGAGCCGGAGTTCAAGGTACGTGCTTCGTTCTGACGGTCGGGCGCGACTTTCCGCTTATCTAAGCAAGGAAATCAGCGGTGTGACGGGTGTTCCGCGGAACTGGTTGACAGCTGTCAAGGACACCACGATAACCGGTCGGGGAAGCGGTTCCGCATCAGACCGAACGGCGCCGATGTGAACAGGATTCGTGTCGGCACGGTGAACCGATGGGAAGGTCAGCGCCCATCGATCCACAGACGGCGGCCGCGATGAGCACAGCTGGTCGCGCGAGCACCAGCGACCTGGCGATCGACGCGGACGACTGCATGTTTTGTGTGACCTCAGCGGTCCGCGGCCGTCAGACCACCCGTGGCTGAGTGATGTGGGTGGTGCCCCCGGCAGGATTCGAACCTGCGCTCCCGCCTCCGGAGGGCGGTGCTCTATCCCCTGAGCTACGAGGGCGTACGGCCTTCGCCGCGCGGCGCAACGTTACCAGGCAGCTCGTGTGCTCCCGAATTGGCCGCCGGTCGCCTTCCATCCGGCGGACTGTTCGGTATGCCGCATCCGGCGCGCCCGTATCGTGTGCGCGTGACCACCCGCGATACGGCCGCATCGACCGGTGTCGACCACGTCTGGCCGACCGGACTGACGACGACTCCGGCCGGCGGCCTTGCGCTGCACGGCCGGGCGCTGCAGGACCTGTCCCGCGAGTACGGCACTCCGGCATACCTGATGGATGTCGACGATCTGCGCGCTCGCGCGGCGGAACTGCGCGAGGAATTCGCGGCGGCATTCGGCGCGATCGGGACGACTGCGGACGTGTATTACGCGGGCAAGGCGTTCTTGTGCTCGCAGTTGGTGCGGGTGATCGACGCCGAAGGCCTCGGACTGGACGTCTGCACCGGCGGCGAACTGGCGGTCGCTCGCAAGGCCGGCTTCCCGGGTGAGCGCATCGGCATGCACGGCAACAACAAGTCGGAGTCAGAGATCGCCGCTGCACTCGACTACGGCGTCGGCCGGATCGTCGTCGACTCGTTCGAGGAGATCGACCGCATCGCGGCGGCTGCCCAGGCTCGCGGTCTGACCGTCGGCGTGATGATCCGCGTCAAGACCGGCGTCGAGGCGCACACGCACGAGTTCATCGCCACCGCGCACGAGGACCAGAAGTTCGGCTTCAGCCTCGCCGGTGGTCAGGTCTCGCGCGCCGTCGGCACGATCCTCGAACACGCGGATTCGTTGCAGTTGCTGGGTTTTCATTCACACATAGGTTCGCAGATCTTCGAGTCCGAAGGCTTCCGCGTTGCTGCGCAGCGGCTCATCGGGCTGCAGCTGGAGGTGGCTCGCGAGCACGGTGTCACGCTGCCCGAACTCGACCTCGGCGGTGGTTTCGGCATCGCGTATCTGCCGACCGACACCCCGCTGAGCGTGCGTGACATGGCTCGCCAGCTCGCCGCGATCGTCGCCGACGCGTGCGAGTCGGCCGGTATGCCGCTGCCGCGGGTGTCGATCGAACCCGGTCGCGCGATCGTCGGTCCGGCGGGCATCACGATCTACGAGGTCGGGACTGTGAAGCCGGTGGTGGTGAGCGACGACCTCGTGCGCACCTATGTGTCCGTCGACGGCGGCATGAGCGACAACGCACGGCCGGCGCTCTATCGGGCCGACTATTCCGTTGCCTTGGCGAATCGCCCCGGCTCCGAGGACACCGCGCAGTCGCGTGTGGTCGGCAAGCACTGCGAGTCCGGCGACATCGTCGTGCGGGACGCGCAACTGCCGGACGACGTCACCGCAGGCGATCTGCTCGCGGTGGCGGCGACCGGCGCCTACTGCCGGTCCCTCGCCAGCCAGTACAACCACGTGCCGCGGCCGCCCGTGCTCGCTGTGAGCAGGGCCGGCGTGACGACCTGGCTGCGCCGCGAGACCGTCGATGATCTGCTGGCTCTGGAAGGCGAGTGACATGACCGAACCCCTGAAGGTGGCCCTCCTGGGCTGTGGCGTCGTCGGCAGCGCGGTCGCGCGCCGGTTGCACGACGACGCGCGCGACCTGGCGGCGCGGGTGGGTGCGCCGCTGCAGATCACCGGCGTAGCTGTGCGTGACATCACCCGGCCGAGGCCCGAATCCGGCGTGGATGCAAGTCTTTTCACCACCGATGCAGAGTCATTGGTCGAGCGCGCGGATCTGGTCGTCGAACTCATGGGCGGCATCGAGCCGGCACGCTCATTGCTGCTGCGTGCCATCGAGCACGGCGCCAGCGTCGTCACCGCCAACAAGGCGCTGCTCGGCGAGGACGGCCCGCAGTTGTTCGAGGCGGCTGATGCCCGCGGGGTGGATCTGTCCTACGAGGCGGCGGTGGCCGGCGCCATACCGCTGCTGCGGCCGTTGCGTGAATCACTGGCCGGCGACAGCGTCCGCCGGGTGATGGGCATCGTCAACGGCACCACCAACTTCATCCTCGACAAGATGGACCGCACCGGTGCGGCTCTGGACGACGTGCTGGCCGAGGCGCAGCAGTTGGGGTATGCCGAAGCGGACCCGACCGCTGACGTCGAGGGGTATGACGCGCGGGCCAAGGCCGCGATCCTGGCATCGCTTGCCTTCCACACCCGCGTCGCGACGCCGGACGTGTACTGCGAAGGAATCATGGGCGTGACTGCCGAGGACATCCGTGCGGCCCGCAAGATCGGACTCGTCGTCAAGCTGCTCGCGATCTGCGAACGCACCGACGAAGGCGTCAGCGCACGGGTCCACCCGACGCTGGTTCCCCGCTCGCACCCGCTGGGCTCAGTCCGTGAGGCATTCAACGCTGTCTTCGTCGAGACCGAGCTCGCCGGCCAGTTGATGTTCTACGGCAAGGGCGCGGGTGCCGAACCCACCGCCTCGGCCGTGCTAGGCGATCTGGTGCAGGCGGCCAGGCATCGGTTGGACGGCGGTCACGGGCCGGGCGAATCGGCATACGCCGACCTGCCGCTGCTGCCGATCGCCCAGTCACAGACCAGTTACTTCGTCCGTCTCGACGTCCTCGATCGCCCCGGTGTGCTGGCCCAGGTCGCGAATGTGCTTGGCGAACAAGGAGTTTCGATCGAGAGCATGCGGCAGGGTGTGCGCCGGTCAGGCGACGGCCTGGCCATGCTGGAGATCGTGACCCATCGGGCATCGGATGCGGCGCTGGCCCGCACCGTCGATCAATTGCGGATGCTGGACGACGTGCACGCCGTCACATCCGTGCTTCGTGTGGAGGGAATGTAGATGGCGCACCAGTGGCGCGGCGTGATCCGCGAGTATGCCGACCGCCTGCCGATGCTGGCCGGGGCTCCGGTCGTCACGTTGGGCGAGGGCGGCACGCCGCTCATCCCAGCGGAGCACCTGAGCGAGTTCGTCGGCGCGAATGTCCTTGTGAAGTTCGAGGGGATGAATCCCACCGGAAGCTTCAAGGACCGCGGTATGACGACCGCCATCTCGATGGCGGCCAAGCACGGAGCCAAAGCGGTCATCTGCGCCTCCACCGGCAACACCTCCGCCTCGGCAGCGGCATACGCCATCAAGGCGGGTATGACCTGCGGGGTGCTCGTGCCCGAGGGCAAGATCGCGATGGGCAAGCTGAGTCAGGCGCTCGCGCACGGCGCGCAGTTGCTGCAGGTGGACGGTAACTTCGACGACTGCCTCACGCTGGCCCGCAAGCTCGGCGAGGCCTACCCGATCGAGTTGGTGAACTCGGTGAATCCGGCGCGCATCGAGGGGCAGAAGACCGCCGCCTTCGAGGTCATCGACGTGCTGGGCGATGCGCCGGACATCCACTGCCTGCCTGTCGGCAATGCCGGCAACATCACGGCCTACTGGAAGGGTTACCGCGAATCCGCTGAACTGCCAACGGGTTCCGACGGGCACGCGACCAAGCGGCCGCGCATGTGGGGCTTCCAGGCTGCCGGTGCCGCGCCGATCGTCAAGGGCCACCCCATCGACGAGCCGGACACCATCGCCACCGCGATCCGCATCGGCAATCCGGCCTCGTGGGAGCAGGCGATCGCAGCACGCGAGGAATCCGACGGTCTGATCGACGCCGTCACGGACGAGCAGATCCTGCACGCACACCGCCTCATCTCCAGCCGCGAGGGTGTCTTCGTCGAGCCGGGCTCGGCGGCCAGCATCGCGGGACTGTTGCTCATGCACGAGCGCGGCCAGGTGCCGGCCGGCGCCACGGTGGTCTGCACCGTCACCGGACACGGCCTGAAGGACCCGCAGTGGGCGTTGAAGGCCGCCGACGGTTCTGATCTGCAGCCGACACGCATCCCCGTCGACGCGGTGACTGCAGCGCGAGTGTTGCAGCTGGAAGGCTGAAACCGGTGTCTTTGCAACACTTTTCGCCTGGACGCTCGGTCTCGGTGCGCGTGCCTGCCAGCAGTGCGAACCTGGGGCCCGGCTTCGACTCCATCGGTCTCGCGCTCGGTGTGTATGACGACGTCGAGGCCACCGTGACCGGCGACGAACTCCAGATCACGGTTGAAGGACACGGCGCAGGGGAGGTGCCGGTGGACGACGGCCATCTCGTGTGGCGCTCCGCGTGCATCATGTGGGCGGCCCTGGATCTCACCCCGCCAAAGGGCCTGCGACTGCACTGCCGCAACGAGATCCCCCACTCACGCGGGCTCGGCTCGTCGGCCGCGGCGATCGTGGCAGGTATGGCGATGGCGTTGGCGCTGGTGCAGGAGGACATCGACGACGCGGAATCCCTGGCGCTGATCAACCGGCTCGCTGCCGATGCCGAGGGCCATCCGGACAATTCCTCGGCGAGTGTGTATGGCGGATGCACGATCTCGTGGGCCGACGATCACGGCCGTGGCTGGCAGACCATCCGACCGGCGCTGCACCCGCAGATCCGGCCGGTGCTGTTCGTGCCGGCAGCGACGCTGTCCACCGACAAGGCGCGAGCTGCTCTCGGTGCCTCCGTCCCTCTGTCGGCTGCGGCATCGACCGCGGGTCGTGCTGCACTGCTGACGGAGGCGCTCACCCGTTCGCCGGAACTGCTGTTGCCCGCCACGCGGGACTGGCTGCACCAGGAGGCGCGGCGACCGGCATACGAGCGCAGCATGGAACTGGTCGATCGACTGCGCCAGCAGGGTCACGCGGCCACGATCTCGGGCGCCGGTCCCGCAGTTCTGGTGCTGTCGACCACCGACCACGCGGACCCGATTGCCGAACTGACTGACGAATGGCGCGTGCTGACGCCTGGCGTCGCCGACGCCGGTGTGCGAGTCGTTTCGCGTTCGGTCGCATCCACGGTGTAGGTTGGAGGCCGCATCGATCAGATGGTGAGCCGCGAGACACATATGTTCCGGCTCGTCCGATGCATCACTCTCAGGTCACGTCGACAGTTTCTGCGCACGTGAATGAGGCCGGATCCCACATCATTTGCTCGATCCGGAGTTGTAGTGCACAACCCCAAAAGAAGACCGACAGTCAGTCGGCACAACGAGGGGGAAGGAACCTTCGTGACGGAAACCACTGAACTCGCAGCGCCCCAGGAAACGGGTTCGCAGGGTTCTCGAGGCAGCCTCAGCACCATGAAGTTGGACGAGCTCAAGCGGCTCGCAGCGACGATGGGCATCAGCGGCACCTCCAAGATGCGCAAGGGCGACCTGCTCACGGCTATCCGCGAGCGTGGCGAGAGCGGTTCGAGCCGCACGGCGCCCTCCGCCGCCCAGGCTGAGTCGGCCACGACAGACACGACTGCTGCCGCCCCGGCGCGTCGCGCGTCGCGCCGTGCGGGGTCAGCTGTCGTCGCCCCGGCCGAGCAGGCCGAACAGGTGACCGCTCCCGCACAGGCGCGGGAGTCGGACGACGGCCACGTCGTCGCTCCGGCGCGCGACGAGCGTCGCGACACCGCCGCCGACCGGTCCGACAGCGATCGGTCCGAGGCCGAGTCCGGCGACGAGTCGCACCAGGGTCAGCCTCGTCAGCGTCGTAACGATCGCAATGGCAGCGATCGTTACAACGGCGGTGATCGTTCCAACGGCAATGACCGTCAGAACAACCGCAACGGCAACGACCGCAACGATCGTCAGGGCAATGACCGTCAAGGCAGTGACCGGTCGAACAACAACGATCGTCAGAGCAACCGCAACGGCAATGACCGGAACGGCAATGACCGGAACGGCAATGACCGCAACGGCAATGACCGCGACGGCCAGGGGAACGACCGTTGGAACAACGACGACAGCCGCCAGGGTGGTCGCCGTCGGCAGCGTGGCCGGGACCGCAAGCGTGGCCGTGGCCGCGGCGCGGACGACTTCGGCGATGTCGATGTCGCCGTGCGCGAGGACGACGTCCTGGTGCCGGTGGCCGGCATCCTGGACGTGCTCGACAACTACGCCTTCGTGCGGACCAGCGGATACCTCGCCGGCCCCAACGACGTCTACGTGCCGCTCAACATGGTCAAGAAGAACGGCATGCGCAAGGGCGATGCCATCACCGGCGCGATCCGTGCGCTGCGTGAGGGCGAGCAGTTGCCGACGCGCCAGAAGTTCAACGCGCTCGTCCGCGTCGACACGGTCAACGGCATGCAGCCGGAGCAGGCGCGCGAGCGCGTGGAGTTCTCCAAGCTCACCCCGCTGTACCCCCAGGAGCGACTGCGCCTGGAGGACG